>JANRMB010000119.1:0-7522 GCA_033761985.1 Candidatus Sumerlaeia bacterium | reverse complement strand
CGGCAAATCCCACAGCCAACTTTCGCTCCCCTTGCCACCACAATCCCAGAAAAATTGCCGCCGGTGCAATTATCTGCGTCTGCTTGGTAAAGAATGCCAAACAGAGCATCAGTGTCCCCAGAGTCACCCCCACAATTCGGTGTTTGTTACTGCAGGCGGCCATGCCACAAACTGCGAACGCCAACGCTGGAATATCCACCCGCCCAAAGGCGATCCATTCCCGCGTACCATAGTATGAAAGAAACAGAAACAACGCCAGCAAACCCGGAAAAAATGAGCGTGTTTCCTCATAGAGATACAATGCCACCACCACGCAAAGCAGAACCAGAGCGAGCATGATCACTAACCGCGCAGGGCGCATGGTGAGTTCATCCGTCCCCAACATTCCTTTCACCAGCGCCGGATAAACAGGAGGGTAATTCCCCACTAGATACGGCTCGGTTTCAATTGGCTGGTAGATTGATTCCCCCTCAGCCATCATGACGGCTTGCTGAAGAAGAAAACCCTCCTCACGGTCGATTTGGTAAGGGAATTTGTACGCTTCTGCCGCCCTCTCCAATGTGGAGTTGAAGAGTGGGAAAAAAATCCCAAAAATGGGAATCAGAATCAAATACCCCCACGGGATTGCATCCAGCACGGATTGAAAAAAGGACTTCTCCGGTGGAGCCGGGGGAAGAGTTGGCGGCGGGGACGGTGGGGCTTTAACTTCGGTGGAAAGTTGATCTTCGTTGATCACCTCCACGGGGACGGCTTCCTTCGCTTCCAGTGATTTCCCGGGAACAATCAGTTCCTGGCGTGGTGGAGTTCCCTGTGGTTCAACCATCAGCGGACTCCCACCAGCGGAAGTTGACGCTCCAACGCCTCACAGATTTCCTCCGCGGGCATCGCCTGCATGCAACTGGGGCGAACGGTGCATGTCTTCAAATAACACGGCGAACAGGCGTAAGTGGTAACCCATTTTTCGCCTCGACCAAAAAGATCAATCTCCTGTTCACACGTGGGACCAAAAAACGCCACCACTCGTTTTTTCAGTGCAATCCCCACGTGCATCGCCAAACTATCCGAACTCAGCAACACATCGCAGGCATTCACCCAGGCGAAAAATCGAGGGAGAGTGTTCTCCGTCCCCGTATCAAAAAACCGCCCGGGGTGCGATTTCTGATATCGCTCGGCCAGTGCGGAATTGATTTCCTTTTCACGAGGTCCTCCGAGTAAAAGAATACTGAAAGGAGTTGTTTCCAGCAAACGCTCGATGGAGGCGGCAAAACCCTCCGGAGTCCAAGCCTTGGTTTGGAATGCCTCGCCACATCCCGTGTTGATTCCCAATCGGGGAGCGGTGGCGTTCAAACCACTGCGGGCGATGAGATGAGTTACGGCGTCGATCTCTGCCGGTGACACAGCAAGTTCATACTCTTCGCCGTTGTACGGTAGTTCCGCCATCTCGTACAACAACTGCAGGTGGGTTTTACGATTGTGCCGATACTTAAGCTCGTCGGAAAGCCCCAGCCTCCAAGCGTATTCCGAGGCGGCATTCCAAATTCCCACCGTACCTGAGGGGGTTGGAGCATATCCGAACTTGCCTGCTGCAGGGATGAATGCCGAAAGCCCCAACGCCACGGGTTCCTTATCCAACGAGAGCAGCAAATCGAATTGTTTTGCTGCAAGTTCCAAATGGATCAGCGGATGCAGTTCCAAAACCCGATCCACCCGAGCATCCTTCACAATCTCCGCAGAACCCGGATTCGTCACCCACGTGATGCTACTCGTGGGGTGTGCAGCTTTCAAACCTGAAAGTAAGGCCTTGGTTCTGAGCACATCGCCCATGGCCCCGAGTTTGATGATCAGGATTTCCGTTCCTCTAGGGGCGTAGTGTGCGCAATCAGGGCACTGTTCGGATTTTCCGCACGGTTTGTAACCCGAGTAATAACGGCAATCGGTGTGAACATCGCCGGGAGTTTGGGGCATTTGTGGAGGCTTCAACGCGGTACCGTCGCTTTTGAGGTGAAACACTCCTAAACCCTTGCCCAATCAGTTGCACGCGTAAAGTGTTCAAATTCTTCCCTGAACCAAAAACCTGCTCTCCCAAATGGATGATTCGGTTGACGAAACAACCCGGGTTGACCATGAATTCAGTCGAAGAAATCAAGCCGAACACCGATGCCCGAAATTGCCTGTGATTCGGCGGGGAGTTCCCTCCGTGTTAGACGTTACAGAAATGCTGAAAATTGCCGTGCGAAACGGCGCCTCGGATTTGCACATCGCCGTGGGTCGCCCCCCCGTGATGCGCGTTCACGGTTCTCTGGAAGATCTTGATCACCCACCCCTTTCCGCCGCCGACACCCGCCGGCTTGTTTTTGGTATCCTCACCGATATCCAGAAGCAGAAGTTCGAGGAAAACAAAGACCTCGACTTCTCTCTGAGCGTCACCAACGTGGCCCGTTTCCGCGTAAACGCCCACTTCCAACGTGGCTCCGTTGCCGCTGCCTTCCGAACGATTCCCCAACAAATCATGACGTTCGAGGAATTGGGTCTTCCCTCCAAAGTTCTTACCGTTTTGGCGCGCCGCCCCAACGGCCTGACCCTCGTCACCGGCCCCACTGGTTCTGGTAAATCCACCACTCTCGCGGCCATGATCGACATGATTAACCGCGAGCGCCCCGATCACATCATCACCGCTGAAGACCCCATCGAGTATATTCACCCCCACAAACGGTGTCTGGTGGAACAGCGCGAGGTGAATGAGGACACCGCCTCCTTCTCTGCCGCTCTCAAATATGCCCTGCGTCAGGACCCCGATGTGATTCTGGTTGGGGAGATGCGCGACTTGGAAACAATCGCCGCTGCCGTTACCGCCGCCGAAACTGGTCACTTGGTTTTCTCCACCCTCCACACTGTGGACGTTGTTCAGACGGTTGACCGGATTATCGACGTTTTCCCCCCTCACCAGCAGGAGCAAATCCGCGTGATGCTCGCCGGCGTGATTGAAGGTATCGTTTGCCAGCGTTTGGTGGCAACCATCAAACCCGGTCGTGTTGCCGCCCTCGAAATTCTCGTTGGTACGGACGCCGTTCGAAACATGATCCGTGAAGGAAAAACCCACCAAGTGCTCGGCTTCATGGAAGCCGGTTCCAAGTATGGAATGCAGACCATGGACCGCTGCTTGACGGATCTCTGCCGTCGCCGAGTGATCGACAAAGAAGTGGCATTGCTCAATGCCAAAAAACCGGAGGAAATGCGTCGCCAACTCGGGTTGGGTATTGCCGATCTTGGTGGAAACCAAGGGGCCGGCGACCGCAAAACTCTGGGGAACGTGATGCCGACGCTCTAATTGGAGCGGAAGTCATTCAACTCATGAACCGACTACAAACAAAACTCCGCATCTTGTTGAAAGCCGCCGCAACCACCTTCTGCGGCGGTCTTTTTATCTTGGTGATTGGTGTTTTGCTTCTGTCGGGTGTCGTCCACGCAGATCGTCTTGTCCTGCAGGATGGCCGGGAATTCACCGGTGTTCTCACCACGGATTATCGCGTTAATCCCGCAGGCGCCACCTTCTTGGTGCGGATGCGGCTCCCCGGGCAAACAGCCTTCGCGGATCACCCCATCGAAGTGGAAAAGCTTCTCTTCCTTCAATTCGATGAACCGGAAGCCTCTCTTGCTGGTACCGGTGAGCGCACGTACCGGAAAGCCAACATCCGCCTGAAATCCGGCGAAATTCTTGAATCCATCTGGGTTGGCGCCCTTCGCCTGCAGGGGGACGAACTCGTCCTTATTGCTCGCCCCGGCAGTTCTTTTCCACCCGATAACCAACCTCTCATCCCCCTTTCCCAAGTGCAGGAAATTCTCCTGGTTCAACGGGATGAAATCCCCGAAGCACGCATGGCCCAGGTGGATACCGCTTCTCTTTTGCAGGCGACACCCGACCCACTCACCCCGGAAGAACTACACACCGATGCTCCTATCGGAACCCAATTACTCGGTGGTGGTAACTACGTGGGAGAGGAGATCATCGGGGGGATGGATTTGGGCAGTGGTGACTCCCCCTCCTCGTTTGCCGATGAGGATGAATATAGATATGAGGATGATGAATCCGATTTCATGAGTTTGGGGGAAGAAGCCGGGTTCATCACCATTCCGTTTATCGGTCTTAGCATGGGGGTGGTGGCGCTCATCGTCTTCATCGTCGCCAACATCTGTATTGAGGGCGGCTACCTCTACATGGCGACTCGTATCGAAGGAGTTCACGATTTCCCACTGTGGAAGGCTGTGGTTACCTCTGCAGCGCTGACGTTTATCCCCGCCATCGCCTTTCTCATCGTCTCCGGGGGGATCAACTTTTTCGTCGGCGGTTTGGGGCTTTCGTTCATCGGTGATCTGGCGGGCATCTTTACCTTCAGCTTCCTGATTCGCGCCATTGTTATGGGCAGTGTGGAAGTGCTCGAGGAAAAAGCCGGAAGCATCCTGATGAACGTCTTCTTCATCAAGATTGTGGTGCTGATTCTGGCCGCGAGTTTGTTCTAAGCCAGACCCCACCAGCGTAGCACATCTTTTGTCTCTGCCACGTCATGGGTACGGATAATCGCCGCACCTTTTTGCAAGCACGTGAGCGTTGCTGCCAAACTCCCCGCCAACCGCTCTTCGGGTTTCTCCCGATCAAGAAGCTTCCCGAGAAATGACTTCCGCGAGACCGAAACCAGCACCGGGTACCCCAGCGCCACCACTCGATCCAATCCGCGAATCAACGCCAAATCCACCTCGTACCAAGGTAACGGAGTCTTCCGGAAGAAGCCGATCCCCGGATCAAGAATCAAGCGTTCACTGGGGATTGCTGCATTCTCCGCTCGTTTTACAGCTTCCTTAAGTAATCCCACAATCCACTCCACCGGTTCGCTCCCCTGAGGAGCCACGCCATCCCACTGAGATTCATTCGCCATCAGGCACACACTCGCGCTGAACTCCGCCGCCAAGGGGCCCAGTTCCGGGGTCTGGTGCAGCCCATGCACATCGTTCAGCAGGGTCGCACCCGACTCCAATGCCGCCCGAGCCGGGAGCAACCGCGAGGTATCCGCTGAAACCCTCACCCCCGGAAACTCTCGAACAATTCCAGTCACGGCAATCCCCATGCGGCGGGCTTCCTCCTCCTCCGTAATCCGGGTTTCCTTGTACGGCGCCGTGGACATCGCCCCCACATCCAACCAATCCGCCCCGGATTTCAGGGCGCGTTCCGCAGCCTGAAGGAGTTCCGATTGCGTGCGCGCCACCGACCCCTGAAAGAAAGATTCCGGGCTGACGTTGAGAATTGCCATGATCTGGGGCTGTTGCGGCGGAAATGTCGTCATATCGCAGCCTTTACTTCTTCACAGCCTGTGAATAACCTTGGGGATAACGGTGTGAAGTGAGTGAGTAAGTTGTGGAAAAGTCGTTTCAACTTGCAACGCAAACCGCTATCAACGCAGCTATCGCTTCCACGTTTTTCCCTACTGACTCAGGAATTCCCGATGCCCGCAACCGGTAACGACAACCGCTCGATTGAACGCCTCGGTGTGCTTCCCCACAATCTGGAAGCCGAAAAAAAAGTGCTCGGCTCCATGCTCCTCGATCGGGAAGTCATCCCCGATGTGGTGCGTCTTCTTCAGCCGGAGGATTTCTACCAACCGGCGCACCAGGAAATTTTCCGCCATCTCGCCGAACTCTATAACAACAACAAACCCAGTGATTTGACTCTGTTGGTGGAATCCCTTCAGCGGGCCAACAAACTCGATGACGTTGGCGGGTACATGTATCTCGCCACGCTGGAGACCAACGTTTTCTCCTCCAGCGCCGCCCCGGAGAACGCCCAGCTTGTCCAGGATAAGGCCACACTCCGCAACCTGATGGCCGCCGCCGACCGCATTATGCGCGAGGCACGCGACGAAATCGCCGACATCCCTGAGCTCATCGAGCGTGCCGAGGGCGAAATCTACCGCGTCAACCGCAGCAACCAGAACGGCGGCTTCCTCAGTCTCGAACAGCTCATGACCGAGTCTGTGGAAGAAATCATGCACCTCTACCAGACCAAGGAATCTCGGTCGGGGTTGAAAACGGGATTCAAGGAACTCGACAACATCATCAGCGGATTCGATAATACAGCCCTGGTGATTCTGGCGGCGCGACCCTCCATGGGGAAAACCGCCTTTGCGCTCAACCTCGTCCACAACGTCATCAGTCGGTCTGATTCCTCCGCCGTGGCGTTTTTCTCCTTGGAAATGGGTGCCGAGCAACTCGCCATGCGCCTTCTCGCCGGTGAGGCCGAGGTGAACAGCTACAAAATTCTCCAGGGAAAAATCAACGACAAGGAATGGGAACGACTCCGCGAGACCGCTTCCCATCTCATGAATTATCCCCTCTTCATCGATGATACGCCGGGCATTTCCATCATGCAGTTGCGCAGTCGCGCCCGGCGTCTCAAAGCACGCTACAAAAATCTCGGGCTCATTGTGGTGGATTATCTTCAGCTGATGCAGGGGAGCAGCACGAAGAAGGAATACAACCGCCAGCAGGAAGTCGCCGAAATCTCGCGCGGACTCAAAGGGTTGGCCAAGGAACTTCGCGTCCCGGTACTCGCTCTCAGCCAGCTTTCCCGGAGTATTGAACAGCGGGGGAGTAAGGATAAACCTGCCGAGCCACAGCTCAGCGACCTGCGGGAATCGGGCTCCATCGAGCAGGACGCCGACATTGTGATGTTCGTTCACCGGGAACGCAAGGAAGCGGAAAAGGGACCTGATGGACTCCCCGTGAAGCACCAAACCATCCCGGCGGCCATCATCGTGGGGAAAAACCGGAGCGGGCCCATCGGCCGGGCGGAGATGATCTTCATCCCCGGCCGCACCAAATTTGCCGATGTGGGGGATGAACTCCGGTTCTCCGCCAAATAAATCTTTAGCTGTTTTTGAGAATCGCCTGAATCTGCGTTTCGCCGAGTTCCACTTCCGTCTCATCGCGCTCGGAGTTTAGTTCCTGCAGTTTTTCCTGCAATTCAGCAATACGGCGCTGCGCTTCCGCTGGAGACATTCCATCCCCGGCGAGTTGATTCACTTTGGTTACAGGGAGAACATTCCCCACCGCATAACCAGCGACCAAACCAACAAACAACACGATCCCCATTAGAATAAAGGGGATTCGCCGTGGGGAACGACCAGCACTGGAGGGGCGTTTGGGGGCTGCAGGGCGTTTGGGCACAGTGTAAATTCCTTGGAGGATGAACTCAAATCACCCTGAGAAATCACCGAATCCACCCAACACCGTCAAAATAAATCCCATAAAAAAAGAGCCACCGCGGAACTGATTCCACGGTGACTCAAACTGGATGTATACTTCGAATAACTTCAAGGAACCCAGAGGTAGTTGAAGACTTCGGCGTGGCCTTGAGCTTCCCAGCGGTTCATTTCCAGATTCACCAAATTGAATTGGTTTACCGTGGCGTTGGGGGTACTGGTGGGGGACTCGGTGTAGATTGTCTCGTTGGGGCTCACGGAACCCTGCTTGA
>JANRMB010000118.1:0-2594 GCA_033761985.1 Candidatus Sumerlaeia bacterium | reverse complement strand
TGAGGAACTGGAGCGCTGCCTTTCTACCGAATCCTTCGATCAGGTCCAAGATCTCAAATTTGGGGCTATCCCCACTATTGCCCCGTACATCATTCCTCCGGCGGTGCGGGAGTTTGTGCGCCGCCAACCCCGCGCTCGTTTCATCCTCCAGGAAGACTTTACCGCCCCTTTGATCGAGCAGCTTGTTCACCGCAAGCTTGATCTTTGTCTCATGAGCACCCCCATCGATCACCCCGATCTCGAGGTAGAAGTTCTCGCTCAGGAGCAATTCCTCGCAGTCTTCCCACGCTCCTTGGCGAACAGAAAAACAACCGTCACAATCGAAGAGCTTCGTGGATATCCCTTCATCATCCTACAGGAAACCCACTGTCTGGGTGTGCAGCTTCGAGAATTTTGCCATGGTCATTCCCTTCTCAACCGGGTTGTTTGCAAAACAGCTCAGGTAAGTACGGTGCTGCAGATGGTTGCCGAGGGTGTGGGTGTCTCCCTGCTTCCAGAGATGGTGCTTCGTTTCGCACCTGCGGATCAGGTTGTGTTTCTCCCCATCAAAGGGATTCAAGCCTCCCGCGAAGTGGCCTTGGCGTGGCGGAGAGACCACCAGATTTCCGAACTCGCGGTTCTTTTTTCCGACTTGGTTCGTAAGCAACTCAACAAACTCGATCCCATCCCCTTCGCGATGGCCGACTAACGACCACCGCGAAAGACCCGCTTGGAGTTCGGCGTTATTTTTTCGGAATCAGTCCGATGATCTCGGCGGAAATATAGTCCACCAAGCTCACATTCAGGTTGCTGACCGGCGCAAGGTATACGCGGCCTGTTCCTTCAATCACGTTGACGAATCCCTCGCCGGAAGCCATGGAACCAAAAATCCCTTTGGCCGCCGTTTTCACGGAGAAGTTCAAATGCGCTTGGCGAGCCACCGCAAAACTACCATCCACAACCAAACGGTCGTTCACCAAATCAATGATTTCCAACGCCCCGGGTGATTTGATCACCAATTTCCCGGTGCCACTAGCCTTGGTTTGGAAAAAGCCCTCACCACTCATAAATCCGGAAAACGCTTTGTTCCGGAAGGAGCCCACTTCCACACCGGCGTCTGAGCAAACATACGCCCCTTTGTCCAACACCCATTCCTCATTGTTCAAATGCAGAACGGTGTACTCACCAAAAGTTGGGGGGCCGAAATAAACTTCACCAGTCCCCGTATAGGTGGGCTTGAAAATCGTCTCCTGAGTCACCATGGACTTCAAAAAACCACCTGCCGTGGGCATTTTGGTTTCCAGTTCCACACGGCCACGCATGTAATGCATGGCGCCGGCTTCCGCGCGGATCATGTCGTTATTCAACACCGCCCGAATCATCTTTAGTCCTTGTTTTTCCACAATTTCAAAAGTGGCCATTTCAAAAAATCCTTTAGTGGGTATTGGTCAGCAGGTGGCAAACGCGTTGAAGAGCACCCACGCATTTCCCCACATGAAATCGCTCTCGTATCCGTGGGGCCAAACTCAGTGCTCTTTCTTTATACACAGCAAAATTCATTGTACCCAAGTGTTTTTTCCACGCCGCACGAGGAAGAACCATTTCCGGAGCAAACTCACCCAGAATATCCGGTATGCCCCCCGCCGGATTTGCCAATACCGGAATGCCAAATCCCAGCGCCTCAATAATCGCATTCGGCATGCTTTCACTCACACTGGGGTGAATCAGCATCCGAATATCACTGAAAAAATCGAACGGCTTCACAAACCCCAAGCAATCAATTCCCGCCTGCGTGGCATCACGCTTCAGGTCTTCCGGAAGATTCCCGGCAAAACACAGTTTTCCCAATTCGGGATGAGCCCGCCATAATTCAATCAAAAAGCGATGCCCCTTCAAGGCGTTCCCGCTTGCCAGAACTCCGTAATCATAGCGCGGGGCCGGGCGCGACTCCGGTAACCACGGGCTACCATCATGAAACAACGCGTTTTCCACCACGCAACCATTCCGCCGATCCAACACCGCTCGGGAATTCGCCACCCAGTAATCCATCCGATTCTCATACAACCGGCGCACCTGGGCTTTTCTCCCCTCAAAGTCGATTTCCCCGTGGATCATCCCCACGAGTTTCTTCCCCTTAGGAGCAAGGTAAGCCGCCAAAAGCTGAGCCCGTTGACCGTAAAGAAAAAACACCGGCTCAGGCCGTTCATGAAGAAAACGCCGAAGCCCCCAAATCGCTGATAGTTTTGGCGGGTGTGCTCCCAATCTCTCCAAAGAGGCGATGTTGAAGAGAGTTTGCCCCTTGGCCGAGACCATTCCAGCACATTGGTCGCGCATGAAATGCAGGTACGCTTCCGCCCCACCCCCTTTTTCATGCACGCATAAATGCAGCATGGGGATTCCAGCGTTTGTTTCGGGAGCATCAACCATGGAGACTACAACAAAGGCCGCCCATTTCCGAGCGGCCTCCCTTTTACCATTCTACGTAAAGGTGAATTAGTTCACAGAGATCCCTTGAGCCCGCAACTCGGCAAGCTTGATGGGCATCAACACGCACAAGTGATCCATCTCCGCATCGCAGGAAAGCACGGTGGGGGATTGCTCACTCTTAATCTTCA
>JANRMB010000117.1:0-3901 GCA_033761985.1 Candidatus Sumerlaeia bacterium | reverse complement strand
GGTGGAGAAAGTGGAGTACAAAGCGACGTATCGCCTTTATGAACCACCGCAAGCAACGGCGCAAAAGCGAACAGACGAAATCGTGATTGATGGAAATCTCACCGACAAAGGCTGGGAATCCATCCCAGCGATTGAATCCTTTCTGCATACCAACGGCACCACTCCGGATGTCAGCACTTGGGTGAAGCTGGCCTGGGATGCAGAACATCTGTACGTGGCGGCACACATGGGGCATCCGAATCCGGAAAAGCTCTTGGCGAAAGCGGAAGGAGAGATTCCCTTCACGTGGAACGACGACGATTTTGAACTCTTCTTCGATCCCAAAGAATCCCGATTCGATTACTGGAGATTGTTCCAGAACTCCGTGGGGACACGGTTCAACTCACTCCCCCGTGATGTGGAAAACAAGTACTACACCAGTACCTACACCAGCGCGAGTAGCAAGGGAGCGGATTACTGGACGTTGGAAATGCAGATTCCCTGGAAGGAAACCGGCGCGGAAGGCACTCCTGAAATTGGGGACACTTGGGGCATCAACATTGGTCGCCATTATCAGGAAGCGCTCGTCCCCAGTATCAGTTGGGAAGGAATTGGACTCTACAATATCCGCCAATGGGGGACACTGGTGTTTGCGGAGTAAGCCTGGGCAAAATCCTTACCGGGCGGTGCGCTCGGCGAGGATTTGCTCACAGGCATCCCAAACCTCTGCAACGCCCAACGTGTGAAGACATTGCAGGTGCTGTGAATCCGCCAAAGGGCATTCGCGCTTCCAACAGGGGACACAGGAGAGTTCTGCTTTCTGCACCACCGTGGAACTTTCCACCGGCCAAGGGCGATTCCGTTCCGGATCTGATGCGCCGAAGAGAGCCACCGTGGGGACACCGAACATCCCCGCCAAATGTGTTGGCCCTGTGTCCCCGCCGATGAAAAAGCTGCAGAGAGAAATGAGCCCCGCCATCTCGCGCACCGTCGTTTTTGGGGTGATCAGGTGGGGAGTCTCCTCTTTGGTCAGGACTGCGGAAATGCGATCACGATAGGCTTCCTCGCCCGGCCCCCAAAAAATCAACGGCGCAAAACTACGACGCCCCAGCCGCCGACCAATTTCCCCAAAATGCTCGGGAGTCCAACGTTTTGTAATCCATCCGGCTCCGGGATTGAGCGCCGCCAAGGGTGACTCACCATCCCATCCCAACTCCTTGAGCAGGGAGCGCAGACGCGCTAATTCCTCTTCCGGAAAATGAATCACCCCTCGGGTGTTGGCGATTCTTGTATCAAACTCTGCGAGCGAGGATTCCTGCTGATCGGGAAGAAAGGCCCTCAGAAGTTCCAGATTCTTTTGCACCACATGAATCGCGCTGGAACGGGGCTGAATTCGCTCCGTCATGAAGAGACGATTCACTTCGCGGGAGTCTTCTCCCGCGAAGCCAATCCGGCGACGAGCACCCGTTCCCCACGCCACGAGGCCCGACTTGGAGAGCCCTTGCAAATCCAGAGCAACGTCCCATTGATCCTCGGCTATCTTCTGAAAAAAGGGGCGAATTTCCGTGCTCCACAATTGGCGCCACTGGGTCTTCCAACGCTTCTTGGGGACGCGATAAACTTGGGAGATATGCGGATGGTTGTCCAAAAGCGGAGCAGAGAGCTCCTCAACAACCCAACCAATGCGAGCCTCAGGAAGCAATCGATGCAGGGCATCGACCACAGGGAGGGCGTGAATCACGTCACCAATGGCGGAAAGGCGAACAATCAAAACCGAGGAAACAGGAGGGACAGAGGAAGACATTATTGGCAATTCACAGAGCGAGTCCGTGGATCATCTCCATACGGCATACCACCGAGTAAAGATCAAAGAGGGGGCGTTCGTTGAGGGAACGCTCCTGGGAGGTTTGTGCCCGACTAAAGAGTCCGGGGATTCCCAGCAGTTGCGTTTGGCGGCGACTGAAGGAAGGGAGCAGCGATTCACCGAGCAAGTGGGCATTACCGGTGAATTGGTGGAAGTGGCGGAGCCGTTGATGCCAGGTGGACAACCGCTCAAAAGTGGTGTGGGGGGCTTCGGTGGGGAGCGGGGCTCCAAGAAGATGCCCCACAACATCCCGTAGATTTTCAGCAGAGAAGCGCCAACAACGGGGTGCAGAAAGAAGGTGAAGATCAAGTATCTCAATCGTTTCCACCGGCGAGTGTTCGACTTCCAATCGATGGGTGAAGAGTCCTTTGGTTTCTGTTTCGCGGATGGTTTGGGAGCGACAAATTCCCGAGACCGCGCAGAGGAGTTCAGCCCACGCGACACGCCGTTGATTCCCCACCATGGGTCGAATGAGGATGTATTGAGGGGAAACCTCCAACAGTTGAGCGGGGATGATTTCCGTGGAAAGCAACTCCCGAGACGAGAAATCAAAGGCGTTCATCCGCGCCAATTGAAGCGAGGCAACCAAAAGCTCCGCCTGTTGGGGATGCGGAAAACTCCGGATGATGCGGGGGACAGGGGAATTCAGGCGTTGCTGAAGGGTCCAGGAATCCCACCCCAAAATCCGTTGAAGCTCTTGGAGGGAATCGGGTTGAAGCAGGTCTTTGTTTTGATTCGCCCCCAGAGCAACAACCCGAAAATCGGGCGGCTCCGCAGACTGGTGAATAGCCTCAAAGACGGTGGCGAGTGTCTCAGGATTCCAATGATAAGCCTGAAGGCGTTGGAACCACTCGTTCATGGTTGGGCGAGTTTTTTGGCGCGGTTTTCCTGAACTTTGGCAATCACTTCCGCGCGATCCGGAAAGGGAGGGAGCTCGTTGAATCGGCGAATCACGGCTTTCTCAGGGGCTTCAACAATCATGGCAATCCCGCCTTTTTGCTCAAACCAGATCTTCTCAAAGTCAGCGCGCTTCCATTGGCATCGGTAGCCTTCGCCACTTTCACCCAGGGCAGAATCTGTTACCACGATGCGATCATCGGAGGAAAATCCGTTCAGAGCGATGATGTGTCCCCCAATCTTCGCGTAGGGTGGAGCGATGTAGTCGCCGCCTTCCGGCATCCGAATGCTGCACAAAATCACTGTCCCCTTTTCCAGGGCAGCATTTACCTCGGCCCAGGTTTGGAATCGCGTCACACGGGAGCGCAGTCCGTAACGGGTCGCGGTTTCTGTAACGCGTGGCCACACCCCGGGGTAGTCGTAAACGGTATCGTTGATGCAGGAAAAAAGGAGTTCGTTGGGGACGATTTTCCCATAGTATTCAAGCGCCGTGGCGAGCGAGGCCGTTTGGCAGGTATCGTCCATTTTTTCCCCGGTGGAAGACATTTGGCGGCGAAGAGGAAGATCGAGGAATTGATCCGCCATGGAAAGCTTGGCCAGTTCCTCGTTTTGCCGCTGTTGCTGAGTCGCCTCGTTCGGAGTAAACACTTCAACGTGCATCTCCGTCCCCTTGGGAAGTTTGCTGTGTCCCTCTTCCAACAGAATGCGGAACTGCAGCGTTTGAGCGGGTTGCTTCAGCAGCAGGTGATCGATGGCGAGTGTTCCCCGCTCAAAGGTGGGTTCTTCCGTCACCTTCTCCCCCACCGGTTGTACGTGGTAACCGGCATACATCCAAGGGGATGTGAAGCCATCAGGAAAACCCACCTGCATTTCCAGTCGGAAGGGGGTTTCGTTATCGGAAGTCCAGGAGTAAAGGGCCTCCGTGAACCCGGGAGTGTACTCCAGAAGAGTGGAAGTCCAAACGCCTTCACTCTGTTTGTTGAATTGAGTTTTCTTGATTTGGGACTGCGGTTGACCGTGGGAAGCGACTGCGAGTTGTTGTGTTCCTGAGGTTGTTTGGCATCCGAAAAGCGGAAGTAACCCGATGACGAAAAGAGGCAGGTAGTGATGGATTCTCATGGGGTTACTCCGAGGGGGTGTTGCAAGTGATCAGGATTCCAG
>JANRMB010000116.1:0-5105 GCA_033761985.1 Candidatus Sumerlaeia bacterium | reverse complement strand
CAATACGGTACGGGCAGAGCTTCGCAACCGGAAGAAAAAACTCCAAAGTGTGGAAGCTGTGGCGGAATTCAACGCCCAACTCAAACTGCTGGATCAAAGCGTGGTGAGCTATCTGGACATCGCGGATACCCCGGCGAAATGCGATGAATACCTCAACAAACTCCTTGTTCAGTTGGAGGAATTGGAAGGCCGGTTTGCGGATTTTGAAGAGTATGTAATCCAACTTTCCGAAAAGCGCGCCGAACTGACCAGCGCAATGGAATCCCGCAAACTTGCATTGCTAGAGGATAAAAACAAACAAGCCACGGGTTTTCAGGCCGCAGCAGATCGCATTCTAAAAGCAATTTCCGGGCGCGTGGATGCCTTCAAAACAATCGCAGATATCAACGCCTTCTTTGCGGGCGATCTCATGATCGAAAAGGTTCGTGGTATCGCCCAGAAACTTCTGGAACTCGACGACTCCGTAAAGTCTGATGAAATTCTCAGCCGTCTTAAATCCACTCAGGAAAATGCCGTTCGTGCGTTGAAAGACCGCGCCGAACTCTTTGTGGACGGCCAAAATGTCATCCGATTCGGCAAGCACACCTTCTCCGTGAATGTGCAGAAAACAGATCTCACCATTCTCTACCGAGATGGCCGCATGATGTACCATATCACCGGAACCAACTTTTTCGAAGCGGTGGAAGATGAATCCTTCCTGAGCACGCGGGCGGTGTGGGATCAGGATGTGATCTCGGAAAATGCTTCCGTGTATCGCGCTGAATTTATGGCCTACAATTTTCTCGCTGCTGCAGGAAAAGATGGAGTTCCAACCCGTGGCGAATTGGAAAAAATGCAGAGGGACTCTCTTCTCGAATGCATTCAGCGATACGCCTCCCCCAGGTTTGATGAAGGATATACCAAAGGCGTTCACGACGTGGATGCACTGCTCTTGGTGGAAACCCTGCTCTCCCTTCAGCGCGATGCGGGGACGCTGCGCTTCAACACTCAGGCACGTGCTCTGGGGCGACTCTATTTTTTCAATATCCTTCCGGAAGGCGACCGCAATCGCCTGCGCACACTCTTCAAAGGGATCGGGAATGCCCTGCGTTCCTCCCAATCAACCCGGGAATATCATCTGGTGCTTCAACGTCTTCAGCGGGCTTTGGAAGAGTTCCTCACCGCATCGCCCTTGTTTCCCATCACCACAGCTTCCTTTGCCGCTGAATACCTCCTGGAAGAACTCGCACTTAAGGACACCTTCGTCATCAGTGGTGAAGCCGGTTCCCTGGTGCAGGACTTCGTGAAGATGTTGCAGGATAAAAACCTTCTGCAATCCATGGAACAAACCATTTCAGAAATCCGCCACGATCATGTCGGCGCGATGCAGTTGCTCCGTGGGTGGATTCACTCCTTCCTGCAACTCAATCCGGTTCATGCCTCCAAAACAACCCATGTGGATGAAGCAGCAAGTATCCTCCTCACGAGCACATTCCAGCGTGAGGCAATTCAGAATCTTTCCGTTACCCGTAAACTGGAGGGTTTCAAAGGTACGCATTCACGGATCCACGAAGGGACACTCACCCTTGATCTCCCCGAATTTTTGACTCGTTTGGAGGAATATCAGCGGGTCACTGTCCCCCTGTATCAACAGTTTCAATCACGCAAAAAAGCCCTGATCGCCGAATATGAAAAGGAGTTGAAGCTTCACGAGTTCAAGCCGCGTGTGCTCACCTCTTTTGTGCGCAACAAACTCATCAACGATGTGTATCTGTCTCTCATCGGGGATAACTTGGCAAAACAAATCGGCGCCACCGGCTCCACCAAACGAACCGATTTGATGGGACTTCTGCTGCTGATCTCTCCCCCGGGCTACGGGAAAACAACGTTGATGGAATATGTGGCCAGCAGACTCGGTGTGATCTTTGTTAAGATCAACGGTCCCGCGATTGGTCATGAAGTCACCAGCGTCGACCCCGAAGATGCCCCCAACGCTGCCGCACGCGAGGAAATCGAAAAGCTGAATCTCGCCTTCGAAATGGGCGACAATATCATGATTTACCTCGATGATATTCAGCACTGTAATCCGGAGTTCCTGCAAAAGTTCATCAGCCTGTGCGACGGTCAGCGGCGCATCGAGGGCGTATGGCGGGGCCGCAGCCGCACCTATGACTTCCGTGGCACAAAAGTTGCCGTGGTAATGGCCGGCAACCCCTACACCGAAAGCGGCGAGAAATTCAAGATCCCCGATATGTTGGCCAACCGCGCCGATACCTACAATTTGGGCGACATTATCGGGGACACTCGAGAAGCGTTCGAACTCAGCTACTTGGAGAACTGCCTCACCTCCAATAAAATCCTCAACCCTCTTGCTACCAAAAGCCGCGAAGATGTGTACCAACTGGTGCGACTCGCCAAATCAGGTCAGCGCGAAGGCATTCAATTGGAGGGGAACTACTCCCCCGCTGAAATCAACGACATCGTCTCCGTCCTCCAAAAGCTCCTACGCATTCAAGAGGTTATTCTCAAGATCAACCTCGAGTACATTCGCAGCGCTGGACAAAACGACGCCTACCGCACCGAGCCCCCCTTCAAGCTGCAGGGAAGCTATCGGAACATGAACAAGCTCGCCGAAAAAGTGATGCCCATCATGAACGATGCCGAGGTGGAAACACTGATTAACTCCCACTATGAAGGCGAATCTCAAACCCTCACCACCGGCGCTGAAGCGAACATCCTGAAGTTCTATGAGCTCACCGGGCGCATGACACCCGAGCAAAAGGAACGTTGGGAACAAATCAAGGAAATGTTCCAACGGAATCTGAAATTTGCTGGAATGGACTCCAAGGATTCCGTTACCAAAGCCGTCCTTGAGTTGGGTGAACTCAGCAAAAATGTTCAGGCAATCACACGCAATCTGCAACCTTTGGGCAACGCGGCCACAGAGTTCACTTCCAGTGTCCCCCAATGGATGGACCGTATGGAAAAAGCGTTTTCACCCTCCAAATCGAATCCGGAACAACCCGCCCCTGCCCTTGTCTTCCCATCCAAACTGGAGACGGAACTCAGTCGTGATGCGTTTCAACCGCTGATTGATGAACTCAAACCTCTCCTTCAATCGATGCAATCCGAGCGAAAACAATCAATTGCGGATGAAGAACGCTCCACACCTGTCCCCGTTGCGATTCCCTCTGTCCCCAGTACCGTTGAAATTTCCGAAACGGCTCTAGGTCGGTTGGTGGAGGCCATCAAATCCATCCAAATCACCACGGAACTTCCCCACGTGGGAATGGCTTTGGATCAACTCAACGACTCCGAAAATGCAACTCGGGGAGAGTTCCTGGCCTCCGGTGCGCTTCGCCAATGCTTCACGGAAAATGGCTTTCAAGTACAGGAACTCCCCGACCGCACCTTCCGAATTCAGCGGGACAAGGAAACGCCCATCGAACTCAAAGTACGGAACGATCGCCTTGTTCTACGGCGCGAAGTGATTCTCCCGGATTTGGACAACCCTCGCACATTGGAACGTTTACTCGCGTTCAATGTGGATATTCAGCCGGTGAGCTTTGGTCTTGAATTCGACGCCGAGGGCCGCCGCCATGCGTACCTTCTCGAAACACGCGACGGCAAAAATCTGACGCGCGGCGAACTCAACGAAGTGATTCGCTCTATTGAAGACGCGGCGAAGAGACTCTATACAGGAAGCTAAAAGGACTACGTTAGAGGACGTATTTGGCCAATGTCTGCATCACGGAATTAAGGTTTGAGCCGCGCCGAAACTCCAAACGCAACGGCGCGGTTCCACGAACATAAAGAACCAACTCACTGTCCATATCCAGCAAGCCGGCGGTTTCAGCGGAGAACTGTTCGATCGAGCGATACGGAATGCTTCGCCATTCCACCTTTGTCCCCGTCACTCCCTGCTTATCCACCACAATGAGGCGCTTGTTGGTGAAGAGCAACTGATCCCGCCAAAGCTGGTAGGCATGTTCCAGAATTTCGCCTTCCACCAGAAGCGGCGCCAGCCTCTTCTCCAAGGCTTCCGGGTTGGCGACTTCACTCAGATTCCCCATGAGATAATCAAACAAACCCATGATGCGCTCCTTTGATGTGTTGAGGGTTAATTGCTCAGGCCAAGTTCCTTGATGCGGCGCTGAAGCGTACGGCGACTAATCCCCAACACCTCCGCAGCCTTCGTTCTGTTGCCGTCCACAGAGTCCAGTATCTTGGTGAGATACCGAACCTCAACCTCTTCCAAAGGGATTCCGTAGGGCACAAAAATCCCGTCATCCTCACAGGGAGCGTTGGATCCAGAGCTGGCACCAGAAGCATTTGCTGCAGCTTGGGTATCCGGTGCGGATTTGGGAGCCTTGGCTTTGAAATTCGCCGGTAAATCTTCGGCACGAATTGTATCACCCTGAAGAAAGACAAAGGTGTTTTCCATCACATTTCGCAACTCGCGAACATTCCCCGGCCAATGGTATTGCTGCAACGCATCCAGTGCTTCCTTGGAAAGCATCGGCGCTTGGCGGCCATTTTCCTTGGAAAACTCCGCCAAAAAATGGCGGCAAAGCAGCGCAATATCACTACGCCGGGCCCGTAACGGCGGCATCCGCATTTCCACTACTTTGAGTCGGTAGTACAAATCCTCACGGAATCGCCCTTCCGCCACTTCTTCTTCCAAGTCACGGTTGGTGGCACAAATCAATCGAACGTCCACGGGGATGTTTTCATTCCCACCCACGCGTTGAATCTCCCGCTGCTCCAAAACACGAAGCAACTTCACCTGCATGGAAAGAGGGATTTCGCCGATTTCATCCAGAAAAAGCGTACCGTTGTGGGCCGCTTCAAATCGGCCTGGGCGGCGAGCCACAGCACCGGTGAACGCACCACGCTCATGGCCGAACAATTCGCTTTCCAAGAGGCTTTCCGGCAACGCGGCACAGTTGACGGCAACACAGGTTTTTTTGGCTCTGGGGCTGATCTGATGCAGAGCCCGCGCCAGCACTTCCTTTCCTGTTCCGCTTTCCCCGGTGATCAATACCGTCGCCTTCGTGGGGCCCACTTGACGAATCATCTGGTAAATGGTCTCCATCTCGGAAGACTCCCCCACCATCCCTTCGATT
>JANRMB010000115.1:0-4298 GCA_033761985.1 Candidatus Sumerlaeia bacterium | reverse complement strand
CCCGACCACCCCGCCAAACACCCGCAGCTGAAGCCGCAATGTTGGTTCAACAACCTTTGGCGGATCGATTGCGGCCACTTTCGTTTGATCGTTATGTGGGGCAAAAACATCTCGTGGGTCCGGGCGCCCCCCTTCGACAATTGATTGAAGCCGACCGCGTCCCCTCCATGATTTTCTGGGGGCCACCTGGAACGGGAAAAACTTCCCTCGCCTCTCTGATCGCCCGCCAATCGGAGAGTGATTTCATCGTTCTCAGTGCGGTGACCGCCGGCATCGCCGATGTGCGTAATGTCATCAGCCACGCCAAGGTGAACCGCCAATATGCCCGCAGAACCATTCTGTTTGTGGATGAGATTCACCGGTTCAACAAAGCCCAACAGGATGCCTTTCTCCCCCACGTGGAAAGTGGATTGATTACCTTAATTGGGGCCACTACCGAAAACCCCAGTTTTACGGTGAACGGGGCGCTGCTTTCCCGTTCACGAGTTTTCACCCTGAAGGCGTTGGAAAAAGACGACCTGTTTCAGCTTCTGGATTTTGGGTTGGAGGAATTGAATCAGCGCATCAAACGAGTGGAGGAACCGCCTCTGGTACTCCCGTTGGAATGCCGGGAAACCTTGGTCGGCGTCTGCGACGGTGATGCCCGGCGCGTATTGACCCTTTTGGAGGCTTCGGCGACTGTGGCGTTGGCTCGTCACCGGGAAGCTCCCCTTTCCAGTACCGAGGAAATCGCCATATCACGGGAAGTAGTCCAGCGGTTGGCCCAGCAACAACTCCGCTACGATGCCTCGGGCGAGGAGCATTACAACTGTATCTCCGCTCTGCATAAAACCGTACGCAGCAGCGATCCTCATGGGGCCGCTTACTGGGCGGGGCGCATGATGGCCTCGGGGGAAGACCCCCGCTACATCATCCGCCGGTTGATTCGGATGGCGGGTGAGGACATCGGCCTCGCCGATCCCCGGGCTGTGGAACACGCCATCGCCTGTCAACGCGCGTACGAAACGCTGGGCTCACCAGAGGGGGACTTGTTCCTTATTCAACTCGCCGTGTATCTCGCCATGGCGCCCAAATCCAACGCTATCTATCGCACCACCAAATCCGTGTTTTCCGCCATAGAGGAAACGGGTTCCCTCCCCGTTCCGCTGCACCTGAGGAATGCCCCGACAGCGCTTATGAAGACGGAGGGATACGGTGCAGGCTACACCTACGACCACGATGCGGAAGGGCATTTTTCAGCGAAGCAAGGGCTTCCGGATGCCCTGGAGGATCGGCAATTCTACAGCCCTTCCCAACAAGGGGAGGAGCTTTCCTCCTCCCAACGATTGAAGTCCTGGGACGAGGCCCGTCAGCAGGAACGCGAGAAACGAAAACGGGCTTGAAATTCGCCCACGCTACACTGCAGCCATCGCCGATTTTCCTTCGGTGACGCATTTCCGGTAAGGATGTCCGCGCTTGACGTTTCTGTTTCGTTTTCGACTCCTCACGTATCTCACCAGTCTTTGGGCATTTCTGGCGCTGGTCATGACGGGCCAGCTCCACGCTTTGGCGATTGTCGGATTTTTAGTTTTTTGGGCCTTGGCAGTTCTCCGCGATCCCGAGTTATGGCGGGGGGCTCAGGATACAGGCTTCGGGCAGGTGCATGCCTCATTGCGCGGAGAACTCCCCCGCTGGATGTGGACGCTCATCTCACTTTTTGCCTTCGGGGCCGCCTTCTACGGCTGGCAGTTTCTCGGCGAGCGGATGTATGCCGTCACGTACTTCTTCTTTTATCTCGAGCTCAACAAGCTCCTTACAGCCCGCAGCAACCGGGATGTTTTGCAAATCTACGCCCTCACTTTCTTCCATATCCTGGCGGCATCGGTATCCACGGAAAGCTTTCTTTTCGCCCCAATGCTGGTGGTTTATCTCTTCCTCATTCTACAGGCCTTGATGACCTTCACCATCAAACGCGATGTGGAGTCGGCCCTGAAAGAAGGCGCTGCTCCAGTGGGTGGTTTGAATCTGCAGAACTTCTCGAACGCAACCCCCTACCGGCTCGGAGAGTCCGACGCCTTGGCCTTGCAACGAGTCGCTGGAGAGAAAATCAACTTGGGTCGGGCAAGTCTTCTCGTTCAGCGAAACTACGCCCTGCTTTCCCTGGGTGTGGTGCTTTTGGGGATGTGCACCTTCTGGATTGTCCCCCGCACAGCCACCCAAAACTTCTTCAATCCCGGTCTGGTGAACTCCTCCAACGCCCAGCGAATCAGTGGCTATGCAGATGAAATCAGCTTTGGGGGGTTGGGCGAAATTCAAAAGAACCCCGCGATTGTCATGCGTGCGGAGCCTTTGCCAGAATTCCTGCAAAACCGCCCCGAATTTCTTCGTATTCGTGGGACGGCACTCGATCGATTCACCGGCCGGGAATGGAGCAAATCCGACTTCCTCATCACCAACAGTCAGATGCTCAGCAACATACAGGAAATCAGCTTTAAAGGATGGTCGTTGGATCCCCGATTTGAGCGCCCATTCGATGCCAAGATCATTCTGGAGCCCATCGCCAACAACTATATCTTCATGGTGGATCAGCCCCTCAAGATTTACCTCAACGCCCCCACAACCGTTATGCGCGATGGTAACGCGTGGAGTTTGCGTATCGCTCAGGAACGCTACGAAACGGATTCCTATTTATCCAAAAGCAATTTGTTCCTTCGCGAACGATATCTGGAACTACTGGACCAAGGAAATTTTCAGCAACCGGAATTGGAAACGGACGATGATGGTTTTTTGGAGTTCGATGCCAACACTCCGATGGTGGAGAAAATATCTCTCATCGCCCAACGAATTCAAGAACGCCGCCCCAACATTACGCTTCAACAAGCTGCCATGCGTGCCGCACGTTATCTTGAGCAACGCGAGGCCGATCGCAGTGCAGAGTTGGAACAGCGGGAAAATTACCGTCGAAACTTTCTGCAACTCCCAGCCTCACTGAATGCAGAAGAACTCCTCTCAATTGCTGAGGAGTTTACTCAGGGAGCCTCCACCAAGTGGGACAAAGCGGTGGCATTGGAAAACCATTTCAAAAACAATTTTACGTACACTCTGGATGTCTCTTTCAGTAATCGAGAAGACCACATCATGCACTTCCTGCGGGAATCCAAATCCGGCCACTGTGAGTACTTCGCCACCGGAATGGTTCTCCTGCTTCGGAGCATGGATATTCCCGCACGCATTGTGAATGGATACCTCACCGATGAATGGGTGGAGAGCCAGAAACGCTACATCGTTCGGCAGGAACACGCCCACTCCTGGGTGGAAGTACAACTCGGTGAAGACAACCGCTGGATCACCTTCGACCCCACTCCGGAGTCTGGTATTGGCAGCAATCGCATCAGTATTTCCTGGTATCACCGCTTTTCCAGCTACTTTGATGGCGTGCGGATGTGGTGGTATAACAACGTGGTGGACTACAACGTGGAAGACCAGAAGCAAGGGTTTCTCTGGGCTTTGCGGGGGCTCGGTCAGTTGAGCAACAACTCCGGGCAAACGTTCCAGAATATCCAGAATCTTTTCGGTGCGGGGACTGGTGCCTCCGCCGGCCAACTGGCACGAACGCTTCTCTGGGGTATGGCATTGATCCTCCTCCTCGCCGGTTTGCTGCTCCTTGGGACGTGGTATGCCTCAAAACAGGGAATCACCAAACGACTTGCTCGAAGAGGACTCTTTGAGGATCGCTCCCGAAGGGAAGACTTCAAACCCTTCAAGGAATTGCTTGCCCAACTGGAACGCACCCACCCGCGCAGCCCTTGGGAGACTCCCATGGCATATATTCAACGGTTGGTCTCGACGGTTTCACCTGAATACGCAGCCCTGCTGCCACTTGCATCACGTTATTACGACGCTCGGTTCGGCGATTTCTGGTGGACCGAAGAGGAACGGCGATTGGTGAAAAACATGTCCCAAAAGGTTCAGGAGTGGAAACGCTGAAGGAGCCATAATGAAATTCAAGCTTCGTTGCGAAAACACCAAGAGTTAACAACTTGTTCCCTACACTCTAATTTACTCAACGCGAAATAAAAAAGAATGGAGCCTTCATGTTGAAGGCTCCACCATATACCGTTGTAATGTCTGTTAGGGGGAATCAAGAATTAGTCACTGACAATTTGACCAAACGGAATCTTGTTCACAAGCGTGGTATTAGCCGCCGGAGAACGGAACTGAAGCGCCGTGGGGTAGCTGAAAATATCCACTAGTTCATACCGTTTTTGATTGGTGTTGGCCGTGTGACTCAGAGTTGACTTTGCAGAGTAAACACCACT
>JANRMB010000114.1:0-6350 GCA_033761985.1 Candidatus Sumerlaeia bacterium | reverse complement strand
GGTGATCACCACCTGTGGGTTTCTTCTTTCCGCCAAGAAGCAGAGTTTGGAACACATCGATCAATGGGTGCAGGTCCGCAAAAAGCACGGCACGCGCTTGGGGGTGATCGGTTGCTTGGCGCAGCGGAGTCGTGAGGAGTTGTTGCGGGATTACCCGGAGATTGATTTCCTTGCTGGCGTCGGCGAGTTTGAGCGCGTGGCCCAGTTGGTGGTGGGCGAACGCAAGAGCGCCTTCCTTTCCCCCACGAACGCCGAAAAGGAACCTTGGAGCCTGGAGCAGCAAAGTGCCTCGGCGCTTCTTTCCCCCTCGGGAGAGTTGCAACCCTCGGTGATTGAATTCGACGACCGAAGCTTCTCCCAGGATGCCCCCCGGATTGTTCTCACCCAAACACTCCCCCGGCGGCGTATTGAGCAACGCCCCCACGGGTTTCTGAAAATCTCCGACGGCTGCAACCACACCTGCACGTTCTGCAGCATCCCCCTCATGAAGGGCGTTTACTCCAGCGTCCCCAAGAACATCCTCCTGGATGAGGCGCGTCGCCTGTTGGACGACGGCGTTCGCGAACTCAACATCGTAGCACAGGACATTACCAAGTACGGACTCGATTTGGAGAAGCGGTTCATGCTCCCCGAGTTGTTGGAGTCGATCTGCAACCTCGAGGGCGAGTTCTGGATTCGCCTCTTCTACCTCTATCCCAGCACCGTGACCAAAGACTTGGTGGCCCTCATGAAGGACCAGCCGAAGATTGTTCGGTACTTGGATATTCCGTTGCAGCACTTGGATCAGGATGTGTTGCGGCGCATGAAACGCCCCCACGACCGCGCCCGTACCATGGACATGCTGCGTATGATCCGCGAGGAACTCCCCGGCGTAACGCTGCGCACCACGTTCATCGTCGGCTTCCCCGGGGAAACTCCCGATGAGTTCAAAACACTCACCGATGCCGTGAAGGAAATCCGGTTCGAACGTCTCGGGGTGTTCACGTATTCCCGCGAGGCAGGGACTCCTGCGGCCGACTTGCCGAATCAGGTGACCGAGACCGTGAAGCTGCGGCGCAAAGACAAACTCATGAAACTGCAATCGAAGCTGAGCGCCGAGTGGGCTGCGGAACAAGTGGGTCAAACCCGTCGAGTTTTGGTGGAAGGAAGCATCCCGGATAGCAATTGGTTTGTGGCACGCTCCCACAGTGAAGCGGCGGACATCGATGGCGTGGTGCGGCTCTACTCCGAACGCCCGCTGAAATCCGGGGATTTCGTCACCGTCAAACTCACCAACGCCACCACCTACGACTTCGATGCCGTGGTGGTAGAGTAGGCTTGTGGATGATCCGAGGGGAAAAGGGTAGCACAGACATTCCTGTCTGTGCAAAAAAACTGCTCACCAAGACCTACCACCAACATGGCGAGGACGTCTCGTCCACTTTTTTCCCCTCCGCGGCTCTGCGTGCACAAACCGGAGTGCAACACCGCCAGTATCCTTTGACCAAGGGGGAAAACAGCCCGAAAATGGTTCGCCCTCCACTCCTCCTCCCATGGGCCTTTCATAGACCATATCCAGAGCATTAACATTCCAATACGATTCGGTCACGGGACCTCCGCCATTCGGTTTCCAGCACGAAAACCGAGTGGTATTGGGTGAAAAGGTAGCACAGACATTCCTGTCTGTGGGAAAATCAACCTCTTCCTGGGAGCGCCACCCTCCGCGGTGGCCTATGTCCTCGACCCTCGGGGAGACACAGGGATTTCTCCCTCCTTTGTAGCACTTCTGGTTTTGGGATCAATTCAATCCCTGATTCACATTTTTGCCCTATTTGAACCGAATTCTGCGCGGATTATCGGGTTCGATTCGGTTCGAATGGGAGTTGAATGGTGCTATGATTGGGGGATGATTCGGTGAAATAGGGCTCAAATAGGGCAAAGGGGGGTGGAAAGGACGTTTATTGGAGCTGAGGAAGTTCTCCAGTCTTAATAATTCGGTAACACGTCAGTCTGATTACTTTGCAGCGATTATGCTCTCCTATTTCAAGAGATCATGATGCAATTGAATTCCCTTTTCCGTTCCCCAATCAGCCGGTTTTGCTGGACACCAGCGCCCACCGTTTTGATTCTGAAATATCAACGATGACTTGCAACGTTGCAAATGCTTGTTGAGTGGTTGTGGCTGTGTTCACACTCTCCCAAATTTGTTTTCAACGTCGGAGGAATTCATGAGTCAGCAATATCGATGTTCATTCAGTTTGGGGCCGGTTCAAAAGTCCATCGAACTCGCTCGTTCGGTGCGCGACCTCTGGACGGGAAGTTATTTGCTCTCCTGGCTTACAGCCAAAGGGGCCGCCTTGGTACTGGAAAAGGGTGGAGTAATCGAGGACCCACAGTGGGAGGCATCGCCTTTGGTGCAATACCACCGTGAACCCAAGAGAAAGCCTGAAGGAAACCTACTGCGGTCGGGCATGCCGAACACGTTCCGCTTCGATTATGTGGGAGATGAGGAAAAGTTGAAAGGCTTTCTCGAGCTTATAGAAGAGGGCGTTCAGAAGGAATGGTACCGAATCTGTGAAAATGTCCATGATAAACTGGAAGGAAATCTTGGCAACAATGGTTGGGATGCCGGTTGGGAAGCACAGACCAACGAATATTGGAACGTGCAACTCTTGAGTGTTGCAATGAATGACTCACTTGTCTCCACACTGAGAGAATTGGGCTACAAAGAAGAGAATAAATCGAAGGAGGAGCAGGCGGATGCGCTGCTTGGTAAGTTGGGGGAGGCCCACAAACTGCTGCGCAGCGTAAAACCACAAAATGAGCTCAAGAATGACTATCGCCCCAAGTGTTCGATCTCTGGGGAAGAAAGTCAGTTGGGTCGGCTGATCAATTCCGGTACGGAGTTCACACTGGATGCTCATAAATCTTTTTGGCAAACTGATATGCCGATAGCCGTGAGTGGTTTGGGCGAACGGTTGCGCACGGGGGAACGACTCGGGGCACCAGCGCTGATCAAACGCTTGGCGTGGAGTTGCTACTTTTCTAACGAACTGAAGTTGGAGAAGAAAGCTCTCCGCACCACCGATACAGCCACGATTGCGGCAGGTCCATGGCTGAAACAGCTGCGTTCTCATTTCCCAGAACATCGCACCTACCTACACGAACAATACGATGATTGGTCGGGGCAGTGGCTGCATCGGGAGAAAGACGGAGAGGATATAAAACCAGAAGTGGAGCAACTGATTCGCCAATCAAAAATTGCAATGGCAGATCATCTCTCCGTCCCCCTGTACTATGCGGTGCTGATGATGGACGGCGATAGCATTGGCAAGGCGCTTCGAAAGTTGGATAAGGAAAAGATCAATCAGTTCACCAAGAACCTGAACATGTTTTCCACCCGTTCCGTTTACGAGGTGATTGAAGGCTACCTTGGCGGTAAAGAGGGGTTGCAATTCAACCAGCCAATCTATGCCGGCGGTGATGACGTGTTGGCGGTATTGCCGCTTTGGATGCCCGGTGGCGAGGCTGCAACTTCGGTACTGGGAATGGCGAATCGAATTGTTCAACAGTTCAAAGACGTGCTGCCAGAAAACAAAGGTACCATGTCTGCCGGAATCGAGGCGAGCCAGGGCAATATCTACGACGTTATTGCGCTGCCAGAAAACAAAGTTACCATGTCTGCCGGAATCGCGGTGGTGCATTACAAGGAATCCCTTGGAGAGGCGTTGCAGTTTGCACGTGAGGCCGAGAAAGAAGCGAAAACCCACGGAAAAAATCAGGCGTGCCTTCGGGTGTGCCGTCGTTCTGGAGAGCACGCCACAGCATTCCTTCCTTGGGATAAAGTGGCAGAATTCGAGGGGGTGTTGAATGCGTTTGTAGTGGGAGCTTCCGACCGCTGGAGTTACAAGGTTCGGCGGATCATGGATGAACTGGTGGACAAACGCGTGAAGATTGAATCCGGATCAAAAGACTCAAGTGACTTGGAGCATCTCGCGCCGGTGATTGATCTGGAATTCGCCCGCATTTGTCAGCATGCTTTCCCAGGTCATCTGAATGACAAATTCCAACTTTTCCATGACACATGGAAAGCGTTTTGTGGAATCGGTGAAAAACAAAAAGCGACCCTTGAACAACAACGGAACGCCATCACCCTGATTCAAAGTGCGTCGTTTATGGCGCGTGGCCGCGAGGAGGCTTGAAGAAGATGAGTTACAAACCGGCATTTAGCCAATACCGCATAGGACTACAAATTACGCCGCTCGATCCCTTGTTTTTTCGGGATGGGAGACCGTTCGATTCCGGAAGCACCCGGGGCACATCCGGTCTTCCCACGCCTCGCACCTTGGCAGGGATGATGCGCTGGCATCTCATGGAGCAAGAAGGGAAGTCACGTCGGGATATCAAAGCAAAGTCTGACTGGCTGAGCCGCTTGAGCGTCCACGGCCCTTGGCTCGCGGAGTTCAAAGGTACAACATCGTCCGAGGAACTGAAAACTCACAACGTCTGCGTCCCCGTGCCAAGCCATCTGGTACAACTCGGGAAAGGGGAAGACACTCCAAAACATTTGCTCCGTCCCCTTGAGAAATCACTCCCCGGATGGAATGTGCAGAGTGCCTATGAAAGCCAATCGCCGATGCGCCCGTTGTGGGGTGGTTGGCAGGATGAATCCTTCAAGCCGTTGGAAGGTAAGCTTCTTTCACTCTCAGGACTTCAGAAAGTGTTGAACGGGAAGGTGCCAGACGATAAGGAACTGAAGTGCCACAAGGATTTCTATGAGATGGAGGAACGCACGGGATTGGCAATTAACCCAGAAACTGTTACCGGTGAGGATGGATTGCTCTACTCGATCCGATTGATGCGACTTCGGGAGCACGTCGGATTTTATGCGGAAGTCGGCGTGGAAGACAATGACCAAGAATCATTCCGAAAGCTAGAGTCTGCTTTTCCCACGGGAGCGATTTTTCTGGCTCCTTTTGGTGGCGAGGGGCGTCGTGTTCAAGTGAAAGTTCTGAAAGAACCGATCACTTGGCCTTCCTCTGTCCCTCAACAATCAGGAGAGCGCTTCTGTACAATTTTGATTTCTCCCGCCTGCTTTACACCGCGTAATCCACTGAACGCCTCGGGACGTCAATTCCCACCGATTGCCCTGGGGACGCTTGTCTCCGCGGCGATTGGGAAGCCGATTGTGGAATCGGGTTGGAGTTTGGGGAGCAACAAATCCACGAAAGATGAAGTGCTTTCCGGTGTAGAAGGACGTTCCAGAGGGTTGCCCCGCGCCACGCGGCATCTTGTGCCAGCGGGTTCTGTGTACTTCTGGCAGAAGGGGACACGGGCGCAAAACCCTGCACCTCCCGATGCACAATATCAGTTCGCCCAATCGCCGATTGACCGCATCAACGGTTATGGGCTCGCCCTCACTGGTTCATGGGATTGGTACAAGTAACCTCTCCCGGTTGTGACATCTGAGTTCAGAAGTCACGTTTCACCCTCACTCTGGATTTTCCTCCTCACGCCTGAGTTGCAATGTTGCAAATACTGGCGCTGGGGAGTGTTGTTTGTTTCAGTGTCCCCACATGTGGTGGGGAGAACCCTCGCCTAATTCATGTCTCTCATTGAAAGGTACTGCTCATGTCTCATTCTGCGCTCATTCTGCTGTATGCGGAAACACCTCTCCACCCCGGCACGGGCTCGGCTCTCGGTGCCATCGATTTACCGGTGGCTCGCGAACGTGTCACCGGTTGGCCGTTGGTTCCCGGTTCCTCTTTGAAGGGGATCCTTCGGGATACCTGCCGCCGCCAGCACGGCGAATCGGACGACAAACCGGGAAACCTCTGGAACGTATTTGGAGGTGATACGAAGCATGCTTCCGACGCCGCCGGGGCCTTCAGCGTCACCGATGCCCGGCTACTGGCGTTTCCGCTGCGTTCGCTCAGTGGGTTGTTTGCATGGGTTACTTGCCCCGCTGCTCTGGAGCGATTCGTCCGTGATGCGAAGGTCGGGAAGGTGAAGGGGGATCTCGTGGCAAAAGCTGAGGCACTAGTGAAGATAACTCATGCACAACGGAATAGTAGTCGTGATAGCGTGGCAATTGTGCCGAAAGACTCGAAAGAATCACCACTCATCAGCGGGGGTAAAATCATCTTGGAAGAGTTCGATTATACAGCGGAAGAACATGATGCCGTGAGAGAATTTGGTGCAGCGTTGGATGACGAACTCGGAGGCGCCGAGATGCGACTCAAATCCCACTTGGCGGTGTTAAGCGATAACGCTTTCGCGTTCTCTACCCGCTTTGCCACAGAGGTGATGGCCCGTATCAAACTCAATCCCGAAACAAAGACGGTGGAAGGAGGCGCGCTCTTCTATCAGGA
>JANRMB010000113.1:0-15376 GCA_033761985.1 Candidatus Sumerlaeia bacterium | reverse complement strand
AGGCGAATCACGATTGGGTAGTTGAAGTTCGGGAGTGTGGCGAGGGCTGTGAGAATCCCCTCGGCAACCAAGTCGCAACGGACGATTCCGCCGAAGATGTTGAAGAATATGGTGTTCACTGCGGGGTCGCTGGTGATCAGTTTCAATGCATCGGCCACTTGCTCGGCTTTTGCACCACCGCCGATGTCCAGGAAGTTGGCGGGCTCGCCACCAAAATGTTTCACCACGTCCATGGTGCACATTGCCAAACCGGCTCCGTTGACGATGCAGCCAATTTTGCCGTCAAGCTTTACGTAGTTGAGGCGTTTTTCACGGGCTTCCACTTCCAGAGGCTCTTCTTCCAGCGGGTCGCGGAGGGCTTCCATACCGGGGTGGAAATCGATGGCGTTGTCATCAAAGTTTACTTTTCCGTCGCAGGCGATTACTTCGCCTTTGCCGGTGATGACGAGAGGGTTGATTTCAGCGATGGAGCAATCCTTCTCAAGGAAGCAGCGCACCAAGGCCATAAGAATGTGAGTGAAGGGCTTCCATGTTTCTTGGGGAAGCTCGAGGAAGTCGATGATTTGCTGGGCGTGGTAGCCTTTGATGGGGTAGGTGGGGGGAACAGAAAGTTTAAGGATTTTCTCGGGGGAGTGTTTGGCCACTTCCTCGATTTCCACACCACCTTCGCGGGAGGCCATGATCACAGGGCCTTTGGTGGCGCGGTCCATAATGATGCCAAGATAAATTTCCGTTTTGATATCAACGCCTTGTTCGATGAGAACCTTGCGAACGGTGATTCCTTTGATGTCCATGCCAAGGATATTTTTGGAATGAGTTTTCAGGTCATCCATGGTGCGGGCGAGTTTGACGCCACCCGCCAGGCCGCGTCCGCCAACGTGTACTTGTGCTTTTACAACCACGGGCCAAGTTCCGATTGCCTCAGCAGCGCGAACGGCTTCCTCCACGGTGGTGGCCACTTGTCCTTTGGGGACCGGTGCGCCGAATTCGGCGAAAAGCGCTTTTGCCTGGTACTCATGTATCTTCATGGAGGGCGTGTTCCTTTGGGAAAATCCGTTCTCTTCAAACGTGGTGTAAGGTTTTGGGGAACAGGGTGGGAGGTGTCAAGCGTTGGGGTGTGAGAAATCCACCTGCATGTGCAAAGGAATGGATTAGGAGTTCAAATTACCTTTTGACATGCCAAACAAATGGTGTTCAAGTCTTCTCAACGTGTGGCAAGTCCTCATTTTGCAAGGTACGTCTGATGTCCGTTACCACTGTATCTCTTCTTCCGCTGAACCAGATTCGCCGTGGCGATATTGCCGTGGTCGAAGAAATCGTTTCTGGCGGTCAGGAGCAAGCCCGTTTGGCCTCTATGGGTCTGACCGTGGGTAGTGTTGTACAAATGCTGATGCCCGGCAAGCCTTGTGCGGTTGCCGTTGGTGGTTCCCGGTTGGTTTTGCGCTGCGAACAGGTTCAGGCTCTTCGCGTTTCACTCCTATAATTTTTCTATGAACTTAGCCTCCCTATCGGTTGGTCAAAAAGCCAGCATCTTGGATTTTCAGGGTGAAAATGCCTTGGTGCAACGCCTCTTGGAACTTGGTTTAACCGATGGTGAGGTGGTGGAAGTTCTTCGTTTTGCTCCATTGGGAGATCCCATGGAGATTCGGGTTCGCGGCTACCACCTTTCCCTCAGAAAAAGTGAAGCCGTGGCAGTGCTTGTGGAGTTGATTCCATGAGTCTTGAGGGGCGGCCACGTCGCGTGGCGTTAGTTGGAAATCCAAACACCGGAAAAACAACTCTCTTTAATTTGCTCACGGGTTTTCGTGCTCGTGTGGGAAACTATGCCGGCGTAACGGTTGAACGAAAATCCGGGCCACTCAAAAACTCCCGGATTCCTGTCGAGATCATAGACCTCCCCGGGACGTACAGTCTTTCCGCGCGCTCGGCCGATGAAATGGTTGCGGTGGATGTTTTGCTCGGAAACCGTGCTGAGGACCCCACACCCCCCGACTTGATTCTTGTGGTTTTGGATGCTTCCAATCTGGAGCGTAATCTCTTTCTGGCTACGCAGTTGTTTGAATTGGGAATTCCCTGCGCCCTGATTCTCAACATGGTGGACGTTGCGAGTTCTGCCGGTATTCAAGTGGATGCACCCAAACTGGCGCAAGTGCTTCAAACCCGTGTGTTTCCCGTTGTTGCCTCGAAAGGCCAAGGGGTGGAGGCTCTGAGGGAGTTTTTGCAATCGCCGTGGGAGAAGGAATCGCTCGCTCCAAAGGCTCCGGATTTCCCAAACGAATTTTACAACAAAGTGGAGCAACTCAAGCAACTCGCCGAGGAAAAAAAACTCCCCTCCGCAGTTGCAAATCGGTTCCTCGTCTCCCGCGCCTTGCTGGAGGCCGGAGGAATGGCGGAACAACGTCTTGTTTCCGCAAACGACTCTTTCTCTGAACTTCTTACAACAACTCGTGCGGAATTGGAATCCTCCGGGCATCGCCTGCTCACGCTTGAAGCCAAAGTTCGGTATCGGTGGATTCGGGAAAAACTTCAGGGCGTAGTGACAGCTCCCTCAGAGCGGCGCACAACCCCATCGGATCGAATCGATCGCATCCTGATTCACCCTGTTTGGGGGGTAGCGATTTTTCTTTTCCTTATGCTCATCGTCTTTCAAGCAATCTACGCGTGGTCTGCTCCAGCCATGGATGCCATCGATGGGCTCTTTGCGGGGTTGCGCGAATGGGTTGCAGGCGTGATGACTCCCGGCCCGCTGGCGAGTCTTTTGGTGGATGGTGTGATCGCCGGTGTTGGTGGGGTTGTGATTTTCCTTCCGCAAATATTGGTTTTGTTTTTCTTCATTTCCCTCCTTGAAGATTGCGGCTATATGGCCCGTGCGGCGTTTTTGGCTGATCGGCTTCTCAGTCGGGTTGGTCTTTCCGGGCGTTCCTTTATCCCGATGTTGAGTTCCTTTGCCTGCGCCATTCCGGGTATCATGGCCACTCGAACCATCGAGGACCCTCGCGATCGACTAACAACGATCCTGGTGGCTCCGTTGATGAGTTGCTCTGCACGCCTCCCTGTTTATGCGTTAATGATTGCCGCATTTGTCCCGGAGCAGACACTTTTTGGCGTGATCGGTTTGCAGGGTTTGGTGCTCTTTTTCATGTATTTGGTCGGCCCCATCGTGGCGATACCCGTGGCCTTGATTCTTCGCCGCTTTGTGCTGAAGGGGCCTAAACCCACCTTCCTGATGGAGCTTCCCCCTTATCGCACCCCTAACTGGCAGACGGTTTTGCACCGCTTGATTGAGCGGGCGGGTTCGTTCCTCAAACGCGCGGGTACCGTGATTTTTGCTGTTTCGATTCTCGTCTGGGTCGCCACCTATTACCCACGTCCTGATTCCATCGCCGAAGGCTTTGAATCTCAATTCGCTGCACAAATTGAAAACGCTGAAACGGAGGAAGCGCGTGCGGAATTGGAAGCCGAGCGCGATCATCTGATTGAGGGCGCCTATCTTCGGCAGTCACTTCTGGGCCGTTCCGGAAATCTTATCCAGCCTCTGGTGGAACCGATTGGGTGGGATTGGCGGATCGGCATGGCAGTTGTCGCAAGCTTCCCCGCCCGCGAGGTTGTAGTGGGGACGTTGGGAATTCTTTTCGATGTGGGGGCTGATGCCGATGAGGAGTCACCTGCCTTGCGGGATCGACTTCAAGCTGCGAAATGGCCCGATGGTCGCCCGCTCTTCACTTTACCGGTGGCGCTTTCCATCATGGTGTTCTTCGCCCTTTGTGCCCAATGCGCCGCCACGTTGGCGATTATCCGGCGGGAAACCAACTCCTGGAAGTGGCCGGTAGTGTCTTTTGTCTATATGACGTCGCTCGCGTGGATTGGTGCGTTTATTGTCTACCAACTTGGTAAGTTGTTTTTGGGATGAGGTGGCTCGAATGAGTGTGATTCTTCAGCAAGCGATTGTAGCAATTCTTGTTTTGAGTGCCGTGGTGATACTCTATTTGGAGCTACGAGGGAAAAAGAAATCCGGTGGCTGTGGTTGTGGAAAAGGTGCTTGTTCCAAACTCACTGAGCATTCCAACAACAAAGGTTAACGGCGTTATTCCAACTCACCCGAATCATTGAGTTCCTGCCAGTTGAGTGGGGGAGTAAGGCCAAGATGCTCGAATGCGGCGCGGGTGGCGATGCGTCCTCTGGGGGTACGGGCAACGAACCCGATTTGAATCAGATATGGCTCCACCAAATCCATCAGGGTATCATCGTCTTCGCTTAAGCTTACGGCGAGGGTGTTTAGGCCAACCGGGCCGCCATTGAATTTGTTGATGAGCGTATCCAGAAAAGCGCGGTCTTGTGCATCGAGACCCATGGCATCGATGTCCAACAGTCGAAGAGCGTCTTCCGCAACTTCCGGTGTAATGATTCCGGCGTGCCGCACCTCGGCGATGTCCCGAACGCGCCGGAGGATACGATTGGCGATTCGAGGTGTTCCCCGTGAACGACGGGCAATAATCAGACTCGCTTCCGGGGTGAGTTCCGTTTTCAGAAGCCTTGCCGAGCGGGTAAGGATTCGTTGCATTTCTGCGGGTGAATAGAATTGCAGTCGCTGGGTGATTCCAAATCGCGAGCGCAGGGGGCTCGTCAGCATTCCGGCGCGAGTGGTTGCACCCACCAGAGTGAAGGGCTCGATATCCAGTTTGATGGATTTTGCGTGGGGGCCCTCGCCGATCATAATGTCGATCTTACGGTCTTCCAAGGCGGGGTAGAGACACTCCTCCACGACGCGATTGAGCCGATGGATTTCGTCGATGAAGAGAACATCCTGGGCTTTCAAGTCCGTCAGTATTGCGGCCAAATCATCCTTCCGTTCGATGATGGGTCCCGAGGTGGAGCGCAGGGTGGAACCCATTTCCTTGGCAACGATATGAGCCAAGGTGGTTTTCCCAAGCCCGGGCGGACCATAGAGCAGCACGTGATCCAAGGCGTCACCGCGATTCCGTGCCGCCTGAATGAAAATACGGAGGTTTTCCACCACTTGGGATTGGCCCACAAACTCACCCAGTTCCGCCGGGCGCAATGCCACATCCACGGTATCGGTTTCGGCGATGCGCTTGGGATTCATGGGTTGGGAGGACATGTGGGTAGTGACTTTCAGGAATTCTGGCGGGTGGCGATTTCGGAATCCAAGTCCCGCATCACAGATTTGCTGAAGTAGCGCTCCCGAATTTCCTCGTTCTGCGTGACTTCTTCCATTGTTCCGGAAGCCACCACCCGACCTTCCAGAATCATATAAGCGCGGTCTGTAATGCTCAAGGTCTCGCGAAGAGAGTGGTCGGTAATGAGCACACCCAAGTTTCGCGCTTTGAGTTCCATGATGATCCCTTGAATATCTTCCACGGTTTTCGGGTCGATCTGTGCAAAGGGCTCATCCAGAAAGATGAACTTGGGATTGGTGGCGAGACAGCGCGCCACTTCCACACGGCGTTTCTCGCCACCGGAGAGGCTGCTGGAAACTTGCTTGCGAAGATGGCTGATCCGCAGATCCGCGAGGGCTTTTTCCACGCGTTCGTCCTGTTCGGCCCGTTCCAGCCCAATTCCTTCCAGAATGGCGCGGAGGTTTTCCTCCACAGTCAGTTTGCGGAAGATGCTGGGTTCCTGAGCCAAATAGGCAATTCCCATGCGGGCGCGCTCATGAATTGGCTTCTTGGAGATGTTCTCGTTGTTGAAAAACACACGCCCTTCAGTGGGGGCCACAAAACCCACCATCATTTTGAATGTGGTGGTTTTCCCGGCCCCGTTGGGACCCAAAAGGCTGATGATTTCCCCCCTGTTGAGTTCCAGAGAGACTCCGTTCACCACGCGCTTTCTTCCGTAGTCTTTGGCTAGGTTATCGGTGCGGATAAAGTCTTGAGTAGCCATGGATATGGTTCAACATCCTAAAAGAATCGGGCGATGGTTGATCAAGGGTTTGACGCTTCCCCATTTGATGAGTAGTTGCTTAGGCTGATCATCGATGAACCGCAACGAAAGTGTTGGGGGTTGTTTCGATTTTGATTCGTCTCGAATCCCCATCTCCACGGAGTCGCCCCCTATGAAAACAACCCATCTTCTTGCCATCGCTTTGTGCCTGTTATCCTCTTCCATGATTCAAAGTGCGGAACCAACATCCCAACCCTCAACTTCCCGCGCTTTACCTTCGACCCCTCAACGGGATCAACGTCTCAAAGAACATGAAGCCAAGGTTCGTTCCATCATAGAAAATCGCACCAAAACCCTTGCGGTTGCGGATTTCCATTCCACCACTTCGCTACCCACCTACTTGCATCAAACTGCTTTTGTTGCTGATCAAACCACGGCTGAAAGCCGTGCAGAGTTCCGGCGCAAATCGGTGGATGATAATATTGAGCTACATCTGAAAGGGGAGCTTCCCGTTGATTCCAATGGGGAGAAAAACTGGGGTGGTGCGTATTGGACCGCCGGTATCCTTAACTACGATTCTTCCACTGTTCGGGAGTCGCTTGCCAAGGCATTCGCCGGATTTCCGGAACTGAGTTCCGGTTTTCGCCGGGTGGTGCTACAATCGGCGTTTACACTTTATCCTACCCAGTATCTGCCTGAGGTGGAAGCAGCACTTCCGTATGCGGATTCCCCCAAGGCGTTCGCCATCGCCGCCACTTATATTCTGCGGAATCGTCGTAATCCTGAGACCGTCGCACGAATTGAATCCGAGTTGGACCGCCTTTTTCCGGAAGGACACAAAGATCATTTGGCGCCCCAACTGGAAGCTTTGCGAGAGGTAATCGCCCTTGATCCCCGCGAGCAAATACAGAATCGCCCGCCGCTTGTGGATTTGCTCCGGGCGCCATTTATTCCCGGCAGGCCCGTAATCTTTAGCTTTCAGAGATTGGACCGCAACTATCCCGGGATTGCCGTGGTTCGTAAACCGGATGGAGCTTTTGTGCGTAACTCCAACGGCGGCATATTTCATATCAGCCAACACGCTCGTTCCCGGACAAATCTTCCCGGGACGATTACCTATGGGAATTCACCGGAGGGCATTTACTCCATCAAGGGTTCAGGGATTGCCAGCAACGAATTTATCGGCCCTGTACCGTATCTTTGGTCACGGATTCCCGTGGAAGCAGATCCTCAGGATTACTTTTTCGAATCGATACCGGAATCTCTTCAGCCGCTGCTTAAGTCTCCCGAGAAAGACGGTGAAAATCCCGGCTGGACAAAAGAGCTGTACTCGGAATTGCTTCCCACCTCTTGGAGGGAGTATCGCCCGATGTATGAGGCGTGGTGGGCCGGTTTGGCCGGAAGAAGCGAGATGATTATTCACGGAACCACCATTGATCCGGAATTCTACAGTTCCGAAGTGTATTACCCCCACACGCCAAGCGCGGGTTGTATGGGAGCACTGGAGTTTTGGGCTCCGGAAGATGGTTCAGTCGTTTACAGTGGTCAGTTGGAGTTGCTCAAAGCCTTCACCAGCACAATGACGGACAAGGGGACGCTGGTCATCATTAACATCGATGATAAACCCTTCCCCGTTCGGATTGACGACGTGATTTCCACAATTCTGGAAGCCGAAAAAAAGCAGTTCGCTGTCTCCACTACCGCGCCTTAGTACTTCCTCCAACCTGCTCTGTTCTACCCAGTTGAAGAAGTTCCTTCTCCAACTGGGTGTCCAAAGTGAGTTCATATTCCTCACCGGAAAGATTCACCCCTGAGTTGATGCGTTCAACGGTCTGCTCCGGTGTTTCTGGAAACCAGATTCGGATTTGTGCGTCGAATTGCCCCTCGGGAAGTTTCATCGATTCGCTTTCCCGGGGAAGAAGGCGCATTTTGGAAACGAGCTTCCCTTCATTCCCTATGGGCGTCAGAGTGATCTCGGCGTGTGCGGTGAGCATTTGGTTTTGCACGATGAGGAGCCGTTCGGAGGAGCGATTTGCTTCCACTCGTTTTTTCTCCAGAAACTCGATGGGTTCTGTTTGAATCGCCGAGTTTTTAGCTCGCGTAACAAGAGGCTTCACATCATCGGGATTAATGTTTTGAAGAAAAGCCTGCGCTTCGGGAGAAAGCGTCTCCGCTGGAAGAGAAGGCTCAGCAGTTGTGGTTAGAGGCATCAGAGAGACTTCGAATTTGGGAGCCAAAAATGGGGCTCCGCCGGGCACGTAACGCGGAAACGTCTGTTCCAGCGCAATCACCTTGGGTTCGTTTGTTGGTTCGGTGGGGAGCACAAAGATATCGCTGAGTTGTAGCGAACCCGAGCTTCCATTTGGCTGGCTCAACGCCAGGGAATTGGCTCCGACAACCAGAACAAAAATCAGCCGTTTCAATCGAGGTCCAACTCTGCAAAAGAGATATCGTCTGAAAGAATACCGGATTGGTCGCGTTGGCGCTTTAGTACGATGAGGGTGAAATCATCGAATTGATCGGCCTCTGCACGGTGTTGAACGCAGGCTTGATAAATGGCGTTTCGGATTTCCTCTGCGGAAAGGTGGATGTTTTGGCGGATGATGGAGTAGAACCGTTCGGAGCCGAAACTCTCCCCTTTGGGATTGAGAATGTCCATCACGCCGTCTGTTTGAAGAACAAGAACATCGCCCGGGTGAAGTTTCTCTTTGGCTTGGTCGTAAGTGCTTTCTTCCACAATCCCGAGAAACAGGCCGCCTTCTTCCAGAAATCTGGTTTCGCCGTGGGGAGTCATCAGAACCGGGTGCGAGTGGCCGGCGTTTACATATTCTATCTCACCGGATTCAGGCTCCAGATAAATGAGCGCCATGGTGACATACATATCGTTGGTGACATCGCGATGAACCATGCGATTGATGCGTTCCACTGTTTGGGCAAGATTGCCACCGGGTTGCTGGGTTTGTGATTGGAGGTAGCTGCGGGTAGTGGCGGTTAGAATCGCTGCAGGAACCCCCTTACCGGAGACATCGGCAATGGCAAAACCTATCCGACCATCAGGAAGTGCGATGAAGTCATAATAGTCACCACCCACATGTTTTGCGGGGAGGGACATGGCGGAGACATCAAATCCACGGAGCGTGGGATACACCTTGGGGAGAAGATTCATCTGAATGGTGCGGGCGATTTCCATCTCCCGGGCGATTTTATGCTGCTCCACAAGTTGGGAGTGAAGCCTTGCATTCACGATCGCCACGGCTGCTTGGTTGGCAATCCCGGTGAGCAGTTCAAGGTCTGCTTCAAGATATGGGAAGGCGCGAGTATTGGTGTCGATATAGACAACCCCAAGACTTTGTTCCTTGTAGATTAAAGGTGCTACCATGGCGGTACGGATGCGGTTGGCGATGATACTTTCACTCGCATTGAAACGGGCATCTTGAGCCGCATCGGAAACAAGAAGGCTTACGCTCTCCCGTACACAACGATTTACGATGGAATTGGAGATGCAGATTTCCTGATTTTTCTTCAGTTGTGTATCCCGGATGACTTCGGGAACCAATTCCGATGAACCCTCTTGAGAGAGCAGGAGATAAGCACGATCCGGTTTGATCACCTTCATAATCAAATCCATGATTTGCTGGAGAAGTTGATCGGTGCTAAAGGTGGAGCGTATCGCCTCCATCACCTCATAAATGATTTCCAGGTGACGGGCCTGTTCATGGGCATTGAGGTTTGTGTCGGGAATGGAGAGCGGTTTGGAGCGTGAACCGACGCGGATTTCGCCCCGAGTGTTGCCCCAATTGTCTTCATTGATGACTCGAAAACTGGAGCCTTCCCGATTGATTTGGTTTCCCGGAACCACAGTGGCTTCAGGAGTGGTGCTGGAAAAGGCTTCGCCGCTATCCTCTGTGCGGGTAAAAAGAACGTTCGAATCCCCCACTTGGATCATATCCCCATGCTTGAGGATTTGACGGGAAGTGAGGGGCTTGCCGTTTAGAAGCGATCCGTTTTTGGATTGCATATCCTCAACGTAATACACATCGCCAACCAAACTGATTTGGCAGTGATTACGACTCATCCGCCGATCAACGATCTGGAGATCATTGTTCACTGAGCGCCCAATGGTGATTTGAACCGCATCGAAGTGGAAGATTCGGCCTGCTTCTTCGCCGCTCAGGATGGAGAGTTTAGGCATATGCTGAGGAGTAAACCTTGGGAAGGGGAAGAGCTCCCGGTGTATTGAAACACTTGATCTTCTGCGCGGCTGGCAGTAAAAGGCAAGTGTATTTGGGTTGACACTTTGGCGTGCCGGGAAGGCATTGTTTCGTCAATACAGGGAGACTTTAGGTTTACGATGAATAATCAGGATAAGCAAAAGCTTGCGATCGGTGTGGTGAGTGCTGCTCTCCTTATTGGGGTGTTGCACTTTCTCCTGTTTTCCAAAAACGCCAATGAATTCAAGCAGGCACAGCAAGAGTATACGGATCAACAAGCCCAGTTGAGTAGTCAGGGTAGTCCAAAAAGTCGGAACGATATCTACCAGTTTGATTTTCAAACAATCGCGATGAAGCGCGATTACTACCAAATGTTACTGGACTCTGGGATTGCTGGTCCGATGGTTCTGATTCAGGAAAATCCCGATCCCAACCAAGATCCTCAAATCTGGATTCGCCAAACCTACAAAATTATGTACGATCAGTACGTGAAAACGTGGCTCGATCGTGGAGAAAATCCCGGTGTTGCCCAGTTGGGCTTTCTGATCAATCGTGACCCCTTTCAGGGATGGGGACTTCTCCGAGAGTTGCCGGAAAGTGCTCGGGCAGGGAGTGCGGTCAGCGATCGTCTTCGTAACCTGAAGGAAATCAATGATCTGATCAAAGCAGCTCCCGAAGACTCAAATTTCTTCTATGAGCAAACCGCACGTTATAACGCATTACTTGCCCAGCTGGGATTGGATCTCAACTATCGAGAAGCGCTTCGTGCCAACATGGGCCCTTTGGTGGCGATGATTTACACCCAGAATCGCATCAACCTTATTATGGAAGCGGTTCCACGCCGTGAGCTTAGTATTGCTGATGATGAGGCATACTATCAGCTTCTCCTCGAACTTTATCGATTCGAGGACTATGAAATGTTGTTCGTTAGTGCGTACCGGCAACTACGCGCAGTGGACGATGCAATCAAGGTTGCTGACAAGCATCGGGTTCAATCGATCAACTATGTTAAACTCTGGTCGGAAACAGACTTAAATTGGCCGACGTTGGAAATGCGTAAAGCAGAATCCGCTGGAGCAGCGGGGGGTGCTGGAGCGGCTGGAGCAGTAGTTGGCGGTGAATTTGCAGATCCCGCGATGTTTGCGGAGCCTGCATTCAGTGATGAATTTGGCGGATTTGACGAAGGCGGCCGCGGCGGACGTGGCGCAGCACCGGGAAGAGGAGTGGGTGGTGATGCCGCAGGTGGTGCCGCGGCCCCAACAAATGAAAACAAAATCGGGGTTGCCGTTCCTTTTGAGATCCGGGTTGTGGGCTCCAACGCTGCCGTTCAGTCCTTTTTGTATGAAGTTTCCCAACTTCCCCGCTATTACGGAGTTGATAAGCTTTCTTTTGCCGCGATTCCCCAGCAGCCCGACACCCTTCAGGCCGCTGCGGTGATCAATGTTCTCAGCTACTTCACCAAGGAATTGGTTACCGAAAAACAAGTTCAGGACGTTATTGATCAACTGACGAAAAATAAGAACTGGCTTGCTTCCAAGGGAATCGAAGTGGGAGATTACGTTGCCGATTCGGCAAATGTGGAGGCACCGGATTACGGAAGCCCTGCTTTTGTTGATGGTGCGTTCTGATTTCAGCTGTGTACAAGGTACGAGTGTAAAGTATGGATATCCAAATCTTTCAACAAGCCGACCACATGTTGATCCGTATGGGAGGCAGAATTGTTCTGGATGAATGCGATCGGCTGAAATCCACGATTGTTCCCCGGATAAATGGTTCCATTAAACAAGTTTACCTGGATCTCTCAGGCGTTGATTTCATCGATAGTGCTGGGTTGGGTGTTCTTGTTGGAATGAAGGTAACCTCCAATAAGAACCACGCTCGCATGGCTCTGCTCTCTCCTTCCAAAGAAGTGAGCGACATCCTTATGGTTTCGAAGTTGGACTCCATTTTTGAGATTATCACCGGCGGCGACTCCCAAAAGATTGTGTCTGCACTTTCCGTGGAGAATAATCGTCAAAGCTCCGCCTCCATGAGTTCGGTCAGTCAAACGAATGTGGCTACTTTCCAGGCTCCGCCTTCAGCCTCAGGACCCGCTCCCGTTGATCGCGGTATGAGTGAAGAACGGATGTTGATCGATCGTTACTGCAAAGAAGCAGTGGTTTACATGAAGCAGCGGGATTATGATTCTGCTTCGGAGTGTTACCGCAAAGCACTTCAAATCGACCCCAACCATCTCCCCGCCCTCAACAATTTGGCTATTGTATACGAAAAAGACCCAAAAACCCACGCCAAAGCCATTATTCAGTGGGAGCGCGTTTTGGAACTCAGCCGTGCCTCCGGGGATCACAAACACGTGGAACGCGCCCAAAAGCACCTTCAAGAGCTTCAGGGTAACTAACCCCATTTCTATTCATCAGAAAGCGAACCGGTATCTCCAGTGATCGGTATTCTGAACAACACTTTTGTGGAAGCTCTTGGGGCGTTGACAATCTCGTTTGTTTACGCAACGGGCCGTTTCTCCAAGTTTTGCTATCGTAGCTGGAAGACCCTGTTTTCCAATTCTTGGAACTATCGTCTGATCATGGATCAAGCGATGGCCGTGGGGGTAAAATCCCTTCCCGTTGCATTGATCACCGCGCTGTTCGTGGGGATGGTCATGGTGCTCCAAACGGGTGTTCAATTAATTCAATTCGGGGCAAAAAATTATGTTCCCGCTATTGCATTTATCGCCAACGCACGGGAGCTGATTCCAGTTTTTGTGGCGTTTGTGGTGGGTGCCCGAGTTGCTGCTTCCTTCACCGCTGAGATCGGAACAATGCGCGTTACGGAACAAATAGATGCCATGGAGATTCTCCATGTTGACCCCTATCATTACTTGATCGCTCCGCGAATCATCGCCATGACGTTGATGCTTCCGCTGATTTGCACCTTGAGCCTGATTGCCAGTTTCTATGGTGGGATGTTGATTGGTACAACGTTATTGAATATCAATTCTTTGGAATATATGACAACCACACAAAAATTCGCTCTTCTTACTGATCCTTATTCAGGATTGGTGAAAACGATATTCTTCGGCAATATTATCGGGCTGGTGGGGTGCTATTATGGTTATTATACCAGCGGGGGTGCTGAGGGAGTTGGGCGTGCAACCACCACATCGGTGGTTGTTACGTTGATGTTGATTCTTCTAATGGACTTTTTATTGAGTAGATGGACTCTTTTCTTCATCCCATTGGATTGATCTGATTAGAGTTGAATAAAAAAAGTGGATTGTTGTCCACAATTTTATTTGCAGGGGTGACGAATCACCCCCTAAACTTATTTTATTCCGATTCCGCAGGAGTCTTTCCATGGCACGAATTGCCCGTATCGTTCTTCCCAATCATCCTCACCATGTGCAGCAGGATTCTTTGGAGGATCGAACTATCTTCCATTCCAAAGATGATTACAATTTATACTTGGACAAGTTGGAGGAATCAGCCGAGGAAAACGAAGTTCAAGTAATCGCTTGGTGTCTTCTTCCCAAGCGCATTCATCTGGTGCTTCAACCAAAACAAGAGCTTGGATTGGCCAAACTCGTACGCCAAGTTCATAGCTTTTATGGGCGAGCCTACAATCAGGACAAAGGGGAATCCGGCTCCTTGTGGGGAGAACGTTTCGCTTCCTGTGCTTTTGAGCCGACTCTTCTTGATTCCGTCGTTCGTTACGTGGAGCGCGCCTCTCTGGGTGAAAAGTCTCGCCGCAAAGTGGAAAACTATGAATGGAGCAGCGCCGCTCCCCACTGCAGTGGCAAGCCTGAATCCCTTCTTGGTGATAAATGGCCCTTCGCCATTGCCCAATCCAAATGGTCTGAGTTCATCAATCAACCCTGTTCACCGGAAGAAATTGAAGCCATCGACTATCACACTCGTCGTGGATATCTTTACGGTGGCGCCGCCTTCCAGAAAAAGTTCGAGAAGAAACTGGGACGCCAAGTGGTTCCAGCTCGCAGCAAAGCTGAGAAATAAGTCCTTAGGTCGAGTTCATGATTTAGGAGAAAAGGTCCCCCTGAATGGATTCGGGGGGATTTTCTTTTTTGGAGGTGGCAGCGTCTTCCAAAGGAAGTTTCATGAGTTCTTCCAGAGTACCCATCCAGCGGGCATTACTGATCACCCGGGAAACAGAATGGAACTCGAAGTAGTGTTCGGGTTTGGGGTTGAAGCTTTCCAGCAAGTTAACTTCCGGAGTCGAGGTCTCCAGCCAAATTGCGGCTTCCTGCTCGGTTAAAAAGACAGGCATTCTTTCATGAATCGCAGCCATTTTTCCTTCGCTTGCATGAGTCGTGACCACGGCGACGGTCGGAATTTCTGGTTTCCAGCGGGTCTTGTTGTAAACTGCGGCAATCCCTACAATCTTCTCCGTGGGGGCAATCCACCAGGGGCGTTTACGAGCCTCGCCTTGTACTGTTTGCCATTCAAAAAATCCGCGGATGGGGATGATACATCGCCGCTGACGAAACGCTTCGGCGTAAAGCCGCTGTGTGCGGAGAGATTCCTGACGGGCATTGATGGTGGAATACGTTCGGGAGAATTGCTTTGCTTCTTCCTGATTACGGATATCCTCAGGGAGAAACTGCCAATATACCGGCCGAACCAGCCAATCCCGCCTCCCGATTAGCTCCTGAAAAATACCCGGTAGGGTGCTGTTGGGTGTGGTGTTGACGTTTTGCCCCACGGTGCGCAGTTCTTCCAATAAAGGAGAAGTGCAGAGACGGTATTTTGCCGCCAAGTATTCTAAAACATGGGGTGCAAGCCGGCCGCACATACGATTTTCTATTTCTGCTTATTGCGGAATTGTTTGATTGGTTTGAGTTCTGCCGCACTCTCGACCAGTTGGGCTTTGCTCCCACGTTTGGAAAGTTCGTTCATCACGGAGTGCCCTATGCTTCTTGCCAATTGTTTGCCTTGTAACCCATCCGCTAAGAGAATGGGTTTTCGGGTTCCGATTTCCGCTTCCAATTGGTAGGAAAGAATTCCGTGATAGCTTCCGCTCGAGGAAGTGAATTGTGGTTTGAGAAGCACTGTTTGGATCTCTTGTATTTCCAGATTTCGGGTGGAACCAAAGAACAGGAAACTATCCCTGATGGATAGAACGGAGGAGTGATCGAAGGTCAGGATTCGACTATTTATCAGAGAGTGCAGGGCGATAAATGACATAAACAGACCGATCAACAGGAAGACGGAAAAAATAATCACTGGAATGAAGGCAAACAACAGTGAAAACGC
>JANRMB010000112.1:0-3228 GCA_033761985.1 Candidatus Sumerlaeia bacterium | reverse complement strand
GTTGCCGTGCGTCCAGTCGCTGTCCACAACGCCTGCCAGCGGGGTTGATCATCCTGAAACTCAACAGCCACATCGGCAATTAAGTAGCCACCCCTAGTTGAATTCACCAGTGAGGTACCAAGAGCCTCGTAAGCAAGCTGCCTGGCGACGAACTTATCAAGATCGACGCTCGTCTTCGCCGGGACTCTACCCAATCGAACGTCTGGAAGTTCGTCACCGGGCAAAAGCACGCTGAATGGGTAATCGATAGCAACTTCCAGTTCCCCGATGGTGGTGGGGAAACTCTTTTCGTAATAAACGGGAAGCTGGTTTTCGGAAAAGTGCCCCAACACATTGTTGGGATCAAAAGAGGAGTGGCCAACAAGCAGCACATTCGGAAGGGGTGAGCGCACCGGAGACTCCCGAACAACCCAACTGAGGGCTGCCCTCATGGCTTCGGGATCGTTCCGGCCAAGGGAGAAGGCATCAAATGCAGCCTGAGGATTGAGAAGATAGGTCCCCCCTCCGCGGTGATTGATAAGAGGTTGAAGAGAGGAGTTAAACTCCGGGTAGGTGACGTAGATTCTGCGCAGAGGGTTGCCAACCAGGATATCGGAGGGTTCCGGAAGAGGAACAAGAGCCACAGGATCGGGAGAAGCGATGGTGGGGAGGTATTGCACGGCAAATCGGGAGGAACCGGCAGGTGCCTCAAACCCCACCGCCACCCCGCCTGAGGCATCAGGCAACAGACCCGGGTTCTGTAATAGGACGGGACGGTAGGGCTCCGTGATATCGAGAATCACGACTTGATCAGTGTTGGTTCCAGAAGGGAATCCCCCCATGGTGACAATCTTGGGAGAGGGGAGGTCATAGAACTCCAACTCCCCGTACCCTTGGGGATTCAAACGAGGATAGCCAAAAAATCTCAGTTCCACTCGCTCTATCATCTGGGAGTCCGAGGCGGATGCAGCGGTGGGTGATGTTGTGGAAATGGCGTGGGAGAGAGGAATGCTACCACGCACTCCCGTTGAAGCGAAATTTGTGGTGGCCGACACCGTATGACGCGTCAAACCCTCCCATTGGGCAAGGGGGAGCGGGCTCCCATCCAAGCTGAGGATACCGTGGTGATCGGGATTCGTCGCAGGATCCTGAGTCAGGCCCCAAACCTCGGCAACAACCGTTACGGAAGTCGAGGTAAAGTAGTCCGCAACGGGAAGGGAAACGGTTGTGCTCGCCGGGGGATTTCCCGAACTCGGGAAAATCACCCAAGTCATATGGAGCCGTTCTCCGGGGTCAGCAGGTGAAAACCGCACATAGACACGATCCTGATCAAAAAGCCGAACGATGGGAACTTCCACTTCTGAGACTCCCGAAGGGACTAAAGTGGAAAAAGCTGGTCTCACCGAAAGGGCGGAAGAGGGGCTGGAACTATTTTGGGCGACAATAAAGTCCGTGGAATCGTGAGGTGAAAATACCCAAGGAGCATAAACAAGAGAAGTTGCATTCCCAAAATCATGGGTAACGAGCTGCACAACATCCCCAAATTCATCCCGGTGGAAAAACGAATAGCTTGAGAGACCGCCCGGAAAATCGGTGTTTTCCATCAGGAGAATGTGTTGGGATTTTTCCAGTGGTAAACGATATCCAGAAGTAAAAAGAGGATTTAAAGGGAGGACGGTGTAGGGATTGTTTTTTTGAAAATTCGAGGGAATTGATGGTGTTTTAGGCAGGTGATGGGGAAGTACTTCTAATTCCCAGAGGGATAGATGCCGAGCATCCACCCAATCGGAAGGCTTTTCCGCATAGCAATACTCTTGAAGGGAGAGAAGCATTGGGAGAAGTACCACGAGATGCAGGTGAAGCTGATTCATAAAAAGAATGTGGGAATTGAAGAGAAAATGTGGGCCGGACTCGGATTTCGCTGGACAACGAATCAATCAAATCGAGACGATTTGTCAAATCCAGAATTATGGTACAAACCAAGCAAACAGTTCGCCGTTTGGCCATTCACCGAACAATCCCACGATACTGAGTCATGTCTATGTCTATCAAATCCTCCCACGCGATATTATTGGGTCTCTCTTTGACACAAACCGTTCTGGCAAATCCCGTTTTGGTGATTAATCCCAACAACGCCAATCAACCCAACACGGAGCGAGTGACATGGAACCATGTGGGGTTGGATAGTAACCGCGTGGCCGATGGCCCAAATCGATACCTTTCCGGAATTCGGCTGAAGAACACCGGCACCACTGCCGCCACCAACGTTGTGGTAACTTTCCAATGGGATGAACCGGGCGTTGATGTTAACCCATCCCCTTCCGTTTTCACACCCAGCGTGGCCTTAACCCCCAGTTCCCCCAGCCAGTTGACCCGCGCTTCCCTTGCACCGGGTGAGACAGCAGATTTCTACTTCGACCTGACCGTACAGCGCGCCAATGCTTCCCGGCAAACGGCACGCAATTATCGCATCTTCGCCACGGCGGATGGATTGACCCCCGTCTCCACCCCCCTCAACGAAGAAATCTATATTGAAGGTCTCGTCTCACAAAACCGGAACAGCACCAACAGCCTCGTTGGTCCCACCACGGTTTTCGTAGGGCAATCCTACGACTATCGCCTGAGTGCCTCCACTGCCACAAACGGTTACGAGCAATTGGTCGCCACCGTGGACTTCCCTACGGCCCTCTTTCAGATTACCAGTGTGGACGCCTCCTACACCGCTCCCACGGGTGCGGTGAACAACAAAATCTATGCAGATGCATGCGGTTGGATCAACAATCCGGCTTCAACCAGTTACCGTTCCAACAGTGGAGCCTGCGACAACCCCGATTTCTACACCGGTGGAAAAGCGGGTGGCAACATCGTGCTGGATTATATCATTCTGGTCACCAGCACCACGGCACCAAACGTCTCCGTGCTCCCCCTCATCTATGACTATTCTGGTTCCAGCTACCACTACAATACAGACTTTGGAACCAAGTCGCTTACCATAACAGCCATCGATCCAAGCATTGGTGGACGCGTTTATGTGGATTCCAACGCCAACGGGGTTTACGACGTGCAGCTTTCTGAAGTTGGTTTTTCCAACGTGCGCGTGGAATATTATACCGCAGGCCCGAACGGCACATTCGGGAACGCCGATGATGTTCTTCAGGGCTTTACAACGACGAATAGCGACGGAGCATATTTCTTCAATTCCGTTCCTGCCGGCAACTATCGCGTTCGCATTCGTCGTGATCTCGGCGG
>JANRMB010000111.1:0-7107 GCA_033761985.1 Candidatus Sumerlaeia bacterium | reverse complement strand
AAACAACTTTGCTTCGCCGCCCTGATGGCCGTAGCGGCGCTCGGTACCACCGGTTGCTCCAGCGCCAAGAAGGAGTCGGTGGCCGCCAACTCGGCGCTTCCCAAGCTCACCAACGATGTGCACTGGTTCCGCAACGCCGCGGAACACAAAGCCGTTTACGCTCAAACGTATGCCGATGCCGCCGAGGAGCTCGAGCGTCTCGCTGCCGGGAAAACTCCCGGCACTTGGGCCGTCTCCCTGGATGCCGATGAAACCGTGCTCGATAACTCCCAGTATCAAAAAGAACTCCTCCTCACCGGCGACAGTTATTCCGATGAAACGTGGAACCAGTGGTGTGAACGCCGCGAAGCCAGGGCACTACCCGGAAGCAAAGCGTATTTGGAAAAGGTTCGGGCGCTGGGGGGCAAAATCGTCATCGTTTCCAACCGTTATACGGAGACTCAGCAAGCCACGGAGGACAACCTGCGCCAGTTGGAACTCCCGTTCGATCTCGTCATGCTCCGCCAAGGGAAGCCCGACAAACAAAAGGAACGCCGTTGGAACGAGGTGACTTCCGGAACCACCCCCGCCGGGTGGCCTGCCATGCCGATTCTCCAGTATCTGGGCGATAACATCGAGGACTTCCCCGAGTTGGAGCAGGGTGTTCGCACTCAGGGCGAAGCGGCTCTGGCTCCTTTTGGGAAAACCTATTTCGCGTTCCCCAACCCCATGTACGGCTCCTGGCCGGCCAATCCACAGGACTAATCCCCATCTGATGACCACCCCCAAATCACCCGCCCCTGAGACCCGCCAGCCGTGCAGTGACATCCGCCCCGGCGACTTGATTGAGTCCACGTACCTGCTTGTGAATCTGGAGCAGCGCGCCAAGAAGAACGGCGACCCCTACTTTTTTCTGACGCTTGGGGACTCCACGGGTCAGGTGGCGGGGGTGATGTGGGACAACCATGCGGCACTGCTGGGGCGCGAAGTGGTGGCCGAGGATTTTGTGTATGTGGAGGCCAACGCAGGGGAGTTTAACGGTGCCCCGCAGTTGGTGCTCCGCAAGTTGCACCGCGTGGAGGATCACCACATTCGGCTGGAGGACTTTCTCCCCATGTCCCCGCGCCCCCGGGCGGAGATGGAAGCGGAACTCGATGCCCGCATCGCCGAGGTGAAACACCCCGCCTGCCAACGCCTGCTGCAACGGTTGTTTGGTCATGAGCGTTTTCGGGAACTGTTCTGCACCGCTCCTGCCGCGGCAAGCATCCACCAAGCCTACCGCCATGGTTTGCTGGAACACACGCTCAACGTGGTGCGCCACGCGGTTCACATGATCCAACTCTACCCGCCATACAGTTATGATCTCCTCGTCACCGGCGGCCTGCTGCACGACATCGGCAAGATCCGCGAGTTCTCCTGGCGCCGCGCCATCACCTACACTGAGGAGGGCCAACTCCTCGGCCACATCAGCATTGGCGCCAACATGGTGGACTCCGCGATCCGCAACCTTCAGCGCGAACCCGAGGGCTTCCCCACGGACTTCCATCACCACATCCTGCATTTGATACTCTCCCACCACGGCAAACTCGAATACGGCTCTCCGGTGGTTCCCAAAACCAAGGAAGCCCTGGTGCTCCACTATGCTGATTATGCCGACGCCTATCTGACGAGTTACCAAACCCTGACGGCTCAGGCGGCGGAGGGGAAATCCACCTGGACCACTTATCAGAAGCGGTTCGAGGGGCCCCTGTACGCTGGTCCGGTTTTGGGGGGTGCGATTTTGGGAACGGCGGAATCACTCCCTGCGGCGGGTGTTTAGGGTAAAGGGAACAGCATGCTTGAAACCCCCTGCAGGGGGGCGATCCCAAAGCCCGGGGTGAGCGTTAGCGTAACCCCGGGAACTAAAACACCAATAGAAGTCGTTGCCCTACAGGGGCAACCATCAAGGGACAATCTTCAGGGTAGCGCCCATGCAGGGCGCGAGTTTAGAGGGTGGAACACCGCTACTCAGGGTTACGCTTCGCTCACCCTGAGCTTTGGGATATGGCCCCTTTAGGGCCATTATGGGATCAGGGTTTTCTGGGCCATTTGGGGTCACGGCCCCAATCTTCTCCCTTTATATGATGACCCGATAAGCAGGTAAATACCTCCGGAATGTTTTGTCCTCAAACTTTCCGAGCCTAACCCGTATTTCTCATCAGCCATCTGCTACGACAATCGAGTCATCCCGCCATTCCAAGGCTATCCCTGGTTCGTCGACCTTGAAGTGTGAATACACGTCGGCGTCCGACTCACGTCGGGAAACCCCCGGCCTGACGGGCGCTTCGCTGTCTCGCGACGAAGTTGGTGAGAAAGCCGGGTTAATCCAATCATCCAGCATCTTCAACCTCCACAACATAAGTTTTGGATCATCAGTGCTTCATGCAGTTCACTTGTGCGTTTTTCGTTGCGTTCCGAATCACCGCGCGCAGCTAGTGATTCACAACACGAAAAAAGGGATGCCTCGTTCGCGAAGCAGCAGCAGTTCACCACCCCGTTACGGGTGGGGAGAGGGAAGTTGTTGCCTGCGGTACCGCATCGCCTTTTGCCGTGGATTGTGATCTTCACTTCCTCAAGGTGTCTCTACCATGATTCGTTCCACTGTCCCCGTTCTACTGGGAGCCCTGCTCGCCGCAAGCGCCACATTTGCCCAGGCTGCCGAGTTCCTGGTGGATAACTCCGCCTCCACTTTTGCCCTCACGGGGACATGGTCCACCACCGCCACCGGCGGCTACAACAACACCAGTTATGTGTACGGCACCACCGGTGTGAACCGCACCGCCAAGTGGAGCACCCAACTCCCCGCTGCCGGCAAGTACCGCGTGGAGGTGATCTTCCGCTCGGGCACCAACCGCCCCACTGCTGCCGCCTATACTATTGCCGATTACAACAGCACCTTTACCGCCACCGCCGATCAAACCATCAACAACCTCACGTGGGTTTCTCTCGGCACCTTCCAGCTCGATCCCGGTACGGCCTCCGTCACCCTGAATGCCCAGACTTCCACCCCCACCGGGCGCTCTGCCATCGCCGATGCCGTGCGCTTTGTGGAGGTGCTTGATCCCGCTGAGATGCGCACCGCCATTATCACCGTGTACGATACGCTCAACACCACCACCGCGATTCAAAATTATGTGGATGTCATCTCCTCACAAAACTACAACTCCATCGCGGTGCATGCGCGGTTTCGGGGCGATGCCACCTACTTCCCCAATAAAACCAACAGCACCTACCCCAACAACGAACCCCGCTCCACCGCCGCCGGCTCCATCGATGTGCTTCAGGAATTCATCACCCGGGGCCAAGCCAAGGGCATGAAAGTCTTCGCCTACACCAACCTCTATTGCATGACCGACGGCAAGGATACCGATGCCCGCGCCAACCACCCCATCAACACCCACCCCGAGTGGATCACCTACGCCTATAACGGCGGCAACCCCGTGCGCATGACGACCGCCAACGATGAAGAAGGCCTGTGGTTTGACCCCGCCATTCCCGAAATGCGCGAGTATACCGCCAACGTGATTGCCGATATTGTGAAGAACTACAACGTGGATGGTGTGATGCTCGATCGTATCCGCTACCCGCAAACCAACTTCTCCCGCACCGTGGACTTCGGCTATCACCCCACAGCGATTGCCAACTTCAACGCCCAGTATGGCAAGAGCGGCGTCCCCAGCCCCACGGATATTGATTGGCAAAACTTCCGCCGCGAACAAATCAACCTCGGTATCGAAAACGTCTATTACCACGTGATCAATGAGAAGCCCGATTGCATCGTGCTTAGCTACCCCATCGGCCGCCTGAACGATGCCGTGAACTTCAACTACTGCAAGTGGGCCGATTGGATGAACAACGGCTACATGGACGTGACATTCCCCCAAATCTACCGCGATACCAACGCCGACTTCACCACCGGCTGTAACGAGCACTTGGCGGCTTATTCCGGCCCTCGGCTTTTCGGCGTGGCGTTGAAAGCCTACAGCACCGCCGTGGATTTGGATGGCCAGATCGGTATCACGCGCACCAAGGGCTTCGATGGTACTTCGCCCTTCCGCCACGGATCGCTGATGTCCATCGGCCTCGCTCCCGAACTTCAACTCGCTTACACCGGCCGTGCCCCATGGCCCGCCATGCCCTACAAAACTCAGGGAACAGCCACCACCGCCACCGTGGATAACGGCTCCGGTTCGCCCATCTACATCACCTCCGGCACCTGGACCACCACCGCCACGGGGGGCTTCAACAACGGCAGCTATCAGTACGCCACCGTGGGAGCCAACTCCTTCGCCACTTGGGACTTGGACGTCCCCTCCACCGGACGCTGGAAGGTGGAAGCCATGTACCGCAACGGTGCCAACCGTGCCACCGCCGCCAAGTACGATATCACCGCCGCCAATGGCAAAACCACGCGCACCATCAACCAGCAGCTCAACAACCTGGTCTGGGTGGACTTGGGGACGCATGAGTTTGTAATGGGTCGCGGCTTGGTGACACTGAACGCCAAAAACTCCAGCGGCGGCAGTGTTGTCATCGCCGATGCCATTCGCATCACCAAGCAGTAGGAGAAAAACGACGACTCTTTTCCGGTTTCCGACTTGTTATGAGACGACTTACCATTCTACCAAGTAACACCCACTAACTTGGTGCACCCTGCAAGGGTGAAATCCCAAAGCCCAGGGTAAGACCGCATCAGCGGTCGCAACCCTGGGTACCTTCGGCCAAAAAGAATCGAGCCCTACAGGGGCGCGAATCTGTCTCCACAAATCCGAATCGTGATGGTGCCCCTGCAGGGCACATTTATTTGGGGGGCGTTGTGTATACCTAGGGTTACGCTACGCTTACCCTGGGCTTTGTGATGGCCCCCCTGCAGGGGGCTTTTTCGGCAGGCCCAGCCCCAAGCTGCTCGTAGCAAGCAGATAACGGCAAAAATTTTAAGAACAGCTCCAACACCTACTAACTTGGTGCACCCTGCAAGGGTGAAATCCCAAAGCCCGGGGTAAGACCATATCAGCGGTCGCAACTCTGGGTACCTTCTTACCGGGGCTGCATCCAGAACCAATGCATCGGCACGGAGCGGTGTTCACCCACGGCCCACAACCGGTATTTATCCGGGAGAAACTGCGTCACCAGCGTGCTGTACGGGTATTGATCCAGCGTCCGCTTGGTCTCGTGAATCACCTGAATCTCATGAGTGGCTTCAAATCGCTGGCGAATCAGCTCTGAAACATCGGGAACCAGAAAGTCGTGCATCTCCACCAGAATGCTGGTGTTGCGGAGTTCGGGAACCGCTGCGGGATCCAAAAGAAGCTTCTCGTAACCCTCCACATCGCAGAGGAGAAACGTCTTCTTCGGCGTGCGAAGCGCGGTGGCAAGGTCCTGTGGTTCGCATTTTTCCCGGATGCTCAGGCGGTCTTCCACGTTATTGCGCGAGGCCAATTGGTTGAGCGAACGGCGGGCGCGCACATCCATTTCAAAGGCCAAAATCTCGGAGGTTGCTGGAAGCCGAAGCGCCATTCCCACGGCATAATAGCCCTCGGCGGCGCCAATGTCCACAAAACGTTCGGGGGGGTGTTGCAGCATTTCCTCAAAAATGGGGTGCAACTCCATCTCGTAAATCCCCAGCAACTTGGGGGGGAAAACGCTCCCGCTTGCCTGATTGATGTACTTCATTCCCTTGAAAGGCCCCGATTGTACCACCAACCCCGAGCGCTTGCGGATGAGGTGATCCACATACCCCGATGGAGTGTAACGGTACGGAATGATGCTGCGGAGAAAGGCTTTGATCATGGGTTCTGGTTTACAGGGCTCACTGAAGGGGAACATTAGCCAAACCAGGGGTGGGGAGCACAATCGAAAAGCATGCGGCAGAAGTCCCAGGACGAGTCCCTTGGGGCGGATTACGTCGTGGAGCGCAGTTCCTTCGCCAACTGGTCGCGCAGGGGTTCGGTGCTATGGGCCGTACCCGCCAAGCGATTCATCGCGTTGAACGCCGCCACCTTGTAACACTCTGCCAGCGTGGGGTAGTTGAACACCGCATCGCACAGGTACTCAATTCCTCCACCGAAGTGCAGCACCGTTTGCCCAATATGGATGAGTTCCGTGGCGCCTTCCCCAATAATATGAACACCCAGCAGTTTGTGCGTTTGCTTGCAGAAGAGCAGCTTCAGCGCTCCGTACTGTTCGCCGAGGATTTTTCCCCGCGCCGTTTGCCAAATCAACGACGTCCCCACCACGTACTCTATCCCCTCGGCGTTGAGTTCCTCCTCGGTTTTCCCCACCAGGCTCATCTCCGGAATCGTATAGATGCCGTACGGAAGCGTTAAATCCTCATGGCGCACCGGAACACCAAACGCATGAAGCGCCGCCTGACGCCCCTGCTCGGCGCTGGTGCTCGCCAAACTCGGAAAGCCGATCACGTCGCCCGCAGCATAAACGCTCCTCACCGTGGTGCGGAACCGTTCATCCACCTGCACATTGCCGCGCTCGTTCAACTTCACCCCCACCTTTTCCAACCCGATGTTATGCACATTCGGAACCCGGCCCAGCGCAAACAAAAGGCTGTCTGCGGTGATAACCTTGCCGCTCTTCAGCGTCACCTCCACATGGGCGGTATGGTCGGCGAGTTCAGGCTCCACCTTGCGGATGCTTGTATGGGAATCGCCAAACAACAACTGAGCCCCCTCATTCCGCAACGCCTCATAAAACAACTCGGCGATTTCGTGGTCCACAAACCGGAGCGGATCCTGCCGACTATCCACCAGAATCGTGGGAATACCCAGAGCGATGAACATACTGGCGTACTCAATGCCGATAATCCCCGCGCCGAGAACGATGATACTATCAGGAAGCGGGCGGATGCGATTGTCCTTCCCAAACACATCGTCGCTATCAAAGATATTGAACTCATCAAACGGCACATCAGCGGGGCGGCGGGGACGCGTCCCCGTGCAGAGAACAATCCGAAACGCCGAAAGCAGCTTCTGCTCCCCGCTTCCCCGCAACACCACGGAAACCTCATGGGGCGATTCCAGCGCGCCCACCCCCACGATGATTTCCACGTTGTTGTGGCGGAGGTTTTCCGCCTGC
>JANRMB010000110.1:0-6103 GCA_033761985.1 Candidatus Sumerlaeia bacterium | reverse complement strand
GGCGAGGGCGTTACCGTGGGGGATCAATCCCGGATAGAAGCCCACTGTGTGATTGGCGATTATGTTCAAGTGGGGAGCAATTGCCTGCTCTATCCAAATGTGACCATCTATCAGGATTGCCGCATCGGTGATCGCGTGATTCTGCACAGTGGTGCCGTGATTGGCGCCGATGGATTCAAGTATGAATTCCTGAACGGGCGCCTCACCAAGATTCCCCAAGTGGGGAACGTGGTATTGGAAGCCGAGGTGGAAGTGGGGGCGAACAGCACAATCGACCGTGCAGGGTTTTCCGAAACGCGGATTGGTTCGCGCACCAAAATCGATAACCTGGTACACATCGCCCACAACTGTATCATCGGAAGTGATTGCATCATCGTGGGGCAAACGGGGATCGCGGGTTCCACCACGCTGGGCCGGGGTGTGATTGTGGCGGGCCAAGTGGGAATTGGCGACCACACAACGATTGGGGACGGGGCAAAAATTGGGGCGAAGGCTGGACTGAAGGGGAACTTCCCCGCCGGAGCGGAACTCCTGGGCTCCCCCGCTGTCCCGGTGGATGAGTTTATGAAAATCTATACCGCATCGCGTCGGCTTCCGAAAATGCTTCAACGCCTGCAACCGCTTTTGGATCAACTGGAGGCCGAAGAAAAAGCGGGCGATGCTACGGAATTGAAGTAACGATTGTTTTTACTTGTTGGTGTGGAATGGTGTGCTTTTGGGAATCATTTATTTGAAGGAAGGCTTCCAGGGAGGAATGGTGGAAGGCTTTTCTGACTTTTAGCGCTTGATGGAAAACGATTTCAGGAAACAGCCTTGCGCCTTGCTTTGCGATGATGATGGTTGCTTCTAACATTTTTTGATATGAGCCACTCCGGCCGCCGAAGTTTTTGTGGGCCCTTTCTTTCAACCTCTTTACTATTGGTTTGTTCAATACTGCCTCCGGGTGTACTTTCTGGTTTACCATCGGTTCTGGAATCGCCATGCGGGAGCGTTCCCGATGACAGGCCCACTGATTATTGCAAGCAACCACACCACGATGCTGGATCCGCCGCTGCTTTCCGTGGTATGCAGTCGGCGTGAATTGCGGTTTATGGCAAAGAAGCAATTGTTTGAGAACGCGGTTATTGGTTTTTTGCTCCGAAATTTGGGTGCATATCCCATCGACCGGGAATCTCAGGGGGATAAAAAGGCTATTGTTGAAACAATTCGCTTGCTCAAAGAAGGGAATGCGGTCGTGATTTTCCCCGAAGGAACGCGCTCTCCCGATGGCAGGCTGAAGGAATTTCAGCAGGGTGCCATGCGTATAGCCCTTGCGGTTCCGGGGTGCAAAATCGCTCCGGTGTACATCCGCGGAGGGTTTGAATCGTTCGGCACAGGTCGCGTTTTGCCGATCCCGTGTAAGATTTCGGTTAGCATGGGGGAACTTCTTGATCCTTCCGCACTGGATGCCACGATGGATAAAAAGGCTCAAGCAGATGAATTGGGCCGCCAACTGGAATCCCGGTTGAAAGCACTGGAGGAAGCTGCCTACAATATGCCGCTTCCGATGAAACCCTAAACCGACCTTGAAGGCCCACGGGCTACTTCCAGGATCCACCATTCAACCAAGATAGTTTTGATTTGCCGGACTTTTCCGCCGATCAGGTGTTTTGGTTTATCGCCCTCACGGCTCGGCCCTCAGAACGAGGTGATTACCAGCCACGGAAAGCACACCCCAGGAGAACACAAAAGGTACCATGAACCCCCAATCCCCCGACCAACCCGGCAACACCCCCCAGGATACTCCCAAGGCTCCGTTTGCCGAACAACCCATTCCCCAAAAATCCTCCACCCCCGCTGCTGCGGCTCCCAAGCCCACGGGCGGTGAAGGTGCTGCGCGTGTGCGCGAAGCCGCGCCTGCACAGCCCCGCAAAACCAATGCGGAACTCGATGCCGAAATGGCTGATGAGATGGCGCAGTTTGATGCCCTTCTGGATCAGCATCTCCCCGGAGAAACGAAACAGGCTCCCCGTGGAGAAATCATCGAGGTTCCCGTTGTTGCCATTGAAGGGGATCGCGTGTTGGTGGACGTCGGCGGAAAAGCGGAAGGAACAATCCGGTTGGATGAGTTCCCCAAGATTGGTGACGAACCACAAGTCAAGGTCGGCGATATTATTCGGGTGATGAAGACGGGTGGCGACCATGGTGACATGCGCCTCTCCTTCCGTGATGCTCGTGCGCGCGAAGCCGAAGACGTGATCCGCAAGGCTCAGGAACAACAGAAACCCATCGTGGGGATTGTTTCCAGCATTGTGAAGGGTGGTTTGATGGTGGACGTTGGCCTGATGGCGTTTATGCCCGCCAGCCAAGTGGATTTGTTCAAAATACCCGACCTCAATACTCTTGTGGGTAAAACAATTGAAGCCTATGTGATTGAGTTCGATCCCCGCCGCAAACGCGCGGTTCTTTCCCGTCGCCAGCTTTTGTTTGAGCGCCGTGAAGGCGAACGTCGCGAAGCCATGGCTCATTTGAAGGAAGGTGCTGTGGTTACCGGCACCGTGAAAACAACTCTGGATTTCGGCGTCTTCGTGGAACTTGGTTCTGTGGATGGATTCATCCCCCGGGAAGAAGTTTCCTATGACCGCGGCACTCACCCCAAGGATATCCTCAAGGTTGGTGAAAAAATTGAGGCCGTGATTCTCAAGATTGACGAACAATCCGGCAAGATCACTCTTTCCCGCAAGAAACTCACCCCCGATCCTTGGGATGGTATTGAGTTCCGGTTCCCCATCAATTCCCGGGTTACTGGATACATCATCGCTGTTCAAGCTTATGGTGCCTTTGTTCACCTTCAGGAAGGCGTCACCGGGATGATCCACGCCAGCGACCTTTCCTGGAATACCGGCCAAAAGAATCCCAAGGATTTGGTGAAGGTTGGTGATCAGGTGGAAGCGTTGGTGCTCGACGTAAACGCCGATCAACGCCGCCTGAGCCTTGGCTTGAAGCAACTGGAAGCCAACCCCTGGGCCGAAGCTGAAAGCCGCTATTCCAAAGGCAACCGCTTCAAAGGAACGATCACTTCCCTTACTCAGTACGGTGCATTTGTGAAGCTCGACGACTATGTTGAGGGGATGATTCACGTCTCCGACATGGCGTGGGACAAACACGTGAACCACCCCAAGGAAGTTCTCGAAGTCGGCCAGGAAGTGGAAGTTGTTGTTCTGAAGACCGATATTGAAAACAAACGTATCAGCCTCGGCATGAAGCAGCTTCAACTCTCGCCGTTTGATCAATATTTGAAGGATCATAAGGTGGGTGCAATTGTGGACGCCAAGGTGATCCGCTTTGCTCCGTTCGGTGCCTTTGTGGAGCTCGCTCCAGGCGTGGAAGGATTGATTCACATCAGTCAAATCGACACCAAACGTGTGGATCTTCCCGAGAAGGCGCTTCAACTCAACGAGATGATCAAAGTGAAAATCTCCAAGGTGGAAGCCAAGAAGCAAAAGATCGGCGTTTCTCGTCGCGATGCCATCATCGATACGGAACGTGCTGAGGTGAAAGCCTACATGAAGAAGGACAGCGACTTCCCCACCGGGATGACCTTCGGTGAGGCTCTTTCCCAGGCCAAAGACCGCAAGTAAGATCTCGCGCACTTCACATCAAATAGAACCACTCCCCCGGATGATGAGTCCGGGGGAGTTTTTTTGCCTTGGAGGAAGTGGGGATTTTATCGGACGGATTTGTCGTATCAGACTGATCGGACTGAACTTCAAAAGAGAAAAAAAACCGGGCGGCTCTCGCTCATGGAGAACCGCCCGGGGGTTATGTGGGTTTGGGTTTAGGGGGTGATGGATTAGTTGTTGAGGATCATCCAGTCGGATTCAGAGGAGGAGAAGCTCACATCAGAAGGGCTGAGGGGGATTACTTGGTAGGACGCGTCACGGGGATCGGCGGTATCAAACTGCACCAGCATACCAGAAACGGAACCTAATCCTGCGGGAACGTTGCCGGGGATTGTAGCGGCATCGATATCTTGGCGAACTAATGCAAGGCCTGTCGTTGTTGCGTTGATGGGGAAGTTAGCGCTTGAAGTGCCCCAGGCGCCGCCGGAAGTGATAAAGCTGACGTTCGTGTAGGTAACAAGGGTGGACTCCGCAGCTTCGTAGTCTGCCGCTACCGCAGAGGCCGTGTTGACAACTTGAGGTGCCGGAAGGGCATTGGCAGTTGAAACTGTGGGGAGAGTGGAGAAAGTACCTGGGATAATTTGGGTAAGGCCGTTGAAGGTGGAGAAGTTACCTGCCACACGGATTTCATCGCCAAGGGCGGGAAGGGTGAAGGGGAAACCGTAGGTATTGTTTACGCCATCAAACAGGGTGATACCGGCTGTTCCTTGTTGGATACGGATTTCATCAATGTCGATGCTGGTGTTGGTGACAATTCCTTGGACGGTGACAGTTTCGCCAGCAGCACCAAGTGTGGGGGCGAATGGTGTTGCATCCACATCGGCAAGTACTGCGGCGCGGATAGTGGAGAGGGGCACGATACCAGAGAAGAAGGTATCGGAGGCGGCAGTATCGAGACCGTTGTTGAAGGTCAGAGTATCAAGAGTCAGGTCACCAGTTTGAGCGGTGAAGAAGACATCGTAAGTGGTTCCGGATTGAAGGAACACGCTGGAACCAACATTCGCACCGATGGTATAGTTGGAAGCAATCAGTTCACCACCATTGAGGGGTGCAGTACCAAATGTTACGCGTACCACAGCATCAGAAGTGGAGAAGGCGGTCAGTGTAGGTGTATTGGTGGGAACGGCGAAGCTGATATTACCCTCGAAGTTGAAGGGATTTTCATCGGCGTCGTTGCTGGCGATGGAAACGGTAACGGGGAAAGTACCCGCAAAAGAGCGGGGAACATCAACGGTGAAGGTATCGGAAAGGCCAGCACCGATGGAGGTAGCGAGGTCGTTGCTGCCGATAACACCGCCGGTAACGTTGGCGGAAAGTCCAGAGAGAAGGCCCGTGCCAGCGTTGTTGACGGTGAAGGTAAGGGTCTCGTTACCAGCACCAGTAGCGAAGCTGCCGAAGTTGAGGCCAGTAGCGCCATCAGTCACGGGGCTCGCACCGAAGCTCACTTCGATTTCAGGAGTTGCGGCTGGGAGGATGCTGGCGGTGATGGGGAAGTTGTAGGGGTTTTCATCGGCGTCGTTGTTGTTGAAGCTCACGGAACCATTCAATGTACCGGAGTTGGTGGTATCGATAGAGACAGTGAAGGTATCGTTGGCGGCAGCAGCGATGGAAGCAAGAAGAGCATCTGCACCAGCGGAGAAGCCTGCGCCAGAGATCACCAAGTTGCTGGTGGTAAGAGCAGCGGTTCCAGAGTTTGTTACGGTGAAGGTGGCCGTTTGTGTACCGGTGCCTTGAGTAAACGTGCCGAGGGAAACGGTGGTGGGAGCATCGGCGACGGGAAGAGACGCGAAGGTGACGTCGGCTTCGGGGGCGGGTGGAACACCATTTGTAACTCCAGGCGTCCTTGTGGTGGAGTTTGTGGCTTCAAAATCAGCAGAGTTATTGTTCGTATCTTGGTTGCTGATACGACGGATACCAGTGCCACTGGAAATGCCTGATGGAAAAGTAGTTCCCTCGGCGTAAAAGAGAGTCCCTACACCTAAAGAACCTGTTCCAACAGAAAGACCGTCAATGACAGTACCACCAACATTTTTTATAGCAATACTTTGGTTTCCAGTAGAAATAATATTCGTGTAGGATGCGCTGGCAGTGAAGTAATTGGCACCTGAGTCAGCAATGGTGTAGAAACCACCTGCAGGAATACTGACATTAGGAAATGTGAAGATTGTAGCGTCAGAAGTGGCTGCATTTGTTCTACGTACTAAAGTCCAACCGTTAACGTTTACGGCGGATGCTGTGTTGTTATGAAATTCAATCCATTCGTCAGTACTTGCACCATTCCAAACTTCATTAATGATGATCTGTGCCTGTGCGTTGCTGGCTAAGGCCGCGACTGCAAGTGCCGCGAGGGGAGCAAATAGGTTTTTCATGCTCGGGGGGTTCCTTCTAAGGAGAATCGTTCTTCCACTTCCGTGGTAAGAATGCGCTTAGAAGAAGGGTTG
>JANRMB010000109.1:0-5204 GCA_033761985.1 Candidatus Sumerlaeia bacterium | reverse complement strand
TACCGGGTTTACGGGTGGAGCCGTAAACCTTGGGCGGTGTATTTTCTGTTCCACTTTCCGTCGGGTTTTCCCGCCTCGACGTTATCGAGCACTGTTCCCTGTGGAGCCCGGACTTTCCTCTGAAGCACCCAGCCTTACGACAGCCGCTTCAGCGATCACCTGACAATCCGCTCCCCCACTACTGCACGGGTGGCGGGGCTCTTCAATCAGAATTGCGGTTATTCTCCAAAGGGGTGCTTACCGGGAGTGTTCGCTCAAATCGGAAGGTGGTCTCCGCGGGAATACTTCCGAAACTGGAGACCACTCGAAACTCTTTCGCGTTTACCCCCGGAGCGATCCAAGCGGGTTCGCTGGAGAATTCAAATCGGAATTCCACGCGACCTTCCGTTCTATGTGGTTCGCCACGTCGAGCGCGAAAGGCGGAGAATCCCGGGAGTTTTTCAGTGGACCAATAACACACAAAATCCGGGAGTGGTTGGGATTGAAAGGGATACGTCAAAACTAGAGTGTCCCCCAGATGGGCGGTGGGTGTCCCCGTGGGAAATTGAATCTGCACTGAATCCCCAGCCGTATGATCAGCCTGAGCCCAGGAATCCTGAAAGGGAATCGTAGTGGTGGAGAAAGCAACCCATTCTGACTCGAGCTCCTGAAAATGGCTTTCCCAAACCTCCCGAGCCGGGGATATCCAGAGGCCATCTTCATAAGCGGCCATTTGATTTTCAAACGGATGCAGGGAGCGATGCCGTTGTTGCCAACGTATCAGCGCACCACGAACAACCAATTGCTCAAAATCGGAAGGAGCGCCGGAGAGCACAGCATGCCGTAATTCGTTTTCTGTAAACCGAATCCAGCCGGGTTGAATGCGATGATAAAAGGCCTCGGCGGGTTGGCGTAAGGCGGCTTTCGTCTTCTCTTGTAGGAAATAATGTGTCCCCAATGCCAATGTACAGACAAGGAGAAGAGAGGGCGCCGCAACCGACCATAGTTTGCTTGGGGGTGATGGAGAAGTCATGGGTTACTTCTCCCATCATGAATTCGATAAAGGGTGTGCGCTGTGGGTATCGGAAGATGGAAGGGAGTTTCCATCGCAACATTTCGTGAAGAAAACAGGGGGACAAATAACGGCGGTTGAAGCTGATGTTCCACGGGTGAATCTTTGCGGATCAACACATGCGTGAACCCTTGATTAAGAAGCCGGGCATGCCAATCGAGCAGTTGTTCCCCGGGATACGGCAAACGAGCGTGGGCGATGCGAGCGTCTTGATTAAGCGGACGTGCCCACCAAAGCTCCAACTCGGGGTTCACCACAGCGAGTCGGGTTTCCGATTTGGCCTCCACCTCACGCCACCAATCTAATCCTGTAAATGCCTCTGGTGCGACATCCACCATGTCCCCACGCCATACACCTGTCACCACGGGGAAAAGAGCAACTTCCGCAGGCCGCATCCGATAGGCTACCGCGGGAATTGTACGGTAAACGTTGAAAATGAGAAGTGTCCCCAAAATCAGTTGGAGCAAAATGCTGATGTAACGATTGGCATCCTGCAAAATAAGGGCAAACGCCAACCCAGCAGCCGCGATTTGAATCATTCCAAAGCGGGGAAGATTCTTGACGGGATTCACCAGCCAGAAGAACGCGAAGAGAAGAACCACCGGGAGCAGGAGACCACGCCGAGGGTGAGCAAGCAGAAACAACGTCAGAAACAGCACCGCCGGCAACCCCAGAAGAAATGTATGGGTGCCGAGACCCGTCGACCAGCCACCGACCATGGGGAGTCGTTCTGCTTCGGATATCCCCTTCCACCAGCCAGCAACTCCGGTAACGCCTTGGAATTGTGCGGTGGCTTGGCGCGAGACATCCATCGCCATGGGACCCTGAAATAGGATTCTCCCAGCAACCTCCACCCGCACGGGGTACAACGGATTTTCATACACAATGAGGTTCCGCAAGTACCACGGACCAGCCACCACAAACGAGACAAAACAAACGCAGATGATGGCATCCCGAAGAATGCTGAGACGCGCCACGAGGGGGACGGAGAGACTTCTGAAATAAAGCAGCGCCAGAAGCAAGATTCCATACACACCCCCTTGCGGGAGACCGTTGGGTTTGGAACTCGTCAGCAGTGCAAAGGCGAAAGCCAAAAGCCATAACCGTTGCTGAGAATGCCCCTGCTGCCAAATCTGCAGCAACAGCGCGATCAGGCACAACTGAGCCGCCAGATATTGGACGTCAGCATAAGACTCCAGCGATTGAAGGAGTATCTCCGGCACAAAAAGCAGGAACGCTGTCACCAACAGACTCAAGTAACGGGAAAGCTCCGCACGGCGAGCGATACTGTAAAACGCAGCCAAGGCAATCAGCAGAAATGGCCACTGGACCAAGGCCGTCCCCTGCTCCTGATTTGTCCATTCAAGAATCAGAAAAGGAATTATCCCCTTGGAGTTGGGAGCAGTTTCCGCCAGCAAACGCACCGCTGAAAAATTACCGAACGCCGGTGTGGATTGCTCGAATTGATTGGTCAACGACCACTGCATGGGCCCCACGAGGTGATAACTTGCGGCATCCCAAATCCCCGAGGAATAATACAATCCCACACAATAAAGGATCAGAATTGTTCCGGTGAGGAGAGCAAAAAGCAAGAATTCCGGGATAGTCCAACCCCGCAAAAAGTTCCTCTGTCCCCATAACCAAGAACGAAGTTCCGGTGAGTTATTCAGAAGCCACGCTGCGGGGAGTGCGGCGAAAACCAGACTTAACAGAATGGTGACAGTGGAGAGAACCCCGGTGACAAAACCAATGGCGATGGGGAATCCACAAAACGTAATAAACCAGCACAGTCCAGCGCTGAAAAAGAGATCGGCGAGTCGCTCCACTTTGAACAACCCTTTGGCGATCACCAACCCAAAGACGAAATGCAGCAGGCACACCAACCAAACGAGAAGCATCAGAAAGAAGCCGACTCAGAGGTCTTTTTCAAAGAGGCGATAGCGACGCGACTCGATGGCATTGATGCCTTTGAGGGAGTTGTTCATGTTGGCGTTACGCTCCAAAATCCAGGAAAGCTCGCCACCCATATAGCCTTTGCGCATCAGGATTTCCCGCGTTTTGGTATACATCATCAACTCAAAGCCACGGTTGCGGAATTCGGGGAGTGTCCCCATCATCAAAAGCCGGAACTTGCGGATCATGGGTCGAATGAAAGCAAATGAAGCAATCATCCGCCAACCCCACTGGTATCCTTTGGAGTACCGCAACACCTCGTTGTAATCGGGGATCCCAAAACTGAATGCGGCAGGCTCACCATCCACTTCCACAAAGAGAACCAGATCGGGATCCACCAACATTTTGAGTTCCTTGGCGGTGAAGCGGATTTCGTTTTCCGTGAGGGGTATAAAGCCCCAGTTTTTTTCCCACGCGGTATTATAGATTTTTATGACCCGATTGAGTTCGTTCTCGAAGTCTTTGAGATTCAGGTTCCGGATGTGAACCTTTTTCCCAGCGCGTTCCAGTCGTTTGATACTGGAATCCGTCAGATCAATTAATCGCTGTGGATAAGACTGCACATCCATGTGCCAACAGATGAGGTCTTCCGCTTTCCGCAATCCCAAGTGTTCATAGCACTCGGTGTAGTAGCGGGGATTGTAGGGAGTCATGATGGAGGGATCGACCGCGAATCCGCTCACCAACAGTCCGCATTCTTCATTGGTGCTAAAGCTGCAGGGTCCGCGCAGGATAGTCAAACCACGACGACGCAACCACTCCGAAGCCGCTTCCAGTAACTTCTTGAAGACCTCGGGATCGTTGATGGCATCGAAGAAACCAAAAAAACCCACCTTCTCATTATGGAAGGAGTTGTGGGCGTAATTTTCAATCGCGGCAATTCGCCCCACAACTTCACTCCCCCGGCGCGCAAGGAAATACGCCACACTCGCGTGCTCATGAAACGGGTGCTTCAGGGTATTCAGAAGGGTTTTGTAATGTTCCCGGGGTGGAGAAATCCAGTAGGGGTTTGGGGCGTGCTGACGAAAGGGGAACTCAATGAATTCCTGGACGTCTCCGGAGCTGTGCGCCTCAACAATTCGGATGGGTTCTGCGGAACTCATTTCGTTGGGGAAGTTGCAGCATCCGCAGCGTTGGTGGTAGCCTGGGCTTCCGCGGCTGCTTTGGCTGCATCCACTTGCTGAAGACGAACCGCAAACGCCTTGTTGGCCTGAGTGATTTGCTCTTCCGCTGTGAACGCGATGTTGGAGTTCGCATTCTCGGAGATGATTTGCTCCAGTACCTTGATTCCGCGAGCGAACAAATCTTTATCGGCTTGATAGAAGCTTTCCTGAATGAACATGTCAGCAATACTGAACTGGGTGCGAAGAGCTTCCACGCTCATGGGTTTTGCACCCATGGCCTTTTTGAAGTAGAGTTCAGCTTTATCCAGTTGCTGTAGGGCGATCATGTTTTGCCCCAGAATTCGGTACTGATTGAATTGTTCATCACCGCTGGAAAGGGCTTCAATTTCCGAAAGGTATTGGGCTTCCAACTCGGCGGCTTCAGCCAAGGCGGTCTCACGATCCCCACGGTTGAAGGTATTCAGAACCTTTGCAAACAGAAGCTGAATCCGAATGGGATCATCGGGATATTGGGAAAGATAGGCGTCATAGACGGCGTTGCTGGAATCAAAGTCACCGATGGTGCGGTAGTAGTTGGCGAGGGTTTCCCGAGCAGCGCCCCGCTCTCCGGCATCTTCCGAATCAATCAGTGTCTGCAATAACGCCACAGCTTCCGTGGTGCGGGAGTCCTCACCCTGAATGGAGAACATCAGGTTGGCTTTTTGAAGATTCAGTTCCAATTGTGTGGGAGTGGAAAGGCCATCGCTGGAAAGAACGGTTTCCACGCGGTTGATGGCGGCTTCAAAGTTTTGAAGCTGGGCGTTGATTTGCACAATCCCTTCATGGGCAATACGGCCCGCCTGATCCTCATAGCCACGTTTGTTGGCCACGGTTTCAAGGGTTTCCAAAGCCTTGGCCGCATTACCCATGCTGGCGTAAAGCCGGGCCAATACCAGTGAGGCTTCAATGGCGGCGGGGTCTTCGGGGTGTTTGCGAGTGATTTCCAGAAGCGTGGTTTGCGCCCGGGCTGTTTCCTGCGATTGAAGGAGTTCCATCGCACGTTCCAGCTTTTCAGCCGGTGTTTTTTCTCCACAACC
>JANRMB010000108.1:0-10273 GCA_033761985.1 Candidatus Sumerlaeia bacterium | reverse complement strand
CGCTAGCGAAGCCAAAGCCCTCGACGGTAAAACTCAGGCGGATCTCTTCTGATCAGATAATCACGCAGAGAGGCGCAGAGTGATGGACGAGAATCAGATAAGCAAAATCGTTCTGAATTCGGCGATTGAAGTTCATCGTTTACTTGGCCCCGGTCTTCTGGAATCCGTTTATGAGAAAGCCCTTGCTTTTGAACTTACTCAACAAGGGCTTTTAGTTCAAACACAAGTACCTGTAACGTTCAAATACAAGCAGCTTGTTTTTGAAGATGGATTCAGAGCAGACGTAATCATCAACCAATCTGTAGTTCTGGAACTAAAATCAGTCGCCGCGATTACAGATTTACACAAAAAGCAACTCCTGACCTACATCAAGCTTCTCGACATGAAATTAGGGATGCTTATCAACTTTAATGTACAACTCCTGAAAGACGGTGTTATTCGCATCGTCAATGGATTATAAGTAATAAACTCTCGCAAAGGCGCAAAGGCGCAAAGGTTGATAATGGATATAAATTTCTTCCTATTGGGCTTTCTTGGGGTCTCCCAAAATGACTTACTTTGCGTCTTTGCGCCTTTGCGAGAGATTCTTTTTCAAGGACTACTCCCATGACGATTCAAAACCACGTACTCTCCGTACTCGTACAAAACCACCACGGCGTTCTTTCCCGGATTAGCGGGATGTTCGCCGCCCGGGGCTTCAACATCGATTCCCTGACCGTTGGCCCCACCCACGATCCCGCCATCAGCCGCATGACCGTTGCCCTCAAAGGCGATTCCGCGATCATCGATCAGTTGGAAAAACAACTCAACAAAGTCACCGAAGTGATCGTGGTGAAACAACTCTCCCAAAGTGCTGCCTTTGTGGACCGCGAACTCGTGCTCGTGAAAGTCAAGGCCACGGCGGAAAAACGCTCGGAGATTATGGAGATCATCAATATCTTCCGCGCCAAAACCGTTGATATCACCCCCACCACCATGACGATTGAAGTCACCGGCACGCAGGACAAGTTGAACACCATGCTCTCCATGGTGGAAAGCTACGGCATTCTTGAGATCGCCCGCACCGGCATCGTTGGCCTCATGCGCGGCCCGGAAGGCATGCACGCCAACGCCTTGGCCGAACAAAAACACTAACCCTTTCCCTTATTCCTTTGAAGCCTAAGTTTTCCAATACTTAGGCTTCAAACCAAACTTTTGCTTAGGCATCTAATGAATTCCTCCACACCTCCCCCCCTCCCCACGGAACAGCACCCCACCATCCCCGAGGCACCGGCCGGCAGCGAACGCCGCGTTCGCCTTCACCACTTGATGGAGATGAAGCTCTCCGGGCGGCCCATTGTGATGCTCACCGCTTACGATGCCTGTTTTGGGCGTTTGGCTGATGCTGCCGGTGCCGATATGATTCTTGTGGGGGATAGCGTGGGGATGGTGGTTCATGGTTTGCCCGATACCACCTCTGTCACCATGGAAATGATGGAGCTCCACACCCGTGCCGTAACCCGCGTGGTGAAGCGTTCGCTGGTGGTGGCGGATATGCCGTTTATGAGTTACCAGGTCTCACCCGAGGAGGCGGTGCGCAATGCGGGTCGGTTGATGCAGGCGGGAGCCCACGCCGTCAAGCTGGAGGGCTTCAGCGAGCGCATTTTGCAAAGCATCACCGCGATTGTGGAATGCGGCATTCCGGTGATGGGGCACGTGGGATTGGTTCCCCAAAGCGTTCATGCGCTCGGGGGGTTTCGCCAGCAGGGCCAGAGCGAGGAAGAGGTGGAGTGGCTGATTGAATTTGCGCAACAGCAGGAAAAGGCCGGGGTATTCGGGATTGTGCTGGAACACGTTCCGCACGAGGTCGGTGATTCCATGAGTGCGGCGCTGCACATTCCCGTGATTGGCATCGGGGCGGGTCAGGGGTGCGATGGCCAGGTGTTGGTGATGCACGATGTGCTCGGCCTCTCGCAACGCATTCCCGGATTTAGCAAGCGCTACATTGATCTGGAAGCCGCCACGGTGCGGGCATTCCGCAAGTTTGGGCGCGATGTTCGGGAGCGTCTGTTCCCAGAGCCCCCGGCAGAATCCTAATCGGGTTTGTGGAGTTGATTTCAGCTTATTGTGCCGAATGCCTGTTCAGAGGGAAATTTTACATCGATTTCAAGGATAGCAAGGATGGGGTATTCACAAGGATGAACAGGATAAACAGGATGCCTAAATACGATCAGTCCCAACCATCAGTATAAGACTTATACAGTCAATCCAGCGCCAAAGGCGCGGCCCGATACCAGCCTAGGCCAACGGCCTAGGTTTTCCGTTCACGGCATTCAAGTCGAGGGCCAACGGCCCGGTGTCATGGGAAGTCGAAGCTGAGAGTACTCTTGTACGGGAGCCTCGTCCTAGTGCGCGTGGCCGGGTGCCGCCAAGGGTGCTTCCTTCGCCTTCAGCGTGGCGAGCAGTTGCGTGAAATTCTCTGAATCGGAGAGGCGCCGAACCAGGGCCGGATCCATGCACGCCTTGCCAATTCCCGCCAGGATTTGCAGCTGGGCGCCGCTGTCCTCCTGAGGGGTGAGAATCAGGAAAATCACTCGGGCGGGGGAGCCGTCGCTGGCGTCGAAATCGATGCCCTCGCGAGAAAGCCCCACGGCAATCATCGGCGTGGTGAGTTTCGGCATCCGGGCGTGGGGAATGGCCACATGGTTCGCCAAACCGGTGGGCATCGTTTGCTCCCGAGCCCAAACAGCCGCGTGAACTTCGGCTTCATTCAGGGAAGTACCGGTGCAGAGGATGTGCGTAAGCTCCTTGATGGCATCCTCACGCGTTTTGGATTTCAAATGGCCAAAACTGCGCGGGGAAAGCAGCGTCAGGAAATCGAGCTGTTTTTCCCGGCGAAGCAGGCGTTGCATCATGGTGCCGCTCGTCATGCTGGTAACAAGGGCCATGATGACGAGTGCCACGAAGAGCGTTTGATCGATAAGCCCGGCTTTGAGCGCCAACAGACCCAGGATGATCTCCATGGCACCACGGGCGTTCATGCCGAAACCCACGGCCCACGCCTCGTTGTCTTTCATGCCCCCCATGCGGGCCCCAATCCAGCAGCCAATCACCTTGCCAATGGTGGCGATGATCAACACCACGGCGACTGTGACCGGGGCGAAGTTTTCGATGAAGTTGACTTTCAACCCAATGGAGGCGAAGAAGATCGGCGCAAAGATGGTGGAGATAAACTGATCCAGCGTGGTGCGGGTGCGTTCGCGCAGGTGGCGACTGTCCCCGAGGGCGATGCCAAACAGGAAGCTGCCGAAGATGGCGTGAATTCCAATCCATTCCGTAAATGCGGCGCAAAGCATCGCACAGGTGATGGCAAACCCCATGACTCCCGAGGGCCAGCTTAGGTGAGCCTGCAACCAGGGGAGAATCATGTTGATGGCCCAACGCCCCACCGTCAGCATAAACGTGGCAAAAGCCAACGTTAGCACGATAATCTTGGCCACGTTGGGATCAGCCCCTGTGGTTCCCATCATCCCAAGGATAATCGCGAAAATCATCCACCCCGTCAGGTCATCGATAATCGCTGAAGAGATGATGATCATCCCCAAATCCGTTTTGAACAGGTTCAAATCCAACAGCGTTTTACAGATGACTGGAAGCGCACTAATGGCCATGGCAGTACCAAAGAAGAGCGCGAAGAGGAAGTGGTTATCGGCATCTTCCATATCCATCAACACAGTAGGCAAGTAGTACGCGAGGGCAAAACCCGTGACGAAGGGGAAGATCATCCCGGTGGCGGAGACGAAAAACGCCGCCTTTCTCTGCCGGAAGACCATGGAGAGATCGACTTCCATTCCCGCAATCAGGAGGAAAAGCACCACACCCACCAACCCAATGCTTTCTCGGGCCAGTGCCACGGCACCTTCCCGGGGAAACAGTGCTGCATTAATTTCAGGTGCAATCGTACCGAGAAGCGTTGGGCCAAGTATGATTCCCGCCAGCAATTCCCCCAGAACGGCGGGCTGGTGGAAGTAGCGCGCCAACTCCCCCAGCATTCGTGCAAATCCCAATAGGATTCCCAAACTCAACAGAAACTGCGTGATCTCATAATGGCTCATAGGGGCGCTCCCTTCCACGGTGAATGATCAGGTAGTCGGAAGGGTCGGGATTTTCGGAGCCAAGTCAAGCCTCCATTGGCCCAAGTGAAAAACTCAACTCGCCGAATGCCATCTTCACATAAAGAGGGGCGATGCAGACTCTCAGAGTCAGCATTTGTTAGACGACCAAGGGTGAGGCTATGACTGAAACAATTCAAGTCATGACCCGGTAACCAGATTCACCCTGTAAGGGTGAAAGCCCAAAGCCCAGGGTAAGACCGCACATGCGGTCGCAACCCTGGGTACCATTCAGAAAAATGAATTCGAGCTCTGCAAGAGCGCGAACCCGAGGTCCCGAATGAGTTTTATCGTGATAGTGCCCAAACAGGGCACGGGCGTTGTCGAGGTACATACCTACCCGGGGTGGCGCTTCGCTGACCCCGGGCTTTGGGATCGCCCCCCTTCAGGGGGATGTGAAAACGGTCATTCCTCCGGAATGAATTAAACTCTAATGTTCCCTGATGACCCGATAAAATTTGAGACCCTAACGTGCCACATTCCATGAATGGTTCGCCACACCTCATCCTCACCTGTCCCTTATCATCCCTGTGTATCACTCAACCGGTGAAACAACAAACTCCACCTCTGTCCCCCACGGGGCAAAACGGTTGCGCATCACGGTGATGGCTTCGGGGTTTTGATCAATCAACGTGAAGCACCGATTGTTGAGCAGCGCCGCATGGCCGGTGGTGCCGCTCCCGGCGAAGAAATCCAGAATGCGATCGCCGGGGTTGGAGTGAATTTTCACAATCCTCTCCAAAATGCCGAGGGGTTTCTGTGTGGTGTATCCGGTGCGCTCGCTACCGTTGGTGGGGACGATGGTGTGCCACCAAACGTCTGTGGGGGTTTTCCCCCGGGCGGCTTTCTCCGGCCCCACCAACCCGGGAGCCATGTAGGGAATCCGATCCATGGCCTCGAAATTGAACGTGTACTCCCCGGGGTTCTTCACATACCACAAGATGTTATCGTGTTTGGCGCTCCAACGCTTGGTGCTTCGGGCGCCGTAATCATACGACCAAATGATTTCATTCACAAAACACTCGCGTCCAAAAATCTTGTCGCACTCCACCTTGGCGTAATGCACCTCGCGGTAATCCAAGTGCAGAAAGAACGCGCCGTTTTGTTTGAGAAGCCGATGCGCCTGCTGCAAACGGGGACGCAGGAAGCCCATAAAATCCTCGAACGAATCCTCATACCCCATCGCCTCGCCCCGTTCCGTTTTGTACAGCCTTCCCCCAAACCCACGGCGATCCCCCTCGGCTTCCTCTGTCACCGCAGTGGTTTTCAATACCGAACGTTTTTGCACGGTGCCTGTGTTGAAGGGGGGATCGATATAAATCAGGTGAAAGGTCTCCCCGGGCCACGCAGAAAGCAGCGGAAGATTATCCCCCTGAAACACCTGATTCCCATCGCTCAGAAGAGGAGCGGGTTGAGCCATTACCAGATTCCCTTGCTTCCCGCATGGGGGACACACTGACCAAACGCCTCGAACGCCGGAGTCAGCGTGCTCCCCGTGGTGTTCTGCACGGAGCTCAACGGCGCATCCTCGCCAATCGTCAATGCCCACGCCAACAGCGGACGGTTCCACATCACGCTCAACCAGAACTGGTCATTCCGCACCACGTCCACATCCAGATGCACCGTTCCCTTGGGGATATCCCCGGGGATTACAACGGGGACGGAGATGTTCCTGCTTTCTCCCGGTTGAAGTGCCTCGGTAATCGGGATGCGGGCCCCTTCCCAGATAAGAGTGTCCCCGTTTGGTGTGCGCCAATGCACTCCGATGAAATCCTGGGCGTTGGCCCCACCGAGAGCCTCGGTTCCCACGTTGCGGAGAATAACCGGCAACTCAAACTGCTCACCCGCTTTCCAGCGTCCCTGAATCACCTTGCGCAGCGCGGCTTTATCTCCGGGAAGTACGTACGCCGCAAACGGCACATGGGTGAGAATCGTGTTGATTTCCCGAGCGGAGTTGCAGCGCTCGCCAAACCACGTTACGTTTTCGTGCACCAGATCAATTTTCAGCTTCACGGGCCCGCTGTAGAGAATCGGCCGAATGGGGAGCTCCAGTGTCACCGTTTTTTCCTTGTGCGTATCCTCGGGGAGCGGAATGTGGGGTCCTTCATCCAGAAGCTCATTTTGCAACGTCAGCAGGCGATAACTCAGGGAGACCCGGGCATCGCGGGTGTTGCGCGCCACCATTTTCTCATCGGCGGATTGCAGCAGTTCCTTCACACTCCCTGTGCTGTGGGCAATGGTGGCGGCGCTGGGATTCCAGCCAAACTTGCTGGTGTTCTTGATCCGAACAGGAAGCACCAGACCGGCTGAGGCATCAATCTGGGCCGGGCGGTTTTCCACGGTGATTTCCGCTCCGTAGATGCTGGAGTGCACACCCTCCACCCAATTGCAACTCGCACGGCGGCAACTGGCCCAGGGGCGTTCCTGCGTCAGCGATTGCCGCAAATCCTGGTACTTTTCGCCGTTCCAAATTTCCTCAAAGGATTGCTTGCGCAAATCCCCCATTTCCTCGTCTGAAAAGCAGCATGGGTACACCTTGCCGTCACTCTTGATGTGCACATGCGTCCAGGGGTTTCCGCAGGAACGGGGGCCGGCATCATTCGGCACCACATGGGGAATGGGGACGGGGCGCCGTACCTTGCCGAGCACCGGGATTGAATCCAACACCTTGTCCTTCGCCTTCACCGCAGAAAGAAAAACAAACCGCTTCGCCCCGCCGCCGGATTGCTTCGCCGTGTTTTCAATCCGCCACTGTAGCTCGTGGCGCATCAGGCGTTTGGCGTGGTTGAGAAGGAGTCGGCCCATGGGGACGGAGGAGTCTCTCGGTACCGCAAGTTTGCTCTCCGCCTGAAACGGCTTCCGGTGGTAATTCGTGTGCATGTCCAGCTCCACCGCCCGCTGGTTCCCCACCCGAAACTGGTGCACCGTTTTTTCCTGCTCGTGAACCAGGGAAAGGTAATCCATTTCCTCGTCATCCACGTACATGTTGGGGTTGTACTTCACGGAATCAAAACCGAACTCGTGGGCAAGCTCCACAAACCGGGCGGTCTCATGTACGTTGAGCGTGCTCCCCACCACGCACAGATTCAGTCGCGGAAGCGTGCCGCCGTACTCTTCCTTGATGCGCCGAAGCAGACGCATCTTTTCCAGCAAATCCTCCCATTTGCCGCCCTTGCGGATTGCCTCGTATGTCTCCTTGCTGGCGCCATCGATGGAGGCGTTGATGTACCCCACCCCTGATTCCATAATGCGCCGCGCCATGGGTTCATCCAGAAGCAGCAGGTTGGTGAAGAAACCGAGTTCCAACCCCGAGGCGGGATCAATGCGGGAGAACAACTCGCCGATGCGCGGGTACAGCAACGGCTCGCCAAAGCTGGAAACAATTACATCCTGCGCCGTGGGGAGCACTTGGGCAAAAAAGAGTTCCAACACATCATCCGGAAGGTTGGAGCCCCGGCCATGATATTTATCCCGGGCGCACATGATGCACGCCAAATTGCATTTGGTGGTGACCTCCAACTGAACGGAAAACGGACGCGATTGCATCACCGGCGCGCGGCGGCGCATCTCCAGCGTGTTCAACAGCCGATTGGCCCGGGCCGGGTGAAGATGAGAATCAGCGGTGGAAGTCGGCTTCAGCGGAAAAATCCCCTCGTGGCGGAATTGCAACAGCCAACGGCTGATTCCTTCACTGGGGCAACGGGAATGCCATGAGGACGAGTCCGTTTTCCCGAACTATCCCCACAGTGCCAAACGCCTTCCTCTTCCCGGTTGACCTCCATCCCGCCCCTGAAATGCACTCCCCAAATGGAAAAAATACTCCGCGATCCCGTTCACGATCTCATTCCCTTCTCCCTGGAGGAGCCCACCGATCGTCTTCTTCTGGCGCTGATGGATACACCGGAGTTCCAACGTCTCCGTCGGATCCGCCAAACCGGCTTCGCCTTCCTCGTCTTCCCCGGCGCTGAACACAGTCGCCTCACTCATTCGCTTGGTGTTCTCCACCTTTGCCGCCGGATGCTTCAACGGCTCGACCCCCACCAACGCGTGGACGCCTTGCTCCGCACCGCCTGCCAATGCGCCGCCCTCCTCCACGATCTCGGCCATGGGCCTTACAGCCATGTGATGGAAGCGTGGTTTGGGTTCCGCCATGAGGTTTGGACGGCGCGCGTTCTCCTTGATCCCTCCACCCGCGTGCACGAACTCCTTGCCGCCCACAATCCCCAACTCCCCTCCCTCACCGTGGATGCCATGGAAGGCCGCCTCGAACCCCGGTGGCTCAGCCAACTCCTCAACAGTCAGCTCGACGTCGATCGGCTCGATTACCTGCTGCGCGACAGTCACATGACCGGCGTGAAGGACGGCATTTTCGACCTCGAGCGTCTCCTCCTGATGCTCCGAATCGACCCCGCCGAGGGGGGGCTCTTTCTCGATTCCAAGGGTCTTCTCGCCGCCGAAAAATACATTCAGTCGCGCTACCAAATGTACCGCCAAGTGTACTTCCACAAAACCGTGGCCGGGGCCGAAGCCCTCCTGCTCTCCATTCTCCGCCGCGTCAGCGATCTCCTCCTTGCCGGGGATTCCTCCGTCCTTCATCACTGCCCGCCCCCCCTGCTCCCCTACTTTCTCCACCCCACCACGCTTACCGTTACCCAATACCTCGCCGTGGATGATGCCCTGCTCACCGCGGCTTTGGAACAATGGGCCTCGCCCCGCACCACCACCGACCCCCTTTTGCACGATCTCGCCGGGCGCCTGCTGCACCGCGAACTGTTCAAGTGTATTGAAGTGCAGAACTTTGATTCCCACGATCTCGAACACGGTCTGCGTATCGAACGCGCCCGCGCTCTCCTCTTTCAGCACGGGTTCGACCCCTCCTATTACCTTCTCACCAGCAGCAGCAGCGACACCCCCTACAAACCCTACACCGCCTCACCGGCCCAGCAGAACGCGATCCTGATTCAAGCCAGCCCGTGGGACTCCACCCTGAGTGATTTGCAGCACGTTTCCGCCATCGTCCGGGCCCTAACCCAAAGCCCGTACAGCCTGTGGCGCGTCTTCTACCCCGATGCCCCGGAGGTCCCCGGGTGGCGAGCGAAGATGCGGGAAGTTTTCACCGGCTGAGGAGGACGAGTCCGTTTTCCCGATCTCTGTGTTGCGCTGCGGTCGGAAGCCTTGGTCGCGTACATCAGTACGCTCCGCTTCGACTTCCGCCTTGCGCGCCTTGATCTCGGAAAAACGTATCTCGTCCTAGCAGAACGTGTCTCGGCTTGAGGGATGATTCGAGTCCGATTTCCCCCCTCATCCGGATCGCAAGGCTCTGCCTCAATCGCTCAACTTTTGGTTGAGGTTCTCCTGCCCGCATGCGGACAAACAGGTTGATGCATCCCACCCCCGCAGGAGTCACTTCCCATGGCCCAGAGTTTCCCTTCCCTTCGCCCGTTGAAAGCCGGGCTACTGATGCTCGCCCTTGTTACGTTTCTCCCCGTCTTGCAGGGATGCGCCTCCGATGGTTCTCCCTCGAAAGGGGCCAAAATCGCCCTCACACCGGTGGTCGTTGTGCGCGACGTTGTCGATGCCCCGCTTGTCACGGTTGCCAACGTCTTCGAGTTTTTTGCTGATCAATCCCACCTCGCGAAAGCCCCCACCGCCGGGGGTGGGTACAACATCTTCGGCGGGAACTTCTACGCCAACATCGGTTACGATTTCAGCTACATCCTCTGGAAAAGCGTCTCCATCGTGGTGGGAGGCGTGGACTACATCATTTGCCGAAGCCTGTGGCCCAACTGGCCCAAGGGACTCAGCCCCTGGGTGAAAAAAGGTTACGGCTGGGGCGATCTCTATTTCTCCAACACCCGCATTCTGTGGGGGGATGAACGCCCCTACCAGCGCCACCGGGATGTTCCTGAGCCGGAAACCGTTCCCCGCTGATTCACGATTCCTCTTCGTCCTCGCCGCCGAACATCTCCTCCTGTTGAAGCTCGGGGAGAAGCTTGAGCGATTCCCCGGCCTCCAACTCGTCCACCCGGCGCAGGGCCCGCATCATGGCCCGGGAACGGGTTTGTGATTTGTCGATGTTGTTTGTGGCCGCCTGAAGGTTTTTCTTCACCGCCTCCAACGAG
>JANRMB010000107.1:0-9842 GCA_033761985.1 Candidatus Sumerlaeia bacterium | reverse complement strand
GATCTTTCCCCTGAACAGCGGGAAGCCCTGCGCTTTGAATTGGAGCGCACCCGCCGCATTCGATTGGATTACTCTCTCACCGAGGATGAGCTAAAGAGTAGCCTACAGAAGAAGCTCCCGGAAGGCGTTTATTCCGATGACGCTTATGAAAAATGGAAAGAAGAGGGTTACTTCGATTTCAAGTTGATCGATTCCGAAACCCTCCGCTACTTCCGCCCGAGCGTAGCCAACTTCTTCTTTCGTCACGACACCATCAAGCCTGCCGACTTCAAGCCCGGCCTCACCAAGTGGGAGTCTTTTCTGTTGGCCGAAGCAGAACGCGTGATCGCCGAGGTGGAAACCTCTCCAACGCGTACCGCCCAGCCCCGTGACTTTGAAATCTGGTTTCGCGCCACCATGAAACCTGAGATAACACTCAAGGAAGGCTCTACTCTTCGCGCATGGATTCCTTTTCCACAGGAATTTGCTTTTCAAACCCACGTGGATTTGTTGGAAACCCTTCCCGTGGTTGAGCAGATTGCCCCAAATGGTTCCACTCACCGTTCATTGTATTTTGAGGAAACCATCACCGCAACCCACTCCCCCCGGGAGTTCTACGCCCGTTGGAGCATGACCCGTTTCCCCCAGTACACGAATATCGATCCCGCCCGGGTTCCCCTCGTTCAAAATACCCAGGGGATGGAGTCTTTTCTCTCCGAGCAACTCCCCCATGTGGTCTTCACCCCCGAGCTTCTGGCCTTGGAACAGGAGATCTCCCTCGGGGTTACCAATCCCGCGGAAAAAGCACGCGCCTACTATGAGTGGATTTCTCACAACATCAAGTATTCCTATGCCCATGAGTATTCCACCGTGCACAACATCAGCGATTTTGTGCGCTCCAACAGTTATGGGGACTGCGGGCAAATTGCGCTGCTGTTCATAACGCTGTGCCGAGCTGGCGGTGTCCCCGCGCGTTTCAGTGCCGGTTGGGTTATCTACCCCATGTACACCGGCATGCACGATTGGGCCGAGATATATCTGGAGCCCTATGGCTGGGTTCATGTGGATGCCAACTGGGGGATCTTCATTGAGCGTGATTTTGATGGCTTGAGCCGCGAAAAGCGCGATCTCCTGAAGAACTACTACTTCGGCGGCATCGATGCATATCGACTCACCATTAGCCGCGATCATGGAAAACCCCACGTCCCCGCGAAAACCGATTTCCGGTCCGACACCGTGGACTTCCAGCGTGGCGAATACGAGCTTGATGGACGAAACATTTACTTCCCCGAGTTTGCGTACAGCCTAAGCGTTCAATATCACGACGGCCATACGAAGCATTCCGGTGCGTTCGATTAATCGCAAAGAGCACTATCGTTTTCCAAGCAACCAATGATCACCAAGGGCAGGATGCTGCCCCCATCACCCCTTGACATCTTGGGCGTTTTTGCACTAGAGAAACCCATCCTCTGAAAGGGGAGTTGGCCGAATGATTCACTCATCACACGTTATCACGCACAACACTCTTCCCCTTTCCCTTCTGCTACTCCCCGGACTTCGACTTCGGTAGCCAACCCCTGACCGTGGGTATCTCCCCGCAGCGGCGTTGGCCTAAGTCCCGTTTCCCTTTTCCACCTCACACTTCCATTTGCCTTTGCAACCGCTCCTGCGGTTGACTCTCCCATTCCTTGGAGCACCTCCCATGACGACGCATTCCCAGCAGCGCCCCCCCGTTTCCCCGGAAAACCGGGTCTTTATTTTTGATACCACCCTTCGCGATGGCGAGCAGTCTCCCGGCTGCAGCATGAATCATCGGGAAAAACTTGAAGTCGCCCGTCAACTTGCCCGCCTCAACGTCGATATCATCGAAGCCGGTTTTCCCATCAGTTCTCCCGGGGATTTTGAATCCGTCAGCGCCATTGCCCAACACGTGGGAACACTCCCCGGTGCCCCGGTGATTGCCGGCTTGGCCCGGGCTCGTGAGAAGGACATTACCACCTGCTACGACGCCGTAAAAGCCGCCAATCGCCCCCGCATCCATACCTTCATCGCCACCTCCGCCATTCACATGGAGTACAAACTCCGCATGAAGCCCGAGCGCGTTCTGGAAGTTGCCGTGGAAATGGTGAAGCTGGCAAAATCACTCACGAACGATGTCGAGTTCTCGTTGGAAGACGCGGGTCGTACCGATTGGGGATTCATGGTGGAAGTTTGTTCCGCTGTTATTGAAGCCGGCGCCACCACCCTTAACATTCCCGATACCGTTGGCTATTGCCAACCCGAGCAATACGGCGCACAAATCAAGTTCCTGAAGGATCACTGTAAAACCATCAATCAGGCCATCATCAGTGTTCACTGCCACAACGATCTGGGGTTGGCGGTGGCCAACTCACTCGCTGGCGTCATCAACGGTGCCCGCCAAATTGAGTGTACCATCAACGGCATCGGCGAACGCGCGGGAAATACCTCTCTGGAAGAAGCGGTGATGAACTTCCGCACCCGCCCCGATTACTTCAAAGGCCTCGATACCCAGATCGTCTCCCAAGAGCTCTACCGCACCAGCCGGTTGGTGAGTGAAATGACGAGTCAACGGGTACAAAGCAACAAGGCAATCGTTGGTGCAAACGCCTTCGCCCATGAAGCGGGGATTCACCAGGATGGCATGCTCAAGAACGCCCTTACTTATGAAATCATGACCCCCGAAAGCGTGGGCTGGAGCGGAGAGGGCATGGTCATGGGCAAACACTCCGGCAGCCACGCATTCAAAACGCGGGTTCAAGCCATGGGGTATTCCCTGACCGATGACGAACTTTCTGCCGCCTTCGAGCGTTTCAAAGAAGTCTGCGACAAGAAGAAGGAAGTCTATGAAGACGACCTCATCGCCCTTGTGGACGAAGTCCTTTTCAAGGGTGCCGCCACATGGGAATTAGTCAGTTGGGACGTCAGCACCGCAAAGGGATCCAAACCCCGCGCCAGCATCACGCTCAAACATGAAGGCCGCGAACTCACTGGCTCAGCGGAAGGCGATGGCCCCGTGGACGCCTGTTTTCTGGTGATTGATCAACTCACGGAAGACGACTTGAAGCTCCACTCCTTCGCGCTCGATTCAGTGACTGAAGGGGGCGATGCCTTGGGCCGTGTCACCGTCGTGGTGGAACGTGAAGGCGGTCCGCAAGTGAAGGGGCGCGCCATCAGCACCGACGTGGTTTTGGCGGCGATCAAAGCCTTTGTGAATGCCCTCAACAACCTCCATGTTCAGGAGTCCCTGCGGCGACGTTCCACCGGCGCGGCCATTAAACCCACCAGCAACGTATAAGTTGGAAGTTACAAAACTCCCCGGGGAAGATTCCGGGGAGTTTTTCTTAGAAATCTGTCGCTTTGATTTCTGCTTCCCAAGCACTAAGCTCTGCTTCAATCGCCTTCAGTTTTTGCCGCCAAGCGTTGAGGGCATATACACCCAAGGGAAGCCGAAACGGAGGCTTTTCCGTGCCGGCAATTTTTACAATCAGCGCGGCGGCTTTATCCGGATCACCCTTTTGCTTTCCGTTGATGGTGTTGAGAATGGTTCCGAATTTCCCAACGCTTCCAGCATAGGGGGAATTCGCCGGGGAGGTTTGCTGAACCGATTTCCCCACAAACTCCGTGCGGAACGGCCCGGGTTCAATCAGCGTTACCTTGATTCCCAACGGCCCCACTTCTTTGTGCAGTGCCTCGCTCAAACCCTCCAACGCAAACTTGGCTCCCCCGTAGGCGGAAAACCCGGCGTAATTATCAAACCCTGCTTTGGCGCTCATGTTGATGATATGCCCGCTTCCCTGCGCCCGCAGGTGGGGGAGAACCGTTTGAATCATCACCGTGCTTCCGAGAACAATCGTCTCGTAAATCTTGAGCAGTTGCGGCATTGTGGTTTCTTCAAGAGACGCCAACGTGGCAAACCCGGCGTTGTTCACCACCACATCCACTCCACCAAACTCCTGCACCATGCGTTCCACGACTTGTGGGATGTTTTTGGGTTTGCTGACGTCGAGTTCCAAGGGAAGGCAAGTGGAAGGGAATTCCTGCTTCAACTCGTTGAGTGATTCCAAACGCCGGGCTGTTGCTACCACCCGATGCCCCTGGCGGAGTGCTTCCCGCGCAATTGCTTTTCCGAACCCGCTGGAACAACCGGTGATAATCCAACGCTGTGATGAGGCCATAACGAAAACTCCCGAATGATATGTCATCAATCAGGAGCAAGAGTTATACTCAAGCTCTAAATATTTGTCTTGATAAATATTTGAATGTACGATTAAGAAAAGGTATCGAAGAATTAAAGTAGTTTCACGCAAAGGCGCAAAGAACCGCAAAGCACGCAAAGATTTTATGTATTAAAACTTCACATTTTTAAATTCAAGGCCAATAAAATCAATATCTTATGAACAAATTCCCATCAATTTATCTTCAAATAAAAAGACTACTCCTTTGCGCTCTTCGCGGTTCTTTGCGCCTTTGCGTGAAATAAACATGTTAGGAAGCAGGTGATTAATAGTCAATTGTACGCGAAATCATTATCGAGTGCTTGTAGAGGACAATTTGAAATTGCCGATCTCGGTGTTGCCCATCGGTCGAAAGCCTCGGTCGTGTGCGTGAAGCACACTCCGCTTCGACTTCTGCCTTGCGCGCCTTGATCTCGACGATTTGAAAACGTTGTAGTATCTCTTGGAAATGTGGCAAGTTGATCGTGTGGCGAGCAACTAATCGCGTTTGATTTTCCCGGGGTTTTCGATGGGGGAAGCGCCGCGTGGCAAAACTTCCGGCAGTTTCAGCGTCAGCTTGCCGATCATCGCCTCGGTGGCGTACTTCAGACAGTAGGCATCGTCCCAGACTTGGGTGTTCATAAAACCGTTGGGGTAGGCACCGTGTTTCTGGCGTGCGGCGAAATTGAGAAGCGGAATCGAGGTGGTCTCAGTCTGTTTGAGGTTGAAACTCCCCTCCACTTGAAGGGTGGTGGCTCCGGCTCCATAACCAAGGATAAACCGCATCGGACCACTTCCTGTCTCGGCATGGGTTACGTGGGAATCCACAAAGATCACGTCGTAATCTTTGGTTAAGGGATCGCTGGGAATGTAGGCATAGCGAACACGCGCCGGGTGCCCATACTGACGAAGAATATAACGATACAGGCGTTCGCGCAGCGTGAAGGAAACGTCGTCAATCTCCGAGGGCTTGAGTTTGCTTTTCGCTCCCCAAGTGGGTTTGTTAATCACAAAAAGGATGGGGCGGGGATTGGGTTCGGAATTAAAATTGGAAAGTGTCGGCTCCACAGGATAAAACTCCTGAGCCTTATTGATGCGAAGAATGGGTTCGGCCTGGGCGGAGCGGAATTCCGTGGGGCGCAGCTTGGTGGCGCAGCCCGTGGCCAGGAGCATCAAGATCAAGAATAGTAGTACGCGCATGGGCAAAACCTTGAGACGAAAAAAAGGGCAGTCCGGAAAAGGAGGAGAAAACCGGACTGCCCGAGGTGCAGGAGAGATGTGGGGAGAGACGTCAGGTCCGGTGATTACAGCCCGGCGAGTTGCTTCCGTACGATGGGAGCCTTCTCGGGAAGGATGGTAATCACAGAACGACGGTTTTCAGCGCGGCCGGTTTCAGACGCGTTGGAAGTTGTGGGGCGGAACTCACCGAAGGTTGTGGCGGAGAGCATCTCGGGTTTGAAGCCATGATAATCCACCAACTCGTGAACCACGGCAAGGGCACGACCTGCGCCGAGTTCCCAGTTGGAACGCCATCCGGAACGAACGATTGGTTGGTTGTCCGTGTGGCCTTCAATCATCAGCTCACGATCAGGGAAGCGTTCCTTGATGATGGCGGCAACTTTGCCCAAAAGTTCCACACCGGTTTCAGAGAGTTGTGCCTGACCGGGGTTGAAGAGCAGTTGATCCACAATCGTGAGTTGAAGACCGCGGCTTGTTTCTTCCAGTTGAATGTTCAATTTGGAAAGTTCATCATGAAGCCCATCAACGGTTTGTGCTTTTTCTTTGAGGGTAGCTTCGATGACGGAAAGATCGTTCTTCACTTTCCCAAGTTCAGCGGTGGCGGCAGCAAGCTGGGCCTCAAACTTGTCGCGGTCGGTAGTGGCCTGAGCCAGTTCCCCTTTTACGGCGTTGAGTTCATCCAAGGCTTTTTGTTTGGCTGCTTGTTCGGCGCTGAGTTGTTGTTGAAGTGTAATGCCACGGCCTTTTTCGTTGGCCAAATCCTGCTTCAGGCTGGAAAGCTCGCCTGTGCCGGAGATTGCTTTGGCGCGTTCGGCATCCACTTGATTTTGTGCCTGGGCAAGTTGGTTTTGAAGTGTACCCACTTGGCTGCGAAGGCGATCCACTTCGGCAAGGGCTTCGGGAGATGGAGCAGCGGCTTGAAGAGCAGCAAGCTCAGCATCCTTGGCGGCGAGTTGAGCGCGAAGGTTTTGGAGCTCACGCTCCATATCGGTTTCTTCTACTTTGGCGTAGGCATCGCCTGCAAGTCCACCGACACCGGCACCTGTACCACCACCAATGAGGGCACCACCGAGGACGGTTCCTTCAGCTACGTTGGCACCAATGATGGCACCGGAAGCGGCGCCCACGGCACCACCTGCCGCAGCACCTTTTTGTACGGTTGTACAACCCGAAAGAACGAGGGTTGAAGCTACTGTTGTGAGAGCAAGGAACGAACGTAATTGCATGACCAGAATACCTCCTGTGGATTTGGGGAAAAAAACGTCTGCTGCACCCGAGGCTTTCAAAGGCTGTATCGTTGCCTTGAGCGAGGGCCTTTCCTGAATGGAAAGTACCTTCGGAAAACCTAGTCCCACCACGGTTTCGATCCGAGCCGATGAACATCAAGAAAAATCGTCGAAGAAAATTAACGAAGTTTTATTGCACCCAACAATCCGCCCCTCCGGAACGTAAATCACCCCACACGGATGATGGGCTTCCGCTGGCATTCAATTAAACGTGCCAGCAATTGAAGCTGCTCCAAATGTTCTTCCCTGATTCCGGTGCAGTTCAATCGGATGCAGTGTTTGTATTGTCCACTCTGGGAGAAGATTCCCCCCGGGCCGATGGAAATTCCTTCTCTCAGCGCTTCCCCATAAAGCCGGAAAGAATCAAAACCTCTCCAAAACTCCACCCAGAGCACCAACCCCCCAGTGGGATTGGAAAATCGTGTTTCCGGTGGAAAGCATTCACCCACCATTCGGCGCAACAACTCCATTCTTTCCCCCAGGCTGCGCCGTAAGCGCCGAAGGTGGTGATCATATCCCCCTTCCTCCAAATAGGTGGAGAGGGTGAGTTGAGGGAGCACGGAGGTGGAGATGTTGAGCAGCAGCTTGTGGGTGAGAATCTCTTTTCGGTAACGCCCGGGCAAAAGCCAGCCGATTCGGTACCCCGGCGCCACCGTTTTGGAAAAGCTGGAACAAAGCACAACGTTCCCGGTTTGGTCGTAGGATTTGCAGGTGCGTGGCCGTTGCCGATTATAGCAAAGCTCGCCATATATATCATCCTCAATCAACACAACGCCATGTTGCTCACACAATTCCACCAATGCTTTTTTGCGTTCATCCGGAATGGAGGACCCCATGGGGTTTTGGTGGTTTGAGACTGTAACAACCACACGAATGGGATACGATTTGAGGGCAAATTCCAAGGCCTCCAAACTGATTCCGGTTTCGGGAGAACATGGAATTTCCACAATCTTGCGAGCGTGGTGGATGGCGGAAAAGATCGTGACGTAAAAGCAGGGTGACTCCACGGCAATCATGTCGCCCGGTTGACTGAGAGCGCTAATGGCCAGGGAGATCCCCTCATGGCAACCGTTGGTGATCAACACTTCGGAGGGATCCGCGGCCACCCCTGAGAGTACCGCACGTTTGGCTATTTCGCTTTTCAGTTCCACAACACCGGAGGGGTCGCAGTACTGGTTGATTCTTTCTTCATGACGGCGCCCCGCTGTTTGAGCCGCACTGTAGAGGCGCTTGCTCGGCACATCAGATGACATCAACACCGCTCCACCCAAAGGAAGGTAGGTGGGTTTGTGCATATCCTGAATTAGTTTCAGCATAAAGTCTGTGAGTCGGGGTTCTTGGGGGACCGGTTCCAAAATTGGAGTTGAGCAAAGGGGTTTGTTTTCCAGCGCTCCGTAAGTCCGAACCCATGGGCTTAGCACAAAAAACCCCGATTGTGGCCGGCTTTCCACCAACCCCCGGTTTTCCAAATCCCGATAGGCTTCACTCACAGTCGTCATGGAAATACGCCACTGCACGGCGAGTTCCCGAATACTGGGCAATCGATCTCCAACGCGGAAAGTCCCGGACTCAATAAGTTGGGCCAATTCATCCGCCAGTTTCAAATACTTGGGTTTTTTCAATTCGGTCATGATTTTCCAGTCCTAACCGAGTTGCGCAACTCAGGCAAGCAACAGTTCTTCAAATTCCTGAGTAGTACAGTTCGGGTTCTTATCAACTGTACTACTAGACTAAAGCAACTTCTGTGTCTTGTAAACTGGCGTAGGAACAAGATATAAAGTGCCCCATGAGTTTAGATGGCGGTTCAAAAGGGATTACTTTCATGGCTATTTCGAAACCGGTAATTGCTCCGGAATACCGCTCAACAAACCCTGGTGAAGCCCTTGAATCTGGGTACACCCTCACCATCAGGGGCAAACAAGCGCTGGCATTTGATGCCCGGAAAGGTCTTCTGATTACTGTGTGTTGTGGGGAGATTTGGCTCACTCTGGAGGGCGATGCTTTCGACCATATCCTAAAGTCCGGTGATTTCCTGATCGTAACCCATCGGGGTAGAATGGTTGTGGAGTCTCTTTATTCAAACGGAGCAATTTGCCAACTCTCTGGCTGCGTATCTGATCCCGCTTGACAGCAGAGACTCATTCCAGCCCACTGCTTCTCCCTTTGCTCGGGGAATCGCCCTCCACAGCGTTCTGCTGAGCTTTGCGGATATTTCTTTCATTTAGTGGAGCACACAAATGTCCATCAAGCCAGAGCGTAAAACCCAAGTCATCCAAGAATACGCCACCAAGGATGCCGATACTGGTTCCCCCGAGGTACAGGTTGCAGTCCTTACCGAGCGAATCAACAATCTGACCGAACACCTTAAGATCAACAAAAAAGACTTTCACTGCCGCCGTGGCCTTTTGATGATGGTTGGTAAACGTAAGCGCCTTCTCGATTATCTCAAACACAAAGACATCGAGCGTTATCGCAGTCTGATTTCCCGTCTCGGCCTTCGTAAGTAAGTTTCATTTGTTCACACACTTTTCTTACTCGAACCTCTGGGGTGGCATGTAAATATGTCGCCCTTAAGTATTTAAACATACCTTCAAGGATACAATTTCATGGGCTCCCATTCCATTTACCTCTGGATCGGGTTTAACACTTTTGTTCTGGCCATGCTGGCTTTGGACTTGGGTGTCTTTCACCGTAAATCACATACAGTTTCTTTTCGCGAGGCCATCAGCTGGACGGCTGTATGGATCGTGTTGGCGTTGATTTTCAACTTCCTGATATTCCTCAACCCCGGAGCAATCTTCGCCCCGGTTGGCGAATCCAAACAAATGGCACTCGAGTTTCTCGCCGGATACCTCATCGAGAAATCCCTGAGTGTTGACAATATCTTCGTCTTCATCCTGCTGTTCAGCTACTTTAGAGTTCCCTCAGAATACCAACACCGGGTGCTTTTCTATGGGATCCTTGGAGCTCTAGTTATGCGGGCGATTCTGATTTTCGCCGGCGTTGCTCTCATCAAAGAATTCCATTGGATGGTCTATATATTTGGTGGGTTCCTTGTTATCACAGGGCTAAAAATGATTTTCGCCCACGGTAAAGAAATTGA
>JANRMB010000106.1:0-13676 GCA_033761985.1 Candidatus Sumerlaeia bacterium | reverse complement strand
GTGATTGAAGCCAGTAATGGTTTTCCTGATGCCACTCGCCAGGAATGGCACCGCGCAATTGTGGAAAAAGCCGTGGAGGTTCGGCCCGAGGTTCTCAACTTCCAATTGGTTTTGTTTGCCCTTGCTCAGGGCGAGCAGGATGCCCCCACCCGCGAACGTGTACTTCAAAGACTCGCCGTGGCCCAACCCGCTTATCCGGCACTCCTCCGATAGCGAAAGCGGCGAGCCTCAACCGTGGCTTCGAAACGGATCCGCGTTGACATCAGAGACAAAGACTTCCGGAGATTTTTTTCCGAGTTCTGAAACGAGCAAATCCCGCAGGCGCCCGCACACAATCGCCTCGCTGGCATAATGGCCGATACACAACGCCGCCACTCCACGATCGCGCAGCTCTGCCGCTTGATGATGGGTCAACTCGCCGGTTATCAGCACATCGGCCATCCCCTGCCTCCAGCGCCGAACGACTTCACCCCCCGCTCCGGAACAAACCGCCACACGCTGAATGAGTTTCTCTGCGTTCCCCACCAGGGAAACCACTGGACTCACCTTGGGGAACGTCTGAGAAAGCACTCCCAGAAAATTCTGCACAAACAACTCAAAGGGGACAGAGGAGTTAAGCTTGCCGACAATCCCAAGTCCCGTTTCCGGTTCACGAGTGGGGACGATGGGGAAGACATCGTAGGCGATTTCCTCATACGGATGAACCTTGCGGACCTTTTCCAAGAGCTTTTCGAGTTGGCGCTTCGGGCAAATTGCCTCGAGCTTCACTTCCCCTGTGGCCTCCTCAAATTTCCCCACCTCACCGGCAAACGGATTCGCTCCTTCCATGGGTTTGTACGTTCCCACACCGGGGACACGGAAGGTGCAGTGAGAATAATTGCCAATGACACCGGCACCCGCCTGATGGATGGCTTCAATCACTGCGGCAACATGCTCCACAGGGACATAGACCGCATACTTGACTTCCTCCATTCCCGGAATGGGGACAGGGAAAAGCGGCTTCCGATCTTTCAATCCGGACAAGTCTGCAAGAACACCGTTTGTTCCTTCGGGAACGGAATCGAGATTTGTATGAGCGCACAACAACGCAGAACCCATACGAATCAATCGAATCAGGAAGCGCCCTTGTGCGTGGCTTCCGTTGAGGGATTTCAGCGGGGAGAAAATCAACGGATGGTGTGTGACGATACAATCAATCCCGAGAGACTCCGCCTCATCAAGCACCGCATCGGAAATCTCCAACGCCACCAACACACGCCGAACAGGATCAGAGGGTGTCCCCACTTGCAACCCCACGTTGTCCCAGGATTCTGCCAACGTTGGCGGAGCGATTCTGTTGATGGCCCCCAGTAATTCGCTGAGGGCGAGTGGGGTCTCACTCATGGCTTGGGTTGAACCTCCTCGATGGCAAGGGATTCCAAATCCTTTAGGAAGATTTCGGACTCAAGTCCCAGTTGGTTTTTCCCTTTCAACGTGCGGAGAAAAAAGAGCATGGAGTCGCGGGCGTAGGGATCGGTCATCAGGGGGACACAGTAACGCCGCAAGAGGGGAAGCTGATCCTCCGGGCGTTGGAAATCCTTGTACAATTCATCAAACAAAAGGGGATATAACCGGAGCTGCATCCAGGTGTTGAGTATCACCTGACGCCCCCGGGGATCTTCCCCAACTCCCCACTCCAGAGGGTTTGTCTCTGTAAATCCCAATACCTCAGCCGCCACCAACGGATGACCCGAGTTATTGGCGGAAATCAAAACGTCCATTAGGAATGCTTTCGGTGTTTCCAAGGGGACGGGGACTTGCCGATAGGAGCGATGATAAAAATCAAAGTAATCCTGTGTGTAAGCCGCCGCCTTTTCTGTGTCCCCAACCTGTTGGTAGTAAACGGTTAGAATATTTGCAAAATCAGCCTTCTGACGCAGAATCCGAGGTTGGTAAGGGTATGTGCCGATCAACGCATCCAATTGGGAATAGGCTGAGAGCAGCTCCTCTTCACGAATGAGATTATATTGGCTGGATTGAAAACGGAGTTTGGTTTCGTTATCACGAAAGCGCGCCAAATCCTGACGAGCCTCCAAGCTGGTGGAGTCCGTTTTCAGGGCATCCTGAATTAGCTGAAGTCGTTTGTTGGATGTTGGAGAATTCTGCGCCAAAAAGCGCCCCTGGCGGAGCATGTTTTCCGCCTTCACCACTTTCCACGTATGTACCCATACCCCCAAAACCAAGCCAACCAACAGTACCGCAACAGCAACGGCCAAAACTCGTTCGGCAATTGCAGGGCGAGGAAGCGAGGGGTTTTGAGGTTGGGTTGAAACCATCGAAGAAGTTGCGATCGCCAAAAGAAAGGGTGATTTTTCTTGAGATCACTCTCCAGAAAAATCACCCGGGATGCAAACGGTATCGCCCAAAAAAGCAGGGCGGATGAGGGCGGAATTAGTCGGTGAACGATCCGTAGTGTTTGTGCAGGGCGATGGCCACGGCACCAAATACACCGGCTTGGAGGCCGAAAGAACCGAGATCGATTTTGATGTCGCGCTCCAAATCCTCCAGTGCCCGGAGTTTCACCGTGTGAAGCGCTGCTTTGATCAGCTTGTCGCCATCGTCGCTCATGGAGCCGCCGAAGATAATCGCTTCGGGAGCGAGAAGGTTCACAACGGAAGCGAGGGAGATCCCGATATAGTGACCCGCACGATCGATCAGGCTGGAGGCAAACCGGTCGCCGGTTTCCGCCGCGCTGAAGATTGCCGCCGGGGTGATGCGCCCGGTTTCATCGGCGTGCTCGGGGATGTGCGTTTGCACGCCATCATCGATTGCTTTCTTCGCCTGGGCCACCAAGGCCCAATCGCTCGCCACGGTTTCCAGACAACCATAGTTTCCACAATAGCAGAGGGGGCCATCTTCCACGACGGTCATGTGGCCGATTTCCCCCACGGTGGTTTTAACCCCGCGATAGACGATTCCATCCACCACGATACCGATGGCAAGCCCCGGCCCCAAGTGAACGTAGACGAAGTTCTTAATCTCCTTGAACCGACCAAAAATGCTTTCGGCAAGGGTGGTTCCCACCACGTGGCTGCTTAAATCCACGGGGACTTTGAAGGCTTTTTTGAGAATATAGGCAAGATCCACATCCTTCCAGTCGTCCATGCGTGGGAAGGTTTTGGAAACGCCGTTCACTTCATCCACAAGACCGGAAACCACCACGCCGATGCGCGCGAGATCGAGCTTTTCATCCTCTTTGAGGAAGTTCTTCTGATCTTGCACGGCTTCTTTGATGGCCTCGATTGTTTCCTCTTTGGTGGCACGATGGCTCCAAGGGCGGATGACGTGGTTTTGAAGGCGCCCCTTCATATCGCTGGAGGCGGAGAGAATCCCCCGGTTGCTGAACTCGATGGCCACGATGCCCCCCTTCACGGGGTTTACATCCAGGAGTTGAGCTTTCCGCCCCCCGGTGGAAGTGGCGAAACCTTCCTCAATCAGTTCCTCGGTCTTCAAAAGATCTTGTACAATCGCACTGACGGTGGGGAGGTTAAGGCCCATCAAATCCGCCAAAGCGCCACGGGAAATGGGGCCTTCCTTCCACAGTTGGTAGAGCACCTGGGACTTGCGGGATTCCTGGTTACGCCCCATCAGGCCGGAACGAGTGGTCATGATAAACACCTCAACAAAAACAACAGCATGTGGCGACCCGTTGCAGACGGAGTTGTCACAAATTTCGATTGAATAAGCACCTCAAACCCCGGGAAAAGTCAAGGAATACTCTCCAACTTTTAAAACCCGACACAAAAACTCCACTTTATTCACTACTTCTCTCAGAATTCGTGAAATGACGGCTCGTACTTCCGTTGTGGATTTTCGATAAAAAAGCTCAGGATCACAATCCCACCCTGCGCCATCCATAACCACCAAAACGCCCAGGAATAGCTCCCCAAAAGGCCTTCCAGCACACTCATCAGGATGGGGCCAAAAGCACTGCAGAAGACGATGAAAAGCGTGCTGGCTCCATTGATGGCCCCCAGGTTTTGCCGACCATAAAACCTCGGCCAAATCATGGTGACGAGGCTCAGGTAAGTCCCCGCCGCCAACCCATAGCCGAAAATCAACACCGCCCGCCCCAGAGCGACGTCCAAGAAGACGGTTCCGCTGCTGATCATCAACTGCCCCAGCGCCACCTGAAGCACCAAAACCTTCATCGGTAGTCGATCGCCCGCCCAACCCGTCAACAGCGTCGCCAGCACCCCCATCACTCCCGCCCAGGGGAATATTGCGTACACGAATTCCCGGCTTCGTTGGAATTCCAACCCGATATCCGCCAAGTGAAAGAGGAACGCGGTAATCGTGAGGGAATAGATGGCGAAGCAAATGGTGATGGCCCAGAAGGAGTAGGTCCGTAGTGCCTCGCCCCGGGTGAATTCATGGTGCAGGGCATAAGCCGCCCGTTCTTTGCGCGGTTTGTACCCCCCTTCCAATTCCAGCCCGCATTGTTCCGGGGTGTTCCGAATCAAGAGATACCCGACCAACGCCATGCAGAATCCATTCAGTAACGCGAGCCAGAGCAGCGTGGCCAATCCACCCTCTGCCTGAAGAGTGGAGTTTAGGATCGCCGGGGCCGTGTTGAACGCCAGCACCACCCCAAGGCTTGAAATCATCGTGACGCGGCTTCTGCGGGCGTTAAACCAACGCCCCACCATGGTTCGTGAGATCATGGTGAGGGCGCCCTGACCAAAAAAGCGGACCAGAAAGAACCCCAGGCAAATCATTGCGAAGGGGAGCCAAAACCCGGGGCTTTCCCCCAAGAGACCCATCAATCCCTGAAGCGACGCCAGATACAGGAGCGACGCCGCCAATCCCAAGGACGCAAGCACAATCATCGGGCGTGAACCGAGACGATCCAGCAAGACCCCCGCTGTGGGAAGGCAAAGACTGCTCCCCACCGTCCCCAAGGCATACGCTTGGGCGAGCTGCAACCGGCTGATTCCCAGAACATTAATGAAGTAATCGGTAAACACCCCCATACCCATGGTATGTCCGGGAATGCTCGCCACAGTGCCAATCGTGGCCCCCACCATGATGACCCAGCCGTAGTAGAAGGGAAGGCTATGAACGGAAAACGGGAAGTCGGGTCGGAAGAAACGCTCAATACGGCGAACAGGGCGGTGGGGGTGGGTCATGAAGGTGAGGCAATCGGGCTTTACAGGTACAGGGAACGATTAAACAGTATTCAGGAGAGAGTGTCACTCAGGAAGAGATTGATTGGCGGAAGCATTTTGTTGAGGGCAATTCGTTCCATAGGATTGCATTATGGATAGGGAATATAATCCATCTTGCTTATCTATTTCCGATAGACTTCTCCCACTGGATGAAAAGCATATCCATCTGTTGTCCGAATCTTGCAACAAAGCACTGAAATACCCAATCCACATGCCAAAAGGGAGTTCAAAGACCAATGACTATTGATCAAACTATGGGCGATATCAGCAAATGCCCCGTCATGGGCAAAGCCGCATCCATGCGCAAAATGTCCAACATGGACTGGTGGCCGAATCAAATCGACCTGCGCATCCTTCACCAACATTCCGACCTTACCGATCCCATGGGTAAGGATTTCAATTATGCCGAAGAATTCAAAACTCTCGATCTGGAAGCGGTTCGCAAGGATTTGTACGCCTTGATGACTGATTCCAAAGAATGGTGGCCGGCAGATTATGGTCATTACGGCCCCTTCATGATTCGTATGGCGTGGCACGCAGCGGGAACATACCGTGTGGCCGATGGTCGCGGTGGCGCCGGAACTGGGATGCAACGCTTCGCCCCGCTCAACAGCTGGCCCGATAACGCCAACCTGGACAAAGCCCGTCGTCTTCTGTGGCCGGTCAAACAAAAGTATGGTCGTAAACTCTCCTGGGCTGACCTCATGATCCTCGCTGGAAACGCTGCGCTGGAATCCATGGGCTTCAAAACCTTCGGATTCGGCGGTGGTCGGGCCGACGTATGGGAACCCGAGGGTGATGTTTACTGGGGCCCCGAAAGCGATTGGCTTGCCGACAAACGCTATTCCGGTGAACGGGAACTCGAAAACCCCCTCGCCGCTGTGCAGATGGGCCTTATCTACGTTAATCCCGAGGGCCCCAACGGAAACCCTGATCCGCTGGCTTCCGCTCGGGACATCCGCGAGACATTTGCCCGCATGGCCATGAATGATGAAGAAACCGTGGCCCTTGTTGCCGGTGGCCACACCTTCGGGAAATGCCATGGTGCCGCCAGCGCTTCCCACGTCGGTCCCGAGCCCGAGGGCGCACCCCTTCAGGAAATGGGCCTCGGCTGGAAGAACTCCTACGGTACCGGCAAAGGCGAACATACCATCACCAGCGGTATCGAAGGCGCTTGGACACCGACTCCCACCCAGTGGGATAACAGCTATTTTGAGACGCTCTTCAAGTACGAATGGCAATTGGTGAAAAGCCCTGCTGGTGCCAACCAATGGATCCCCAAAAATGGTTCCGGCGACAACACCGTCCCCGATGCCCACAACCCCGCCAAACGGCACGCTCCGATGATGACCACCGCCGACTTGGCGCTCCGGTTCGACCCCAACTACGAGCCTATCTCCCGTCGCTTCCTCAACAACCCCGAACAATTTGCCGATGCCTTTGCCCGCGCGTGGTTCAAACTCACCCACCGCGATATGGGCCCAATTGCCCGTTACCTGGGCTCACTCGTTCCCAAGGAAACCCTCATCTGGCAAGACCCCGTCCCCGCGGTTGATCATGCCTTGATCAACGAGAGCGATGTTGCCGCCCTCAAGGAACGCATCCTCGCCTCCGGTTTGAGCATCGGCCAACTTGTTACCACCGCATGGGCCTCCGCCTCCACCTACCGCGGTACCGATAAGCGTGGCGGTGCCAACGGTGCCCGCATTCGCCTTGCTCCTCAAAAGTATTGGGAAGCCAACGATCCCGCTGCTCTCGATGCCGTTCTCAACACACTGGAAGGCGTTCAAAAAGCCTTCAACGCCACCCTTTCCGGCGGCAAACGTGTCTCCCTTGCCGATGTCATCGTCCTCGGTGGTGGGGCAGCCATTGAAGCCGCTGCCAAAAAAGCTGGACACCACATCACTGTCCCCTTCACCCCCGGGCGCACCGATGCCAGCCAGGAACAAACCGACATCGCTTCCTTCGCTGTGCTGGAGCCCCAGGCCGATGGCTTCCGGAACTTCATCAAGCGCACCGTAAAGCTCCCGGCGGAACACCTGCTTGTGGACAAAGCGAACCTCCTGCGCCTCACCGCTCCGGAAATGACCGTCCTCGTGGGTGGTCTTCGCGTTCTCAACGCCAACACGGGTCACACCAAGTTCGGCGTGTTTACGGAACGTCCGGAGACGCTCACCAACGACTTCTTCGTCAACCTCCTCAGCATGGACTACGAGTGGAAGCCCAACGCCAACTGTGCCCATGTGTACGAAGGCCGCAAGCATGGCTCGCAGGACGTCAAGTGGATGGGAAGCGCCGTGGACTTGGTCTTCGGCTCCAACTCCCAACTCCGCGCCCTGGCGGAAGTTTATGCCTGCAATGATGCCCAGGAGAAGTTCGTGAAGGACTTCGTGGCGGCATGGGTGAAAGTCATGAACGCCGACCGGTTTGAGTTGAAGTAAAGAGAAGTAATCTGGCCACAGAGACACAGAATCACAAACTATCTTCGCGAGGATTTTGTGGTTTTCGTGTCTTTGTGGCCAAATTTTTTTGAGTACTGAAAGAGATTATCTAATCCCCATGTTCAACCGCCGTCCCCTCGATCGCCAATCGGCCACTGTTTTCGAGGAGAGAATCAACCGCCTTCGCCCCGATCAAACTCCCCAATTCGGTACCCTGACATCCCACCGCATGTTGACACATCTTGAAGCAACCTTTCGGGTCAGCCTCGGAACCGCCCCCTGCGAGGACATTAGCAACGCCCTTCTGAGAACGGCCCCCATGCGCTGGCTTGTGATTAACATTCTTCCGCTGCCAAAAGGCAAAATGAAGGCTCCAGAATCACTGACGCCAGAGCCGGTTGTATCCTTTGAAGAAAGCCGGATCGCCCTGCTCGAACAACTCCGAGAGTTTATGCAAGCCACCGAGGCTGAACCAAACCGGCGCACACTCGATCCATGGCTGGGAATGATCACCCTTCGCGAATGGAGCAAAATCCACGCGATGCACCTGGATCACCATTTGAAACAATTCGCGGTATAGAGAACGGCCACAAAGACACGATAAACACAAAAGCAGCGCAGACTATCTTTGTGAATTTTGTGCCTCTGTGGCCTAAAAATTTACTGCGACTTCAACCACGCCAAAACCTCGGCGGGGTGTTCTTCGTTTCCTTTGGCATCGGGCCAGTGGGCGATGATTTTTTGATCCGGACCAATGACAAACGTCTCGCGGCTGACTCCCATGTAGGTTTTGCCATACATGGATTTTTCCTTCCACACGCCATAAGCTTCGCAAACCTTGTTGTCCTCATCGGCTAACAGAACGTGGGCGAGATTATGCTTCTTCGCGAACTTGGATTTGCTGGCGGCATCGAGAATGCTGATGCTCATCACCACGGTGTTGAGCGCCTCGAACTCGGGCTTCAGGTTGGTGAAGGCACAGGATTCCTTCGTGCAACCGGGCGTGTCGTCTTTTGGGTAGAAGAACAACACCACATTCTTGCCTTTGTAATCAGCGAGCTTGTGAGTTTTGCCGTCCTGATCGGGCAGGGCGAAGGTGGGGGCTTTTTTGCCGATCATTTCAGAGGGGGTTTCAGATGCTTTTTTGGCCATGAGGGTGAACCTTTATTCAGAGGGTATGACCGATGAAGAGCAAGGCGTGGGCCATGGGAAAGTTCCCGACCCTACTTCAACGCAGCGCAGGTGAAAGCCCCTGGAGTTTTCGAAGCAACCCAATTTGCCCGATGTGGTACCCGATATGAAACCCGGTGGAGGCGATCAGTTCCAACCAGTTGGGATAAATCGCCGAGAGGGGATTTTCCTCCGGAATCGGTGTGGTGAGGCTCTCATCTTCCAAGGTAAGCAAAAACGCAGCGACCCGTTCCGCGGTGGAGACCGCCATTTCCGAAAGCTCTGTTGCAGAGGGGTAGGCTTCTGGATTCGCAAGCGGTTGAGTTCCCGGAGCAAATAGATCTGTGTAGTGGCTCGGTAGAATGGAAGGCAGCCCGATGGTGACAACCACATCTTCAGAGATGCTCCAAATAATATGACCGGCATTCCAGAGAATGTGGCTCCCTGTCCCCGTTGCTTGCGGAAGATAGACCAACTGAGCGGGGGTGAGATCGTTGAACGTGGCGGGAAGCATTCCGCAAAACCCCCGAATGTTTTGCGCTTCATGTTGTACGATGATTTGGCTCATATTGAGAAATTCTCCGAGACTTAATGATTAGTCCCCCATGGCGGGGAGGTTGATTTCTTTCACACAGGAATGGCGAGTCAAGCTGAGGACGCATTGAATGAGGGCAAGCAGATCTTCCATGGGGACAGGTGAGGAGCCTTCCATTCTTCTCTGCTTTTGTAATGATCACAGTGACACGGTTGGCATCAACTCGGAATATTCCCATGAGCGTATGCACAGCGCCACGCAATACAAAAACTACCCTTCTTGTTATCATGCTTGAGTCCGCATGGGAGGCCGATAAATAAAAATCACTCCACATCACGCGATAAAATGGCTAATGCCTCACCAATACTATACAAAGGCTCCACGAGGAATTCGTCCACCGATTAATCCTTCCTCAGCTACTTCCATGCGTTTTCTTTCTGCTCATTGGTCCAACCTTATTCTCATCAATTATGCGGTGGAACCTGACTTCCTGGCCCGGTTTTGCCCACGGCATGTCAAACCCGACACCTTGGATGGCAAAGGATATGTCAGCCTAGTTGCCTTTGATTTTTTGGACACCCGCGTTCTGGGTATTCCCTGGCCAGGATTTAGAAACTTCCCGGAAATCAATCTTCGTTTTTACGTCAGGCAGGGGGGAAATCGTGGCGTCTGCTTCATTCAAGAGTTGGTCCCCTCAAAGGTTGTTTTCGGAATTGCCCGGTTAACCTACAACGAACCCTATTATTCGGCTGTGATGTCCAGCGGAGTCCGGCAACAAAAGGGATACAGAGTGGTGAGTCACAAAATACGATGGAACGGTCGTACTAATCGCATCGCCGTCGCGGCAAAAAATAGCGCCTTTATGCCTGATGAAGACTCGAGAGAGGAATTTTTCAAAGAACATCAGTGGGGCTTCGGAAGGGATCATTTTGGTCGTACGCTAAGGTATGAGGTACGGCATCCTCGGTGGCGTGTTTACGAGGTGAAGGAGCTTAGAATGGATTGGAATTGGGAGGCGGTCTATGGACGAGAGTGGAAGTTTCTTAATGACTGCAAACCAGAGTCTGTCTACTTGGCGCAAGGTTCCAAAGTTGAGGTTCGTTCTCCAACGGTTGTTTCCTAGCTTTTCAATACGAATTATGCTTTTCCCGTCACTCACCTGTCCCCCATGGCGGGGAGGTTGATTTCCTTCACACAGGAATGGCGAGTCAAGCTGAGGACGCATTGAATGAGGGCAAGCAGATCCTCCATGGGGACAGGTGAGGAGTCTTCCATCGTCCCCTCCTGCATATCAGCAAGGACTTCCGGTGTCCCCACATTTCCAGGGTTGATGACTGTGACTCCGATGCGATCGGGGCGGAGTTCCTCCCGAAGGGCATGCACAGCACCGCGCAGACCAAACTTTGAGGCTGAGTTTGCTACTTCGCGGTAAGGTGTGTTATCGCAACCCGAGAGCGATCCCATGAAGATGATCTTGGGATTCAAGGAGCGGCGAAGCGCCGGAAGCAGGACCTGAGTGAGGCGAATCGGTGCCAAGAGATTCACGTTGATTACCCGCTCCAGTTCTTCATCGCTGCAATCCTCAAATCGGTAGTCGCGGGTGAAAGCCTTGTCCTCCCACGTCCCTCCCATATAGAGAAGCCCATCAAGGGGAGAGTCTCCCACGGCTTGTTGAACCCGAAGAATCCCGGCTCGAGTGGAGAGATCGGCTTCGATCCACGTACCGATTGGGGACGGAGTGCGGGAGACGGAAATGACACGATTCCCCTCTGCATGGAGGCGTTCAGCAACGGCAAATCCGATGCCTCTGCTGGCTCCGGCGACAAGGTAAGTTTTGTTCATGAGTAGTTCTCCTTGTAGGGGAGATAATTGAATTGATTGGAGGATTCCAACTATTGGTCACTGCCAGCAAAAGCTAAGCCGTATGGACATTCCAATTCGGCTTGCAGCTTTCGCTGTCCCTAGACACATTGACTCTGGGGGCAAGATGTTATGGCGTTTCCAAAGCGACAAAACCCGTTGGATTGGATGACTCAATTGGGCCATATCATATTGGGGCGCAGGATTGTATCAGGTGAGGATGATTGGCTGCTAGGCCCTATAGGAGCGATTGGGGAAAAGGTTGATCAATTTATTTCAAGAATTGCCAAAGAGCATGATCTTCAAGTTGCAACCAATCGAAACGGTGTAGGGTTACTGAATAGCTTTGAAGACTTTGGGCTCACTATCAAACCTAAAATCGATGCATTCTATCGACATACTTCTGATTATGAGTTAGACGCATGGACTGAGTGGAAATTCTTTTTCAAACCATTCGGATATATTGTTGCAGTTCTATTTAGTAAGCGCATTCAGCAGCTTTATCTTCCATTAAATTCATTAGAAACTTCCGAAGGGATCAAAAGCGAAATTATCCAACTTGTCGACAATCTGAGTAACGTCGTGTATTGTATATGGCACCGGCAACTAAAGACAAGTAAAGACGTTATATTCTATGGGATTTATACTTATTGCCTTCTACCGAGTGGTAAACCAGCGATCAAAGCAATTTTTCCACTTCCACAAGGGAACGCTACAGCAATTTTTGGGATCGGACAGGACCAAAACGGGAACCTTGAACTTACTTCATTCGGCAATACTTATGGGGATCCTGGTTTGTATATCCTTGTAGAAGATAGTCGAGGCAACATCCACAAGAATTACATTCGTTTTTTCCATCAGCTCATATCCGTTTATGAAGACAAGGAAGGTATTATAAGAGCAGATCATACGATGGATTTCTGTTCATTCCGTATTCATAAAATGCACTACAAAATTGTCCACAAATTAGAAAGGACTCATTGATGAGTAACCCCTCGGAAGAGACCATCTTTTCTTTTCATCTGACGAAATCCAGTTGGATAACAACACTTCAATCACTTTACAATCCGCCAAACGAAAAAAGTGTTCCGGGACTGAAAAATGCAGAATGCATGACAGTAATGACCCTTGGTGCTGCCATACTCTCGCCCAAAAGGATGCAACTTAATCATCTTGCAATGTTTGCGGAATGGGAAAATGAGGTGGCTTTGGAGATGTTTGTTAATAATACAAAACTTGGTCGAGTTTTTTCAGGTGGATGGCATGTCCGTATGACGTTTCTAAGAAGATGGGGGCAGGTAGCCGAGTTTTCCCACCTTCCAGAGATAATCGGGAATTCAGAATCCGAGTCTCCTGTTGTTGCAGTAACTCTTGCACGTATGCGACTTCTGGAAGTTCCGCGCTTTATTCATTGGGGAAAACCAGTAGAAAAGCTCGTTCGAGATCACCCCGGTAAAACTCTTGCACTTGCGGCGATGAGGCTCCCTAGAACTGTTTCTACATTTACAATCTGGAAGTCTCAAGATATCATGAGGGAAATGGTAACTGGCACAGGACATAGTAAAGTTGATCAACCCAAACGTCACGCCACCGCTATGAAAGAACGTGAGAGAAAAGATTTCCATTTTGAGTTCACGACACTACGCTTCAAACCGATTGCCGAATATGGAAGCTGGCAGGGGGAAACCAATCTGATTCCAAAGGTTTAGCTTCTTACACTATGATCACCATTCAAAAGTAGCGTCTAAGGTGTCAGGAGGGATCGGCAATTCTATACAACGGAGGTCGATCGAATTCCATCTGTTCATAGGCAGCGGGAGCTGGTCTATTTTCCTCAATCGCCATTGTAACCTTTTCAGCCGTCTCTGTATAAAGGAGTGCATCGAGATAAAGTTTAGCCTTCGCAACAGCTTCGAGTTGAAAGTACCAAGCGAGCGAGGCGAGGGGTGATACGTAGATGGGGGTTGTTTGTGTTCGGAAGTTTACCGGCATGAGCCCAAAATTACCTTGCAGGGAAGCTTTGATGGTTGCCGTTACGATTCCGTGAAGCGAGCCAGTCGCTGCTTCAAGATAGTCCAAACATTCCAACCAGCGCTGACCGGGTTTGCAATCCGCGGCAAAGGCTTCGCACCCAAGAAATCCACCAGTGGCAATCAGCTCAGAAATTCGCCGCATTCCCTGAGCATGACAAATTCCATCCCAACGCTCAGCGCCAAAGCCGATGCACACCAGAATCTTATGATTCACATCCACACAGGAGTTTGCCGCTGAGAGACTTACCCAGTCTTCTGTGGGTGTACCAAGGCTTGTTTCGTCTCCTCGCAATAATGCATCGATTCCACCATCCAACAAAAGCAGGACATCTGGTTTTTCTTTGGATATCAACAATTGAAGTGATTGAAGCATTGGCTTGGCTCCCGTTTTTCTGAAGAGATAAACGGGCCGCGGATCTCCGACAGAAGC
>JANRMB010000105.1:0-8290 GCA_033761985.1 Candidatus Sumerlaeia bacterium | reverse complement strand
ATTGCCTATTGGAATCGTCCCCATTATCCAATAAGTAATCAAGAGTGGAGAGCTCTCTATCATCAACTTGATGTCGGAATGAATCGTTCAGAAGCAGAAGAAATCCTAAAACCCGGAATAACCTCCACACGAACGGGCAGTGATAAAAGTGTTCATTACATAATGAGTCCCTCTCACGAGTATTTCTTAAGTATTGGTCTTGGATTGGATTTTCACATTATCTGTATGTACGATGAATCAGGTAAACTCGTGGAGAAAAGTTGGGCAGATTACTAAGCGAACAAGTTGAAAATACTATGGAATGATTTAAGATTGTACTCAAAGTTATGCCGCAATCATTCGTCTTCTATACCTATAATGGGAAGGTTAATGTGATACTTTGTTGCTCCGTTCACTTACCCAGCATAGTATATTCAATGATTTATCACGACAGCACTTGAAAGTTTGAGTATACATAGCCCATAACCCTTAGCGGGTTTCGGCTGTATCCAGGAGAATTGCCATGGCGAGGCATACTCGGCGATCGAGCGTGCGTTGGGGGTCGCCGTTCATTTTGAGCACATACTGATCCGTGAGCGTCAGCTTCCGATCAAACACGCCGAGGATGGTGCCTCGTTCGTTTTCCAAGTTGAAGTTGGTGAGCAGCAATCCATACATCGGCCCCAGATAACGCCTCAGTAGCGAGCGAATCAGGGAATCCTCCCGAACGCGGGCAAGGAAGGAACCATCCGGATAAGTTACCCACCAATCCCGACGGAACAGGCTGGCGAAGACGTTTCGGCTCATCACGGCCACGGGTTCCCCCCAGGAGTTGTAGAGCGTGTAGTTGCGGTAGAACCCCAGCTTGTTGTCCTGCGTGATGGTGAGTACCCGCCAGGATTTGGACTCATCGCGGAACACTTCGATGTGGCGATAGGGTGACAGCAGGATCAGCGGAATGCCGATCATCAGGTTGCTGAGGGCGATGATCAAAATCCCCTCCAGCACTCGCCCCTGGTAAACAATGAGGTTGATGCAATAGATGAACACGACAATCCGCAACACCGACGCCACAACTCCGAGGGCGATGTTGATGGCGAGCTTGGCCGGGCGCACGGCCAGGAACAGGAGATTCTGCGCCGCATCCGTGAGATAATAGGTGCTGGAAACGGAAAACAGTTTTTGGCGAACGTGAAGTTCATCAAACTGGAAAATCCCTGCGAGTTGGGCATCCCAGTAGAGCCGTGCGGGATCGGTGGCGCTGGGGGAAGGGACGCTCGGCGGGGTCGTCATCGGGTGATGCCCTTGGCCTCCAATGCGGAACGGTAGAGTCGATCCGTTTCGTTTACCATGGCCTCCAGGGAGAAGTCCTCCCCACGGGCACGGCAGGCGGAAGCGCGTTCGGCAAGGCGTTCCCAGTGGGTCAATGCCTCCACCAGTTGGGTTTCCATCAGGTCGAAGTTCCGGCACGGGTGAATCCAGCCGACTTCCGGGGTGCTGACGGCTTCCTTGTTTCCCCCCACGTCGGCGGCGACAACGGGTTTGCCGCAGGCCAGCGCCTCGATGATGGCGTTGGAGAAGCCTTCCTTCAGGGAGGAAAGCAGCACCACATCGGCGGCGTTGTAGAGCCCCACCATGTCATCTCGTTTGCCGAGTTGAAGAACACTGTCCCCAAGGCCGCGTTCCGCCACGGCGGCTTTGAGTTCGTCTTCCAACTTGCCGGCTCCCGCAAAGGCGAGAATCGGTTTGCAGGGGAGTTTGGGCAATATGCGTTCAAAGCTGGCGAGTGTCTCCAGCGGGAGCTTCTGCGGGTGAAGCCGCGCGGGCACCAGAATCATCGGGCGATCGGCGGGTACACCCAGCGCTTCACGGGTGCTGAGGCGTAGTGCCGCATCGGGCTTGAACTGATCCACATCCACCCCGTTGTAGAGAATCGGAACCTTGCTCTCCGGAAGCCGAAGCACTTCGCACACTTCCTCCTGCACCGCCCGGGATACTGTAATCACCCCGCTGCGAAACCGCGCCAACTGGCGATCCATCCAGATTTGCCGCCCTGATTGCCACGTATCCAAGTTATGCACCTGACTAAAAATCGCCGGAACCCCCGCGAGCTTGGCCGCCACCGTGGCGGGAACACTGCTCCGGTACATATGGCTATGCACCACCTGTGCCTTGTGGCGCACCAACTCACTGCGAAGCCTCCACAGCGCCGAGGGATCGAACCGGCTGTTGAATTGAATCAGCTTTACCGGGATGCCTTTGCTCCGGAGTTCCCCCGCCAACGCTCCATATTCCCGCGTGCAGACGAGATGCATCGAGTATCCCCGGTTTTGCAACGCGGGCATGATGGCCAGCAACCGCCGTTCAATCCCCCCTACTGGAAGCCAGGAGATCACGCGGAAAACGCAAAGAGGTTCAGTCATGCCGGGGATGCTCCTGCACAAAAATCACGTCGCCCAACGACTCTGAATCGCTGGGCGAAGGGAATCAAGGCAGAAGCGGACTTAGAACTGAAAGCCAATTAACACGGGATCGTGGTCCGAGGAACGGAAGACCGTGGGCTCGTAGTTTTCCCGGCCGTTGTACTCCGTGTTGTAGTCGAATACGGGGGCTTCGTCCGAGTTGATATGCCATACCGCGGCTCCACTCACCTTCCCCCGCAAAGCAGTACTGGTAAGCGCGTAATCCAGGGTGCCGAATCGCCCATCAAACACATAGCTGTACACCTTCTCCGTGCCGCCACCGAGTTCCGCCACGGTATTGTGGAAACCGGCACTCAGCAACTCCCGGATGGGATCCTCCATGGCGTAGGCGTTCAAGTCCCCCATCACGAGAACATTCTTGGTGGGGTATGTGGAAAGATGATTGGCCAGCAACTGCGCCTGCTCGGTGCGGTCGTTGTTGAAGCACGCCTGACCGTCCTGCTTGTCCACGTTGTCGCCGTTGCTGCTGCGGCAGCTTTTGGATTTGAAGTGGTTGACGGAGACAACCAACGTTTCCCCGGAGGCTTTGTGCCGGAACGTGGCGATGAGGCTGGGGCGGTTGTAGCCGAAAGGCCCCTCGGAGAAAAGCACCGGCTGACCCACGAGTTCCACCACGGAAGGGCGATACAACAGCGCACAGCGGATTTCATCGGTACCGGGTTCCGCTTCGGTTTTCACAAAGTCGTAGGGTGGGTGAATCCCCTTGGTAAGATCGTTGATGGAGCGGGTGAGTTCCGCCAGGGAGCTCTTCTCATCATAGCCGTCGTTCTCAATTTCCAGCAGACCAATGATGTCGGTGTTGAGGGCGGTCAACGTGGCGAGGCACTTGGCTTTTTGGCGCTCGTATTCTTCGGCAGTATCTGCTCCCCGGCTGGTGGGGAAGCCCGTGCCATCGCCGTTGCCATTAAAGAAGTTCAGCACGTTGAAGGAGGCAGCGGTCAAATTTCCGCCCACAGAGGGGGGCGTGGCGCTGCGGGGATTGGTATCCACCCACTCCACCGGAGCGGTGGGGAGAAACTGAAAGCTTTCCCCGTAGAAGAACAAAACGCCCGTCAAGTTTTGAACGCTCATACCGTTGCGAATGGGGGCGCCGTTGAGAGTAAAGGGGAGCGGTTTGGGGTTTTGCGTGGTGCGGCCATCATCCAGTAGCACCATGAAGCGTTCGCGCTGTTGCTGGGCAAGCTGGTGAGCCTCCGCCCCGGGAAGCATAAAGCTGGTGGGCTGCATCAGGCGCTCCCCCTGAGAGAGCATCACGTTGGCGTAACGGCCGTAGTTGTGCAGTTCCGTCACCACAAGCTGTTCGGGGAAAGAGACGAGCATCGCCTCGGCGCTTTCCCAGGTGGTACCCTCCGGAAGCGGAAGCTGCATCGCCACGGGCTCCACCTTGGTGCGGGTCGCCACGTCAAAATCCGTTACTTGGTCGAGCGCCGTCATGCCGCGCAGCTCTTTCACCGTGCCGGAAACCGTAACAAAATCACCAACCTCCACCGCCACATCGCGGGGAATCACCACCAGAAGACCCTCGCTGGTGGCGGGATTGGCGTCGCGGTCTCCCGGAGCCGAAAGCAACAACACCCCGCCAAACGCCACGCGCAAATCTGCGGAAACCAACCCCTTCACCACCACGGCTTGATCCAGCATGGGCGAGGTGGCTCCCTCGCCCTGAATGGCGGAAATGGAGGTGGCAATCGGCGCCTGCTGCGCCATGCCCATCAGGGGAAGTACCGCCAACGCAGCACAGGAAAGGGAAACACGAAGAGAAAACATGCTCAGGAAAAAGGCCTTTGAAAGGAAAAAAATCGCCACCACCCGACAACCCAACCAGGGGCATTGTTCGGGGGCGTGGGCATTGACGTTCAACCGCGTCGGGAAATCGAGTCCAAAAAGTGACGCTAACCAATTCAATACGTTCCCGGTGGGTTAGGGATTGCCGAACGCACCGATTCTTCGCCACGCTGGGCTCATGTTCAGCCCCTCGCCCAATCCCATTTTGATGTACCACCACATTGCTCCCGCTCCGCCGGAAGCCGGCCCCCGGCGTGTGCTCTACGTCCCCCGGGAAGAATTTGCGGCCCAGCTCGACGCGTTGCTCGCCCTGGGCTACCGCAGCGTTACGGGAGCCGAATACACCGCTGCCCTGCTGGATGGCTCCTGGAAGCGCCAACGCCTGGTGTGGATCACCTTCGATGACGGGTTCCGGAACAACTTCACCGAGGCACTCCCCGAACTTCAGGCCCGGGGGATGGTGGCCACTTTCTTTGTGGTGGTGAACCATACACTGCTCAACCCCCAGCCCGATTACATGACTCCCGCGGAACTTCTCGCCCTGCGCGACGCCGGAATGGAGGTCGCCAGCCATACCCTTTCGCACCCCCGGCTCACGCAGCTTCCCCCCACGGATCTCGCCCGCGAACTCACCCAAAGCCGCGAACATCTGGAGGAACACCTCGGCCAAAAGCAGGAAATTTTTTGCTATCCCTACGGTGATCACAACGCCTCGGTGCTGGAAGCCACCCGCCTGGCGGGCTACCACTGGGGGGTTGCCACACTGCGGGGAAACCAAAACGCCGAAACCGACCGCTACCGATTGAAACGCATCATGGTTGCGCCGGGTCGCACGGGATGGAAGTTTCGATACAGCTTTACGCCATTATACCATTGGCTGCACGCGCGGAAAAACAAACGCAAATGGCCCGGGTAAAGGGCGATTTGTTTCTATACAAACCCTCAAGACATCTCCTGATCCAACTCTTTTTGACTATACGAGATTTAGGAAACACGTTGGGATTGGCCGATCTTTAACGCTTGAATGGAATACACTTAAGACATGGAGAGTGGGTACGGCCCAGCGGGCCGAATCTTCCCAGCCCCCGACGCAGCGTTAGCAAGTCGGTGGGATAGTTTCGGATTTGAAACGCAACCCCGAACGGGGTGCCACCATGTGGGCCTCTGATGTGATTGGATTTGTACAACCCACTACGGGGTTGTGTCTCATTTTGGGCGATGTCCCCACCGACTCACTGCGTTCGTCGGGGGCTGGGAAGTGGGCGCCCGCTGGGCGCAAAGTCGAGGAGTTACGGTAATTCTGAGAGATGGCTCTCTTCGAAAAAATATTGGTAACGCGCACAGAATCGCAGAGAACGCAAATTCTGTTCTATCATAACGAAATGAATATGCCTGAAAGGCATCAACATACATTAGCCCGGGGTCAGCGAAGCGCCACCCCGGGGACATTATCAACCAGAAGAAAGGATCCCTGGAACCTCTTTACCGTTTTTCCATCTTCGGTAAAAATCCCCGTACCCCGGCGGCGCTGCATGTATCGGCCACTTCAATCATCTGTTGATAGGTAATGCGCGCATCGCCCGCAAACCGCACCGTGGTCAGGCCATCCTCCCGAACGCGGCGGGTGAGTTCCTCGCGCAGTTCCGCAAGAGTCAGCGTCTCGCCGTCCAACTGAAGGATGCCGTCGCCCGTGAGCGTGATTTCCGGAATCGTTTCCTCCTGCTGTTGGGGACGCCCTTCGCCCGATTTCGGCAGCTTCAAGTCCAGGTACCGACTCTCCTTGGAGATATTCGTCGCCAGAATAAAGAAGAAAATCAGGTTGAAGATAATATCGAGCAGGGGGGTGATGTTGAGCCCGGAATCAAGCCCGGGAATCTGGCGTCGACGGGAACTGGAGCGGCGGGCCATCAGTATTTATCCCGATCATCGTCATCATCGTCGTCATCATCCTCTTCGGAGGGATCGAATTCCTCCCAACCGTCTTCCCCTTCAAAAAACGAGACGGGTTTTACGGAGCGGTTATCCGTGGAGGTGCGTTCGTACCCGATGGCGTGAATCAGCCGTTGCAGGGCGCGTTGACCCTCCTGGGGGAGCAGGATGTTTTCGTAGTACTGGATTTTCCGGGTGAACAAGTAGAGGAAGATAAAGGCGGGAATGGCGATGGAAAGCCCCCAAGCCGTGGTAAGAAGCGCCACGTCAATCCCCTGGCTTAATTGGCGAAGGTTGGGATCATCGGAAAAGGCGAACTCCCGGAAGGTTTGAATCATCCCGAACACCGTGCCGAGCAACCCCATGAGCGGCGCCACATTGTACACCACGGCGAGCTGGCTGTTGGTTTGAATCAGAACGGTGCATTCCTCCTCAATCGTCTCGTGCAACACCTCGGCGGGGTCGGCGTCGCGTTTGAACTCCAAATGGTCCAGCACGCGCACCAGAATACGGGCCATGCTGTGGTGTTCACTTTCCAGCACGCGGCGCACCTCAGCCACGGAACTTGTTTTGAGCAGGGCTTCCACCAACCGGCTGTTGTAGCCCCGGGGGATGATTCTGGATCGCCGCAGGTTCAGGAACCCCTGAATGGTGAAGGCCAACACCAATAACGCCATGGGCACCAGAAACACCATCATGATGCCCCCGTCCGCTACATACCGTTGCCACGCTGTTTCCATACGAACGAACTCCCCCGCATGCGATTCGGGATTGATTCCGAAATATTAATTTCCGATGCTGCAACCACGGCAACATCATTTCCTTCACCCAAACACCCGCACGGGTGCTGTGCAATCCTTATGGTTATTTCCAACCCAGTCACTCTCCTCGTGGTGGACGACGATCCTGACAATCAGATGTTGTTTGCCATGAAATTGCGCAGCCATGGAATCACCGTGTTGCAGGCGCTTTCAGGAGCCGAGGCCCTTGCCATTTTGGAAGAGATTCGCCCCGATGCCGTTTTCCTCGATCGCATGATGCCCCACATGGACGGCTTGGAGGTGGCCCGCACCATCCGCGCAAACCCCGCCTGGGCCGATCTCCCCATCATTATGATCACCGCCCTGGATTCCAGTCTGCACGTGGTGCAGGGCTACAAGGCCGGGGTGAACGATTACGTCAGCAAACCCATCGACTGGGAAATCCTGATGGTTCGGCTGGAAGTGCAGCTCAATCTGGTGGCGCTGCGGCGCAACGCGGAACTCACCGCCCAAAAGCTGGAACGCGAGCTTCAAGCGGCGCGGGCCATTCAACAGGGTCTCCTCCCCGAGGTCTCCGAACTCAACCGCCTCCCCGATTCCTACGGCGTGGAACTCCGCGCTACCTGGGAACCCACTCGCTATTTGGGCGGTGACTTCTGGGATCTTCTCCCCTTGGCCGATGGCTCCCTGGGGATTCTGCTCATCGACTTCGCCGGTACCGGGGTCGCCACCAGTTTCCACACCATCCGCGCCAAAACCTTTGCCCACGCCCAATGCCTGAACCTCTACAGCCCGGCGCTGACGCTTTCCCGTCTCAACTCGCACTTCCTCTCCGTCTTCTCCCCCTTCGAACTCGCCACGGCCAGTTACGCGATTTACCACCCCGATAACCGCACCCTGGAATTCGCCTCCGCCGGGGGGCCTTCCCCGCTCGTTTGCCGCGCCAACGGCAAAGGCGTGCAAGCAGTGCGCGCCACCGGTTACCCGCTGGGGGCCTTCCCGGAAGCTTCCTGGAAAGAAACCACCATCGAGCTGGAACCCGGCGATCTCGTCCTCTTCTTCACCGATGGGCTCCGCAAACTCGAGTCCCCCGATGGTGTGCAAGTCAAGGAACGCCAACTGGGGGAATTCCTCATGCACTGCTCCGGGGGGACGCTCGATTTCATGAACAAGGAACTCCAGACGCTCATCGAACCGTATCGATTCGTGAGCGCCTACCCCGATGACTTGACGGTGGTATTCTTCCGGGTTTTGGAGTAGGAACGCCCTCAGCCGTTGTTGCTAAAATTGCGGAAACTCGCAAAACAACGATCACTTCAATCGACGCGCAGAGCCGCAGAGAGCGCGGGGTTA
>JANRMB010000104.1:0-3916 GCA_033761985.1 Candidatus Sumerlaeia bacterium | reverse complement strand
ACCGAACGGAAACGTCCTTCCCAAACCCGTGGTCCTCTACGATGGAAGCTGCAACCTTTGCGTTACGGCGCACGATCAACTGCGCGCTCTCGACCGCGAGGAGACACTGGATTGGCTCGACATTACGGAAGAATCAACCCGCAAACGATTCCCGAATGTGGACTGGAAACGCGCGGAAGATGAAATCCACCTGATCCATACGAACGGCCGCATGACGACCGGTAGCCGAGCCGTTGCGGATATTGCGGAGCTGCTCGGTGGGGAGTTGGGAAAAACTGCGGTGAAGTTGCTCAAGCTACCGGGGATGCAAAATGCCGCCGATTTGATTTATGGAATCATCGCCGAAAACCGTCACAACCTGTTTGGGCGCAGAACAAAAGCCTGACTAACCAACCCTAAAAACAAAGACTCCCGAGCAAGCGCCCGGGAGTCTTTTCATTTCTGGGATCGTTGAATCACACGCGTTTGGCGATGATCGTGGTGTTGTGTCCGCCGAAGCCGAGGGAGTTGCTGAGGGCAGCTTCCACGCGGCTTTCGCGGGCGTGATTGGGAACGTAGTCGAGATTACAATCGGGATCGGGTGTGTCGTAGTTGATGGTGGGGGGAAGAAGTCCTGTTTCCAACACTTTGGCCAGCACAACGGCCTCGATGCCGCCAGCGGCGCCAAGAAGGTGTCCGGTCATGGATTTCGTGGAGGAGACCGCCAGCTTGAAGGCATGCTCGCCGAAGGTGTTGCGGATGGCGAGAGACTCGTTTTTGTCGTTGAGTTCCGTACTGGTGCCGTGGGCGTTGATGTAGCCGATGGCGGAAAGCGGAAGTTTGGAGTCCTTGAGGGCGCGCTCCATACTGCGGCTGGCGCCTTCGCCTTCGGGGGCGGGGGCGGTGATATGGAAGGCATCACCGGTCATTCCGTAGCCGACCATTTCAGCATAGATTTTGGCTCCGCGGGCTTTGGCATGTTCATACTCTTCGAGGATAAGAATCCCGGCGCCTTCACCGATAACGAAACCATCGCGGTCTTTGTCAAAGGGGCGGCTGGCGCGCTGGGGATCATCGTTGCGGCTGGAAAGTGCGCGCATGTTTTCAAAACCACCGACCGCGAGGGGGGTAATGCATCCTTCGGTTCCGCCGGCCACGATGGCAATAGCCTCGCCACGCTGAATGACTTTGAAGGCATCGCCAATGGCATGGGTCCCGGTGGCGCAGGCGGTAACCGGGCAGGTGTTGGGGCCTTTGAGACCGAGCTTGATGGAGATCATTCCGGGGGCCATGTTGGGGATCATGCGGGGAATCAGGAACGGAGAAATGCGGGAGGGACCGCTTTCATTCAAGATCTTTACTTGTTCCTCAACGGACTGAAGACCACCGATACCGGAGCCGACAATCACGCCGATTTCTGCGGGGTCTTCCTTGGAAATATCAAGGCCGGAATCCGCCCAGGCTTCCATTGCCGCCACCACGCCATATTGGATGAAGGGATCGTAGATGCGGGCTTCCTTCCTGGTGATGTGGGGTTCAGGATCGAAGTTTTTGACTTCGCAAGCGAACTTGGTTTTGTGGGTGGAGGCATCGAACTTTGTGATGAGGGCTGCGCCGGAGCGACTGTTCATCAAACCATCCCAGAATTCCTTCACGGTGTTGCCCAAGGGAGTAATGGCACCGAGGCCGGTAATTACAACGCGTTTCATTCAGCGGGTATCCTAATGGGGAAAAGAGCGGAAGCATTATGGAGCTTCGGGCTATGATGCGGGGAAAAAGGAAAGGGGGAAATCCATGAGATTTCCCCCTATGCAGAACCACTGGGTGTTGGATTTAGGGATGAGCCGACACCCGAGGGGGGAAAATCAGGCGATTTTGCTTTCGATGTGAGCGATGATCTCTTTGACGGTGCGAATGTTTTGGGATTCTTCGTCGGGGATCTGAATATCAAATTCCTCTTCAAGAGCCATCAGAAGCTCCACCACGTCCAAGGAGTCTGCTCCAAGGTCATCGATGATTGCTGCTTCAGGGGTTACCTCTTCAGCATTCACGCCAAGTTGCTTGACGATGCAGTCTTTTACGCGTTGTTCAGTAGTAGCCATGGGCTGGAAGCCTCCAGAAAAATGGATCAAAAAATACTGAGTGGGCCCCGTATACGGGGTGATGCTCAGGGAATAAGGCGACGGTGTACCGATTGAGGGGAATGACCCGCAAGGGAAAACGTTGGAGAAGGGGGTTGTGCGGGGGGTGATGTTCTGATTGCAGCGAGACGTAACCATTTCGTTTAGCTAAAGCCGAACATACCAAATTATGGCGCACGCAATGGAAGTGCGCGAATGTTGTGCACAACCAAACCGGCGAATCTGAAAAAGTGTACTCATTTGCTGATGCAACAAAACCCAGATTCTTCCCATCCAGTTTTCTACGAAAAAAGTATTGAGCCTTGGGGATGTTCCTCGGGTATTTCCCCAAACAGGAGCACAAAAATCCCATGAAAAACTACCGCAAATCGCTGATATTCATCTTGTTGTTGGTGTCATTTTCAGTGATGCTGCAGATCCACACCGCAAAACAGTTGGATTTATGGTCTGATGATCTTCCTATCTTGGCCGACGTTATGTTGAGTGAGAAGGGAGTTTTGTCCGATTTCACAGTGCAATCGAATGGTTTTTGGCGCCCGTTGACGAGACTTACTTTTCGGATGGCTTACGGTTGCTGGGGATTAGCACCCTTCTATGGGCTCTTGAGTTTGGCGATTCATTTCCTGAATACCTTTTTGTTATGGAAAGTAGCGAAAGATCCAAAGCTGTTTGGGTTATCCCCTGGTTCTTCCTCTTGTGTCGCACTTTTGTTCCTAACAGGGTTTGCTTGGTGGGAAGCAGTATTGATGTTACCCGCTTCGGGTGATAAGTATCTTGTAACATTTCTTTTGTTAGGCCTGTTATTCGGAGGGACACCTTACCGCGACGCATTCTTCTCATTTTGCGCAGTGGCATCAAAAGATAATGGAATAATCTATCCGGTGATGGCGCTGCTAAGAGATGTCATGATTAATAGGTTGAGTTGGAAAAAGTCATTCGTAAATTCGATACCATCGATCATTGTGGCAGCCGGCTATTTACTTTGGTTTTTTACAAGACTATCCTCATTAGAAAACCCTGTAGAACTAAACACACTGAAGGAAAGATCATTCGATTTAAGTTCAGTAAAACTGCTTATTGACCAATGGGCTTCCCTCTTCTTTTATGGAGCTTTTGATACGACATGTTATGGCATTTTTTACATCCCTCCCAATTGGATCCTCTGGCAGACCATTCGTATAGGGATTTTGATCTATTCGATCACCGCATTTTTGTATTGCATTAAGACGTATCAAATCAACAGTTCAAGAAAGACTTTGTTTGCGTTCTTTTTGTGCGCCATACTGATTGGTACAATTTCATTACGAGAAGGTATTGTAACTTCTCGGTATCTATACATGGTTGCTCCTTTTTGGTCTATTTCACTTTTTTTCATTGTTCATAATCTTATAGTTTATGTCCAAAAAAGAAGAATCTACCCTAATAAGATAGGATTGAAGATTTTTGCCCTATTTCTTATGTTTTTCTGGGTCTCAATTCAGTGGACAGACTGGATATTCAGTCCGGGCCTTGAGTATGCCCGAAGTGTTCCCTCCAAACAAAGACAAGCGATGGAAATTCTGGTAAAATCCGAACAATTTCAACTACTAAATCCCAATGATTACATCGTGATTGAAGGAAGTTTGTTTTTGGAAGAGCAAGTGCGGCACGAGCAACTATACGCCTTTGCAAAATAATCTGCCGAAATAAATGCTGCTCGAGTGAAGATTTCCCTTTTTTACTGAAACAACTTCTGTTTTACTTCCTGCGTGAGCCGCGCCCGAACCCTTCCCAATCCCGAAAATGCTACCCTCGCC
>JANRMB010000103.1:0-4051 GCA_033761985.1 Candidatus Sumerlaeia bacterium | reverse complement strand
GAGTTGATGGCGGGGAGCATCACTGCATTTCTCAAAGTTTTTGTGCTGTTGGGATTCTCCTGTGGCTTTGTATCGATGGTGTATTACGTGTGGGTTCGGCGCATGGGGAAAACCCAACTGCTTCCCCGGGTAGTGGATTATTTTCTGCAAAACAATCTGCTGATCACCGTTCTTCTTGGATTCTGTTTTTTTCTGTACTGGGCCCAGTTCACCACGTTTTTTGTTTTCCCCAAAAACCCATTTTGGATTTACAGGGACACACTCGCCTATTGGATGGGGCAGAATACCCTGCACCGGATTGAGGGGCCGTTTCATTACCATTTGGCTCACTTGATGGTGTATGAGCTCCCCCTGGTGGTGGGGTTTGTCTTGGTGTTGCTGCATTCCATGTGGAGCAAAATCGGACGCCGTGCCTTGTTGATTCCCACCGGTTTGTTTCTGATCTTTTTGCTGATTCTGAATGCCGTATGTTTTCTGATTCCGGGAGTGTTTTCGCTGGCGTTGGTGATCCCATTTATTGGCGGGGTCGGCTTTCTGGTGTATTCGCTTTTCCGGGGGCATTCGAATCTCATCGCCCGTGTTTGGATCTTCGGGCTCTGCTTGTATTTTGTTCTCTTTCTCCTGTCCCCCGGCTTTCATCAACTTTACTCGGTGGAAGTGAAAGTTTCGGATCCCCGGGTACATAACTGGGGCGATTATCTGGATGAAACAATTTCCACTCAAAACTCGTGGCATCTATTGATGATCATTCTTCCTACGCTGTTGGTGCTGCACCATGTGTGGTTGTGCCTGCTGGAACGTCGGCGGTTTGAGGCGTTCGCCTTTTGGTGGGCGTTGTGCTTTTATGGGGCCACGAGTTATGCGCGTGAGAAAGTGCCCTGGGTGGGGATGCATACGATTGTCCCTCTTCTGCTGATAGCGGGAATTTACAGTAATCGCATTCTTTCGCGGAATCGCCCTGTCCCGCTTCAAGTGGTGGGTGTGGTGGCGATTGCAGTGTCCCTGTTTGTGGGAATCAAAAATTCTGCGCAGTTGAACGTGCGGTATTCCAGCGACGTGCGGGAGAGGATGATCTATGGTCATACCACCCGGGATGTGAAGGTCCATGTGGATCATGTGCTGGCGGCGAGTCGACGCGGTTCCGTGGCGTATCAGCATTCGCTTTTGCAGACTTATCCTCCGGTGGAAACCCAGACATGGTTGATGGATACTAATTCACCCGTGGGGAAAACACGTTATGGCGTGCGGCAAATGCGGGTGTATGTGGGCCATGAGGAAATGAAGTGGCCGATGTTTTGGTACTTCCGCGATCTTCAACTGATGACCTACGAAACACCCCAACAGGCGTTTGATCAACGGGTGCCCTTCCTGTTCCTAAGTATTGATCAAGCGGCTCAGGTCGCAGGGTTGGAGGAATACTATACCCTGACCCGGGCGCGGCATCGCATGCACTGGACTCCGCTTCCGCCGAATGAGAAAGCTCTCTTCGGATTTTGGCGGTTTGGGCTTCCGGGATACACCCGGCTTCCGGGGACTCCCGATGGTGATGCTCTGGAAGCAACCAAAGCGGAATGGTACGGACTGTGGCGCTACTGGTGGCACCGTGACGTGATGCAAAACCCCACACCAAAGTATTCTGTGGTGGAATACATTTTTGCGGAACTCAAACCCAACTCCGCTACTTCCCGTGAGCAGGTATCTGTTCGTGAAGAACAAGAACGGGAAGCTATGGACTCACGGGATCAGGAGACGGAACTACCCGATTGGCTTCGCGAAGAGATGAGCCGTGATCAGGATATGGAACAGGAATCCACACCGCTTTCTGAGGAAGACATCATCCGGAGAGACGGTGATACGATTCGCCGATAACGTGCGAATCTTGTATAAAGAAGAATCCCCGCGGAGAGTTACTTCGCGGGGATTCTTTCTATTGGTTGAGATTTCACGGGATCAGTAGAGCATCCACAAATTCACCGTGGAGGGGGCGGTTCCAAAGTTGGAAGCCCTTGGTGTGGGCGCGCTTGCATCCACTCCGCTGGTGTTTTCCCAATCAGAGGAGTTATTCGTATCGAGGCTACCAGAGTTGCGCCCAATACTCTGATTGAGTGCCCGGCTTGCTGAGGCGGAAAGTGGCGTACCACTGTAGCTGGCGCCGTAGGGGACAACGCCTGCGGAGTTGGTTTCATCTCCGTTCACATCCAGCCAGGAAACATAGTCAACACCTTGACCTGCAGGACCAATCAGAGCAATCGCACCGCCGCGTTCCTCATCCCAAGGAATATTGAATCCAGTGAATAGATTCCCAAGGACGGAAGAAGTCGGTGGGGTGGATTTCCCTTCATCGCTGAGTACAAGATGTTGGTTGCTGGCGATTGTTGTTCCTTGCGGGAATCGGTATTCGATCACCATATCATCGGAGTCGTAGAGGAGAACCGCCCAATCGGAGAGATTGATCGGGTTGGCGGTGGAATTGAAGAACTCTATCCAATCGTTATCACCGAGGAATACTTCGTTGATCAGCACACCGGTTAAAGCGGTGGGGAGTTGAGCAAGTGCTTCCAGCGTTTGGGTATTGGTGGCGTTTGCAGCAAAAGCATTGCTGGTGTTTTCCGGCAAAGTGTTGGGGCTGGCGTAGCCCAAATCGCTGGAAGTTACTGCCGCAAGGCGGATGAGATTTAGATTCGGTTGGTTGAGGCTATCGAGCGGGATGGCGATCTCGATGGCATCGGGCATGGCTACTATCAATCCCGGGGCGGGAGGAATGGCGACTACACCATCGTCATAGGTTACGGAGATTCCCGGAATAAACTGGAAGTTGTTGTTCGAACCCTGAAGCCCGGCGCTTCCGAAGGAATACCCGAATCCGATGTTGGGTGCGGTGACACCCACCACGGCATCAAATCCGAAACCTTGGTTCACCAGGGCGGTACTGAGGAGGAAGTTGGTGCTGCTGATATCCGAACGAAGACCGTCACTCACATCATTCAACACGGTTGTATCGGTGACACCTGTCCCCAATCCACCATCCACATCAATAAAGAGGTAGGTGCCATTTGTGAGAGTGGCTTCGGCATCACCAAACATATCGCCCCTGATTACAACAAACAGCGTGTTGTTTTCCACCCGGGCGCGGAGTTCTGTAATGGTACCATCGGCACCAAAGTCCGTTGGATTCCCTGTACCTGCCCCACCGTCGGCAAGGCTGGTGGCGATGACTGAACCACGGGAAAGGGTATCGGTGGCGTCACCATCGTTGGCCAGAACTTCGAACAGTGGGAGTGAAGAGAGTCCCGTTACGTTGTACACACCGGAGACTTCCGTGGAAATCCCACCGCCATTAGGTGCTGTGGAGGCAAGCAGCCGAACCGTGTAATCTCCATCCTGAAGTTGAACACTACCCGGCGTGGTGCGATCATTTACTGCATAACTGCTAACAGGGACACTGACCTGACGTAATCCGGCGGGTGTGTTTTCCAATGTGGCGAATCGAGTTTCTCCACCAGTATCCTCATTAATGAAGAACTGGGAGGAAACTGCGAGGTTGTCGCGGTAATCCAACGTAACGGGAAGTGTGGTGGGGGCGTTCAATGGAGAGCCAGCAACGGCTGGTGTGAACATCCGTACATCGGGGCCGGGGGTACTTTCCAGTACAGTGATTTGGGCCAACGCTTGGTTGATGGGCTCGCTCTGATCGAGGAGTTCCACGTTGGCCACAAAGCTGTGATTCCCACGGGAATATCCACTCCACACAAAACGGAACTCGTCGAAATTGTCACCCAGCGATTGGTCATTTTGCACGAGGCGACCAACTGGTGGAAGGAGGGTTTGGTTGAACGGGACAGCTTCAATCGGTGTGCCGCCATCCACGGTTAATGTGACGCGGTAGTCGGTTGGGAAGCTGATGTTTCGCCCGGCGCCATCGATGTTTTGAGTCCGTACGCGAACGACAAACTCATCGGCAAAGCTCGGTGTGTTGATCGTCTCCGGCAAGGCGGCGAGGCTGGAGCCTGTGGGGCTTCCGTTTGTATCACGACTCAGGAAAATATCAGGG
>JANRMB010000102.1:0-36511 GCA_033761985.1 Candidatus Sumerlaeia bacterium | reverse complement strand
TGCCTGCATTTGGTCGAAGCGTAATGGTAGCACGTCCGGCCACCTGATCCACCGTGGAGGAAAATTCTTTCACGGCAGAATTGCTGGTCAAATCAATTGCAACGAGGATGGCCACACCCAGAGCAATTCCAAGTAGAGTTAGAAAAGTCCGAAAAGATTCTCTAAAGAGAGTGTTGAGAATAAGGATCCCAAAGGTTTTTCGAAATGCGGGAGCCCACATTTCAGGCGATGCTTCCTGTTGGGGTATTCAACGAGTCAACCACCAATCCATCCTGCACAAAAACGGTGCGATGAGCATAATCGGCCGCCTTGTAATCATGGGTGGCCATAACAATTGTCATCTTGTGCTGGGAAATCAACGACTGCAAAAGTTCCAGAATTTGATGCCCTGTTTTTGAATCAAGATTACCCGTGGGCTCATCTGCGAGGATTAACCGCGGGGAGTGGACCACCGCGCGCGCCACAGCAACACGCTGGCGTTCGCCTCCGGAAAGTTGGTTGATTCCTCTCCGTTCTTTTCCGGAAAGTCCAACTTCCTTCATGGCTTTGAGGGCAAGTTCCTGAGCCGATTTTGTTCCGTGACCCAGAAAATAAAGGGGGACACAGACGTTTTCAATCGCCGTTAGATTGGGAATTAAGTTGAAGCTTTGAAAAACAAACCCCATGTGCTTCAAACGAAACAGGCTTCGTTCGCGGTCCGATTGCATTCCGAATTCTGTATCCATCACTTGAATCTTTCCCTGTGAAGGAATATCAAGTCCACCAACAAGATTGAGCAGTGTGGTCTTGCCCGAACCGGACGCCCCCATCAACGAAACGAATTCTCCGGATTTTACTTCGAGGTTCACACCACGAAGTACCTCAACGCGAGCCTCGCCTGTGCCGTGATATTTATGTACATCCACCACTGAGACGAGGGCCATTAGGATACTTCCCTCTGTCCCCAGAAAAACAGGGGAAGGCTCCGGTGCTTTTGGAATTTCCAGACTTGAATCCCCACGTACAGATAAACTCCAAGAAACCCGGTGAAAAGAAACACCAGTATCCAAACCCATCCCATCAGGCGAAACCTTTCGCGATAGACGGCCCAAATGGAGGCGAGAATCAATCCCAGGTACAAATCGAGGAAAGTCACCTGTCCCCAAACAAGGCGGAGGATTTCACCGCCCTCTTTTGTGATGCTGGCCTGAGAAAAGCCATAACCGATGTAGAGAAGCAGAGCCGTGAAGCCTGCTACGATCCAGGCTAGAAAGATTTTACCCAACACGAATTTGCTCCGATTGAATTTGATCTGCTTCCTCGTAAACATGCTTCGGAGGAGTCTTCAGATCCCACACGAGACCCAACGCTTCGAAGACTCTTAGCGTAAGGTGGGTCAAATCCAATTCCCACCAATAGAAGCCCTGCCGCTCAGACCCCGGGTAGCGATGGTGGTTGTTGTGCCAACCCTCGCCGAGAGTGAGAAGAGCGAGAAAGAAATTATTTCGGCTTTCATCATGTGTCACAAATCTTTTGCTACCAATCACGTGGCACAAGGAGTTGATGGTAAATGTTCCGTGATAAAGCAACACTGTACTGATGAAGAAACCCCACACCAAAAACTGAAAACCGGTGATTCCCGATTCCGGATAAACACGGTGAAGTAGGGCACCCAAGGCGAACACGCCCAATGCCAATCCCAGGGGAACGACCATGTGAAAGCGATTCAAGAAAACCAATTCTGGGAACTTCATTAAGTCGCGCACAGCTTTTGTGTTGGTTGGGGATGATTCGTGCCCCATGATCCATCCCACATGACTCCAGAAAAACCCCGACTGCACAGGTGAGTGGAGATCCTCTTCTGTATCAGAATGGCGATGGTGATGCCGATGATGCGCCGCCCACCACAACGGGCCACGTTGCGCGGCGGATGTTCCGAGCACTCCCAGCAGAAACTGAAACACTCGTGAAGTGGAGTAACTCCGGTGCGAAAAATACCGATGAAATCCCGCTGTAATTCCAAACATCCTGACCACATACAAAACAATACAGAGCAGTACAGCCCACCAACTGAAACCAGTGACAAATGCAAACAAACAGCACAAATGCACAGTAACAAAAGGGATATTCCTTACAACATCCCGAAAAAGATCAGAAGCGGTGTAAGGTGTGTGTTCGGTGGTTTGGTTCATAACTTCTCCAAAAGAAAATTACTTAACGGGGACATAGGAAAGGTTGTTTGCGCGTGTAAAGACGAAGTGGTGATTCCCCAGAATCCGTTGTCCGAAACCCGCTTCGCAGTAAGCAAAATAATACTCCCACAACCGGATAAAGTACTCATCAAAACCCATCGCCTGAACTTCATCCTTACGTTCCATCAACCGCTCTCTCCAAATCCGAAGTGTATCGGCATAATCGGGACCAATGTTTTCCAACCGTTCCAACAGAAACCCGCTGGATGAAGTCGCTGCATGATGGATGGCCCCAACGCTTGGAACCACCGCACCCGGGAAGATATACTTCTGAATAAAATCGCTGCTCTTGCGGTACGTGTCATACCGCTGTTCAGGCATGGTAATCACCTGCAGAACCACCAGTCCATCTTTCGCCAAAACACGGTCGCACAGGCGGAAAAAAACGGGTAGTTGATGATGACCAACCGCTTCCAGCATTTCGATGGAAACGATTTTGGTGTACGTCCCCTTCACATCCCGGTAATCGCAGAATCGCACTTCAACCAAATCTTTGAGGCCGCGCTTTTCAACTTGTTCCTTGGCGAAGGCATACTGTTGTTTGGAAATGGTAACACTCGTAACCTTGCATCCTATTTGTTCTGCCGCCCGGCAGGCGAAGCTTCCCCAACCGGTACCGATTTCCAATACATGGTCCTCGGGTTTCAATTGGGCGCGTTCAATCAATCGATCCAGTTTTGCCAACTGAGCTTCTTCAAGGCTCATTCCTTCCTTCAAAAACAGCGCACTGCTGTACATCATGGTGGGATCAAGGAAGAGTTTGAAAAACTCGTTCCCCAGATCGTAATGCGCTTGAATGTTGGACTGTGCACCTTTTCGCGTATTGAGGCGGACAAGTGTACGGAAAATTTGGCTGGCAAAACGAATCGGTTTCGCCATCAACGACTTCTTACGCACTGCGCTGAAGTTATCCGCAAAGTAGCGCAGAACTTTGGGCATGTCCGGAGAAGTCCAATCACCTTCCACATAGCCTTCACCGACACCAATATCGCCGGAGGAAATCAAGCGGCCAAAAAACTTCCATTCCTTGACCAATAATTCCGCATCAATGCCGGAATTTTTGCCCACAAAAGCATGCACTTCACCATTGGGAAGGGTGATGGTAAGCTTCCCTTTCGAGGATTGCCTCAGCAACTTCTGAAAAAAGTTCCACCCCAACCGTTCAGAAAAATGAGGCTTCGCTGTTTGAATCGTAAACTGGCTTTGGGGAATCGGTTTGGAATACACGGGTAATTTCTTCCAGAAAAGTTTGCCTGCTTCATAGAGTATTCTACCAAACGTAAGTGCCGCATGAACCGGGGCTTTACCTAGAACGCGGAGCGTTGAAGAGGTGGTAAACTCACGACCACTGCCCCCCAAAGCCGCACGGAAAACCACTTGACCATCTTTCCATACGTTGATGCGGATATCGAGTTTTTCCCGAATATCTCCGAACAGGAATTCATAATCACCTTCGCGCTGGTAAAATGGAGACACGAAGAATTCTTTGGGGTTCAAGAAACGAGCCAGAAAACCCTTCGCGGCCTCTGGTTTGTCCAGAATATACAGATGTTTTTCTCCGTACGTGTTATTCACCTCCGCCACACAACCGATCAACGCATCCTGATCGTCAAAACAGTAGTAAAAACTGACCGGATTAAACACCGCGGGAAAAAATCTCGGCACTGTAACCAAGGCCACTTCCGCGATTTTCCACTGAAAGCCAAACTCACGAAGCCTATACTCAAGTCTCTCCATGAGCGACGTTCCCAAAGGAAGATCGCCGAGATAGTCCTCATCACGAAGGGAAAACACTCCGCGGCGGTTGTAACGAAAAAGCCGATTTTCTTGAGGGATGCTCTTCAACTCGTGCAGCCAAATCGTCGCACAAGGCAGCCGGTAACGGAAAAAGTGGCGAACTGCCCCGATGCGATGGTGCCACACTTCCGCCAAATAGATTTGTGACTTCATGGAAAACCCATCAAGGAGAGATGCCAAACGCCCGGGCTACTTGAACGGCGGAACGAATGCCGTCCTCGTGAAAGCCGTAGCCAAAATAGCTCCCCGCAAAATAAGTGCACCGATTTCCATTCAGCGTGGGAAGATGTTCCTGAGTTGCCAAACTTCCGAAGTCATACACTGGGTGGGTGTAGTGAAGCTCCCGAATGACTGTACCCGCACGGTAGGCATCTTCCCGGTTCAGAGTCACAAAATAATCGAGTTTTGTTTTGAGTCCCTGAAGGGTATTCATGTGATACGTCATGCTGAGATGGGGAGATGCGGATTTTCCCAATTGATGAAAATTCCAGGAACACCACGCTCTGCGGTGCGGGGGCATCACGGTGGAATCCGAATGAAGAACGGTATCGTTGGGGGTGTACTTCCAGGCGCCAAGCAAACGTTGCTCATCCTCGGATGGATCGCTCAACAACCGCAACGCTTGATCCGCATGAGTGGCAATGACCACACGATCAAACTCCTCCTTCGGGCGATCCTCATAATGCAGCACCACCTGGGCGCCACGCTCAATCCCACGAATCTTCTGATTCAGACGGATCTCCCCTTTGAACCGTTTCAGAAACGCCTCCACATAACTCACGCTTCCACCCACCACGGTTCTCCACGTCGGGCGATTTACCACGCGCAGAATACCATGATTGAAGAAAAATCTGAGAAGAGTTTCCGCGGGGAATTGGAGACTTTTCTCTGGCGGGGTGGACCAAACGGCCGCCGTCAACGGCATCACATAATTGCTGAGGAGAAAGTTGGAAAAGCTATGTTCCGAAAGAAAATCCTGAATCGTCTTTCCACTGAGTGTCCCTGTCTCCAACGCAAGAACGGAAGCACGATTGAACCGGACAACTTCAGAGAGAAAAGCCCAAAATCGCGGTGAGACCAAATGCCGCCGATCCGAAAACAACCCATTGAACGTATTACCACCATAATGAAAATTTGTGGCTTTGTTCCAGTAGCTGAAGGACATGGTGCTGACCCGGGTGGGTACTTCCAGCTCCGCAAGAAAGCGTTTGAAGTTCCCGTACGTTTCATCGTTTAGAACGATAAAACCCGTATCAACGCGTGCCCCCGCATCCGGGCCGCTTTCCAACGTAATGGTGTTGGTATGGCCACCCAATCGGGAATCCCGTTCGATGAGCACAACATCATGCCGACGACTCAAATACCAAGCCGCGGAAATTCCAGAGATGCCGGAACCTACCACCGCGATGCGCATTCGTTGCGGATTTGTTGAAGGGGTCATGCGGCTCTAGAGTGCTTCTGAATCCACTGAAAGAAATCGCGCAGGTCATAGATGCGTTCCACTCCCGGCGGGGGAGAGGGGGAACCTTTTCCACCGATCACGATGGAAACGGCTTCGGGGACATACAGGCGCAATTCCTCAAGGCTCTGGCACACGAGGCGTTCATCCATCACGCTGGAAATGCTTAGGCAAATCGCCTCGGGCTTGAAGTGTTCCACACCGCGAAGCAATTCACGGATAGGAGTCTGAGGTCCAAGGTACACCACATTTTTCCCGGCGAGTTTGATGATAATCGCGGCCATTTGAAGCCCCAAACGGTGCTGATCTCCGGGAAGACTTGCCAGCAAATAACCTTGTTGCGGATCAGGAACCGGAATGGAACGCCATTTCATGGCAAGGAAATCCCCCAGTTGCTCACTCACATAGTGCTCATGGCTGATTGTCAACCGCCCCAACGTCCATTCCTCGCCAATACGCCACAAGAAGGGAACCGCCAAATCCAGAATAAAACTTAAAGGACCCAGGTTCTCCCAGGCACGGTTGTATTCTTCCAGAAGCAGGCGTTCATCAAACCGATAAACCGCATCGATCCAAAAGGCGATTTTGGCGTTCCGGTAATTGGAAAGATCTCTCAAGTCCCAACTGGGTTCACGCGTGTCATCACGGGTATTCAATCCCAGGAGTTCATTAAGTTTATGAAGAGGGGCCGCCGCAACGATGCGTGCGGGAAAACCTTGGTCCAAAGCGATCGCCGCTTTCTTTAGGCGAATTGCTTCTTCTTCAGTATATCGACGGTGACCGGACGGAAGGCGCACGGGCTTTGGGGCACCGTATCGCCGTTCCCAAATTCTCAACTTGTCCACGGAAATGCCCGTGGATTTCGCCAAAGAACCGATGGATAGAAGTGTTTCATCCTCTAACTTTGCCATTTGTGGGGCCCGTTCTACTCAGATATTTTTACTATGAACGCAATAGTTGGGCACAATGTAGAGGTAAATTCACTTGAGCTTTTTCTGCGATCCCCTGTGGATTCTTTCCGCCGCAAGCCGACCACTCACCATGGCTCCGTGAATGGAGGCCGAATCACAGTAATCACCCGCCAGGTAAATACCCTTCCATTTTGTGGGCCGTTTTTGCTCCGTAAAATACCCGGATGGCTGACTCGGAAGAGCATGAGGTATGTGGTAAGATCTCAAATAATCCCAATGCTTTATATTTCCTCCAAACCATTCCTCCAACTCATTTAGAACCTGGTTTGAAAGTCCTTCCTCCTCTCTCGGGCTTCGAGTTCCAAGAACAGAAACACTGACTAAATGCCGACCTTTTGGAGCATATTCTCTCGACAAGTTACTCATCACGACGACGTTATTCACCACACCTTTACCAGAACCATTCAACAATAACCAACGTCCAGAACTCGCATTTCGTGATGTGGCGAAGTATAGATTCGAAACATTTGTCCAGCTTTTTGCCTGTTCTTCCAACCCCAGCAATTTCCAAGCGTTGGAACGGTCTGTTGCAAGAACAACAAAATCCGCTTCCAGAGTTTCAGATGAGTTGAGCCGAATGTGATGGCTGCTGACTTCACTAACAACGGTCTCAAATCGGATGTTTTCCCTCCCCACTCGATCCGCCAATTGGTGACTAATAGCTCCCATCCCAAAACGCGGAACCGATACGGCACCAGAGCCCATCATCTTCAACACGAACTTTGCCATGGAACTCGAAGTGTTGAGTTGAGACTCCAAGAAAATTCCCGATAAAAAGGGTCGGAAAAAGCGCTCAATTATTTGGTCAGAAAATCCACTCTCTTGTAAATACTGTTGGGTGGATTGCTCACGGCTTGTAAAGATTTCCCGAACTGACTCTTTTCCCAGTCCACGACTCCAGAAGGGAATCCGTAATTTATCGCCCAGCGTTCCCACCGAGGCGACCAAACTGTTGAGGGCATACTCAGGAGCGCGTAACGGATCGGCTACAACATCGAATCCCGAGCCGTTGAAGATTCGCGCACCAGGAATGAAGCGCTCCAACTCCAACGATGCGTAATCCAACACACGACGAGTCTCTGGGTAGGCCTCCAAGAGAACCTGAAAACCACGGTCCAATCGGAAATCTTCCACGATATCAGTCCGTACTCTTCCACCAACGTCATCGGAGGACTCCACAACTGTGTAGTCATAACCCAACGTTCGAAGTCGTAGAGCACAGGCAAGACCGGCCAATCCTGCTCCCACGATGATTACTCTGGGCTTACGGTTTGTCTTCACCAAGTTCATCAGAATACCCAAGCACATGCCCCAAGGCGGAGCGCAAATCCGGATAACGGAATCGATACCCGTGGTTCAGAAGTACTTGGGGCTCCACCCGGAGGGAAGCCAAAAGTGCGGCATCGGCCATTTCACCGAAGAGCGTCTTTAAGGCAAATGTGGGTACTGGTGGCCCCACGAATCGCCCGAGTGTTTTGGCAAGAGTATGGGTGAATTCACGGTTAGTAACGGGAGAGGGCGCGGTGAAATTCACCGGGCCATGAATGGCCTCCGTGGAGAGAATAAACTCCATTCCACTCAGCATATCGTCCAGGGCGATCCAACTCATCCATGCTTTCCCATTTCCCAGAACACCCCCCACGTTGCATTGGAAGGGGAACAGCATCTTGGCCAACGCTCCCCCTGCAGGACTTAACACAATACCGGTTCGCACATACACCGTTCTGACGCCGGTTTTTTCCAAACACCGCGCCGCCCCCTCCCAGTCCCGAGCCACGTCCTCCAAGAATCCGGGTGAGTTGGTGGGGATGTTTTCTGTGAGAAGCGCATCGCCCTGATTACCGTAAATACCAATTGCCGAACCGCAGAGAAAAACCTTGGGGCGTTGATTCAAAAAACACAAGGCATCGGCGAGATGTTTTGTGCCCTGCACCCGACTCTCACGGATCTCCCGTTTGCGCTTTTCAGACCATCGTTGATCGGCGATTCCCGCACCTGCCAAGTGAATCACCGCATCGAAGCCTTCCAATTCTGCAAGCCTTTCCTTGGGAAAGGGAGACATCGGATCCCAGAGAATCGTTTGACCGGCCACCACTTCGCTTTTCGACCGGACCAATCGGATAACGGTATGCCCAGCCTGACGAAGGTAACCAAACATTTGGCGGCCAATCAACCCATTGGCTCCGGAGATCAAAACTCTGCTGGGGGGAAGTGCATGGCGGAGTTGCGCTTTCACATCTCCCTGCATCACGCGGTGCCGATAACGAAACATGGAATCCAGTTTTCCGCGAACGTACCCCCCTGCAATGGGATCGGAGAGTGGCGTTACCGGAAGTTCGTACTCCACTTCATCCCGTAAGACCGTGGAACCATCAGGCTGAGCCAGAAACCGATGATGATGGACAAAACTCTTGAAGGGTCCGGAGAGAGCCCTATCGCAAAACAGCTCATTCTTGCGGTATCCAAAATGTTCCGCGGTCCATTCAAACTTCATCGGGCCGTTTTGCACTTGAAAACGAACACGAACCCCATCACCCAATCCCTGAAAAGGAGTGACTACTCGAACCTTTTCCCAGGGGGGCATCAATCGAATCAAAGCGCCTTCATTCTCATGCCAGCCAAACAATTTTTCGGCAGTAGCGGGTACCCGGCTTTCGGTAATCAGGCTATTCTTCATGATGGGGATTCTCTTTGATAAACTGAGATGATTTAGGGCAAGAAGCAGACCATGCAAGATTCCGTGGAAATTCTTGCTGACCTCCTGCGCACCCCTGTGGCGGATTGCTTTGCCTCAGCGATTTTCCGCCCAGCTTTACTATCATATGCCTAATTCAACATCCCCCACAGTTCCGAAAAAAGCATCCACCTCCAAGGTATGGATTGCCTCATACTTTGCTGTTTTTCTGATCTTACAAATCGTGATCATTTTGTTCTTCGGGGTGTTTACCGGCGAGAAATCCCGTCAAAACAGTATGTTGGCCAAAGCCCGTGAACACACGCAGTTGGGTGAACATCAACAATCCTTGGATATTTTTTTGGAGTTTGGGGAAATCTGGAAGGATGCTTACGTTAACCAGCATTTTAATCGGGATTTGGGTGAACGTTACCTCAACGTGGGGAACTATCCAAAAGCTGTGGAGCACCTTCAAAAAAGCTTCGAACTGAATGATCGGCACCCAAACACAGCCCGCTTACTGGGTTTGGCTCTTTGGAACAACAATCAAAAAGATGAAGCAGCCGAGATGTTCACTCGCGAAATAAAAATGCACAAACCCGATGATCAAGAAGCCCACTTTCATCTGGGGCTTTATCATTATGAACAAAAACGCTACAAGGAAGCTTTTGCCCACTTTTCTGCCGTAAGAAATGATTTCCCTGATTACGCCCGGCTTGACACCCTGCGCCGGGAGTTTATGGAAAGCACCCTTCAACTTTCTGATTCCAACACAGGTACATCTCCAGAGGCCACCACACCATGACACAACCCGCCGTTCCCCAGCATTCCTTTCCCTTCCTCTCCGATCACGCTGAAGTTCAACGTGTTCGGTATGAAAAGGCCGCTGAGCTCCGTGCCAAGGGAATCAACCCTTACCCCGCTTTTTTTGAAATCACCCATTTGGCAAAAACCATTTTGGATACGCCTGAGGATTATCTGGAAAAGCCCGATCAAGTAGTTTCCCTGATGGGCCGCGTTATGTCTATCCGCCGCTTCGGAAAAGGGGGCTTCTTTCCCCTTCAGGATCGCACCGGGCAAATCCAAGTTTACATCAGTATGAAGGATATCTCCGAGCAGGACTTTGAAGTATACAAATCCTATCTGGATATTGGTGATATTGTGGGGGTGGTGGGAACCGTCTTCAAAACCCAAACCGGTGAAGTCACCGTGCAGGCCAGCCAATTCCGCATCCTCACGAAAACAACCCGTCCCCTTCCTGAAAAATGGCACGGCCTTACTGACATTGAGACGCGTTATCGCCAACGCTACACCGATCTCATCATGAACCGCGAAGTCATGGAGACGTTCAAACAACGGTCACAAATTCTCACCTCCATGCGGCACTTCCTCAGCTCCAAGGATTTCCTGGAAGTGGAAACACCTATGATGCAGCCACTTTACGGGGGTGCCAACGCCCGCCCGTTCACCACGCATCATAATGCTCTGGGCCTCGACCTCTACCTCCGAATTGCTCCTGAGCTTTACCTCAAACGTCTTGTTGTGGGGGGCATGCACCGCGTGTATGAAATCAACCGCAACTTCCGGAACGAGGGGATCTCCGTTCACCACAACCCTGAGTTCACGATGTTGGAGCTCTACTGCGCTGGATGGAATTGCTCGTTGATGATGGATTTTGTGGAGGAACTGATGAGCGAAACTCTTCGTTTGGCAACAGGTTCCACCGTCATTCAATTGGGTGAGAAAACCTACGATCTTGCTGCACGCCCCTGGGCACGGATCACCATTCTTGATGCGTTGAAAAAATATGCCGGGCTCGATCTCAACTGGTCCATGGATCTCGCCACAGTGAAATCTCTTTCCAAAGGTTTTCACCTCCCCGATTCCATCACTACCGGCCTTGATGCCATCATCTATCTCTTCGAGGAAGAGTGTGAAAAGTTCCTGGTGGAGCCCACCTTCATCACAGAGTTCCCCAAAGCCATTTCTCCACTTGCCAAAGAAAAGGACGAGAATCCCGAGATCACCGACCGCTTTGAACTCTACATCAAAACGATGGAGCTCGCCAACGGGTTCAGCGAACTCAACGACCCCTTGGAGCAGTTCGCCCGCCTTGCCGAGCAGGTGGAGCGCCGAAAAGGGGGCGACATGGAAGCCGTGGGAATCATCGACGAGGACTTCGTGCGGTCTTTGGAATTCGGACTTCCTCCCACTGCGGGTCTTGGTGTGGGGATCGATCGCTTCGTGATGGTGGCAACAAACAGCTCTTCCATTCGTGACGTGATCCTCTTCCCGTTGATGAAGCCCCGCAAAGAAGCAGGCGACCATTCAGAATCCGAAGCAGGTTCCGAAGCCAAAGGCGAGGAATAATCGTTTGTCCTCCAACACACTAGTACCGGAGCCCCAAGGGATGACCGGTTCCCAGAAACGCCTCTACTCGCCGTTCGTCTCCCGATTAATCTCCTGGGGCTCGGACTTGGTTCTCTTTGCTTTGTTCCTGTGTTTGGGTGTGGCGTTTCTGGAAGTGATCATTCAAACAATTGTGCTCATCGTGGGTTTTGCAACCAAGCCCGATCCCAAGATGATTGAGTTTGGGTTGGTGACATGGAATCCCAATCGGCACCGAGATGACTTCTTCGCCATCCTCAAGGGTGCGCTGGCGTTTGGTTTCTTTTTCTTTGCTCTTCGGTTTGCTCTGGAATGGAAGCGCAACCTCCTTACACGGCTGCAAGACTCGCGTTTTGCATCCTTTGTTGGGAAGCGTTACCTCATTGCCCGTGAAGGGAACTCTCTCGCCAACCTGATTACCGCCGTCTCCGTTCTTGGGGTATGCGTCGGTGTGATGGCGTTGGTGGTTGTGATCTCCGTAATGAACGGTTTCGACAAAACCCTGCGCGAGAAAATGCTCGGGGTGTTTTCCCATATTGAAGTTTGGCCGGAACTTGCCGGTCGGGATGACTTCACAAAACTCGATACCGAACGGGCGATTTACGCCATCGAGGGAATTCCTGATGTGGTGGGCGTCGCCCCCTTGGTACAGAAACAGGTGATCTTCATTCCCGCAAATGGTCAGGAAGGCCGTGAAGTCTCGGGTGCGATTCTTCGTGGGATTGATGTGGAACGGGAACGGTTTGTAACCGAGTTACCGGACAGAATAGAATCCGGTTCCGGCGACCCCGGATTTCGGGAAGTTGTGCTGGGTAATGAGCTCGCCAAAAAGTTGTTTGTGAAACCGGGCGATCAAATCATCGTCATGGCCAGTCGGCTCGTTTCTACGGGGATGGGGACACGCTCCAAAAACCTCAAACTCAAAGTCGTCGGTACGTTCAAAACCGGCCTTCACGATGTGGACGCAACCTTCGCCTACGCCAATTTAAAAACCGTTCAGGATTTATTCTTGATGGGAGAGAATGTCTCCTCACTGCACCTGAAGGTGGAGGATGTGGACAACGTTGCCTATGTGCGGGAACTCATCATGGAAGAACTTCCCGTTCGCGAAAATCCGAACATGCGGTATCTTCTCAGAACGTGGCAGGAAATTAATCCCGAGTTTTTCGCCGCACTCCGCACTGAGAAGATTGCCATGTTCATTATTCTTACCCTCATCGTGGTGGTTGCGGCGCTGAATATCATCGGTACTCTGGTGATGGTGGTGACGCAGAAGACCCGGGAAATCGGTATTCTGAAGTCCATGGGCGCGACTCCCTCCATGATTCTGCGCATCTTCCTTTTCCACGGATTTTTCATCGGTCTGGTGGGTACAGCTCTGGGGATTGTTTGTGGTTTGTGGATTTGCCGGTTTGTCGAGTACGACATCGAAAAGATTTTCAAACTCCCCCCCGGGGTGTATGGATTGGATCGACTTCCGGTCATCACCGACCCATCAACCATCTGCTTTATTGCCTTGGTGAGTCTCGTGATCTGTACCCTTGCAGGCGTCATCCCATCTCTTGTGGCCGCTCAAAAAGACCCCGTGGAATCGCTTCGCTACACCTAATCCCTATCTGGAGTTTTTTCCATGAGACTTGGTAACTTTACATCACCCAACTTTGCTCCTTTTTTTGGTATCGAAATCAAAAACAAAGTACTCCGGATTCCTGCTCTGGCAGAGACGATGGGTTTGCGTACCAATCAGAAAGCCCATCTTTCCAGTATGCTGGCTTATCTTCAGGGGCTTCCCACGTCAGAAACGCTGATGCGCAAAATGCTCGCTGATGTTGCAGCGGCTCCAGAGCTTGCGGTTTCCAACGCTGCCGATGGTCAGCCACATCTGATTCCTCAACAAGAGCTCACCTATCTCGCCCCGGTTCCAAAACCCGGTAAGATTATCTGCGTGGGTCTCAACTATCGGGATCACTGCGAAGAGCAAAACAAACCCATTCCCGAAATGCCTCTTCTTTTTGCCAAGTTCGCCACCAGTGTGAATCATCACATGGGGGAGATTCCCCTCCCACTCAAGCTCGATCCCTGCTGCGATTACGAGGCGGAACTTGCTATCGTGATTGGAAAATCAGCGACGCGTGTTTCCAAAAAGAACGCCCTTTCCCACGTGGCCGGTTACACCATCCTGAACGATGTAACGGCACGCACCCTCCAAAAAAACGAGAAAATGTGGATCCGCGCCAAGGGGTTTGATGGTTCTGCACCCATGGGCCCGGTACTGGTGACACCCGATGAAATTGCCGATGCTGGAAATCTGGATATCCGCTGCCGCGTCAACGGCGAGCTCCGTCAACAGAGCAACACCAGCCAACTCATTTTTGGGATCGAGGAGTTGATTGCCTATATTTCCGCAGCAATCACGCTCGAACCCGGCGATGTTATTTCCACCGGTACTCCCGGCGGAGTGGGTGTGTATCGCGAGCCTCAAATCTTTCTACAACCCGGTGATGTAATCTCCTGCGAGATTGCCTCCATCGGAAAACTCGAAAATCGCTGCACCAAATAACCATGGCCCCCACACCGGAAACTCCCACTTCCCGCCGATTGGAGCAGCTTCTCCATCGATTCCACGCGCTGGAAGGTCAACTTGCAGATCCCACACTCTCCTCCGACTCACGCCGAATGGCCGAGGTCGGAAAAGAACATAACGAGCTTTCCGAGACAATTCAACTCGCCCGGAAGGTGCTGGATGCCGAAAGCCGACTTGCCCAAGCGCTGGAACTTCTCGCCACGGAATCAGACCCCGAGATGCGCGAGCTTGCAGAGATGGATCGGGGTGAAGCCGAAATACAGGTAAAAGAGCTTTCTGAAGCGCTCGAATACCGCCTTCTTCCCAAAGACCCCTTGGACGACCGCAACATCCTGATGGAGTTTAGGGCCGGTACCGGTGGGGATGAAGCCGGACTCTTCGCCATGGATCTTTTGAAGATGTATTCCCGCTATGCCGAACTCATGGGATGGAGAACGGAATTGATGACCATCTCCGAGACGGAACTCGGCGGTCTTCGGGAAGCGGTTCTCTCCATCAAGGGTGATCGTGCTTACAGCTACCTCAAGTTTGAAAGTGGCGTTCACCGTGTGCAGCGTGTACCTGCAACGGAAACCCAGGGGCGGATCCATACTTCAGCGGCCACCGTTGCGGTTCTCCCGGAAGCAGAAGAATCGGATATTGAAATCCGTGAATCTGACCTCCGCATTGATACCATGTGCGCCAGCGGACCGGGAGGCCAGGGGGTAAACACCACCTACAGTGCTGTGCGAATCGTTCACATCCCCACGGGGGTGATCGTCACGTGTCAAGATGAGCGGAGCCAGATCAAGAACAAAGCCAAAGCCATGAGTGTTCTCAGAGCGCGGTTGCTGGAGGAGCAAATCCGGAAGGACAACGAAGCCCGCAGTGCCAACCGCAAACAAATGGTGGGAAGCGGTGACCGCAGCGAGCGCATCCGAACCTATAACTTCCCGCAAAACCGCCTCACGGATCACCGCATCAACTTGACCGTTTACAATTTGGAAAACGTGATGCAGGGGCAGTTGGAAGCTGTTATCAACGCCCTTCGAAAAGAAGAATTAGCGGAAAAACTCGCCCAACTCGCCAAATAACCGAAGCCTAGTTCGCAGCGAGTTGTTGAAGTCTTACCTTGCTCATTCCCATGATTTTGTTGTTCACGGGCTGCTCCAGAACCTTCTTGTAAGCAGCTTCGGCCGCTTCACGGTTGAGAAGGCGTTGAAGTTGAATTTCTGCTTCCAAGAAATAGAAGTTCCCGGCCAGTGGAGAATTTTCGTGCAGCTCACCTGCAGAATGTAATGCCGAGGCAAGAGTCTCCACATTGATGGACAACGTACCCTTGATGGCTGAATCTGCCAATTCAGACGCTACCCGTTGAGTAATCGGAAGAGTGCCATGATTGCGGATCATTTCCACGTAGGTTACCTCCCGATCTGCCGGCGATTGTGAACGGGATTGATACCACAACTTTAGCCCCGCCCAGTCAGCCTCCTGATTCTCAGTGAGGAACTGCATTTGTTGAACGATTGTGCGCTTTTGGGTGTTGTTGAGAAAGTGAGCTGGATAGGAGCTGACAACGAGTTGGAAATCCTCCAGCGCTTCATCAAATCTGCCGAGCATTTCCATCTTCACACTGGCAGTGCGATAACGGGTCAAAAAGGCCAGAAAAGTTCCCGGAACCGTTTCCTGAACACGCTCATAGAGTGCCATGGCATCGTTAATCTGCCCGCTGGCCAGGGCTCTTTCCGCCTTCTGGAAGATCTCGATCCCCAAAATCTCGGATTTCGGAACACTAAACTCATCGCGCATCAACAAAGCGAGATTGGTTTCCATCTCGTGAATGCGAATCAAGTCGGTGGTGTCGTTCTCAACAATCGAATCGAACTTCATCTGCTGAAGAGAATTCAATAACCGTTGTTTGGCGATTCCAGTGTTTGATTGTGCGTTGTTGCGAATCATCTGATCGGAGGAAAGTTGATTGAATCCCTGCAGCTGGTTGTTCGCATTCAGGGAAATCAGCGTCATATCCTCAGCCCCTGAATGGGGGAAGTTTGGGATATCAAGAGGCACATAATCCTTGGGGTCCAGTTTGGTAACTTTGCTTTCCACCGGTTGAGCAACGACTGTTGGATTAATGACCTCAGGAGTGGGTTCTGGGAGCGGCAGGGCAGCGGTGGAGAGAGAAGGTGGAGAGGGCGAATTCCAAGAGGAAGATAGCAGAAGTGCACCGACGAAAACCGCTGCAAACCTTGCGGTTTGTGCAACCATTCCCCCCTGAAAAAAGAGAATCTGAAAAAGACTTGGCTCTGGTTTTACAGCCGATTCATTTCCTGAATGGGGCAACTCTGGTGAGGCGGATTGGTTTACTCCATCCAAATTCAGTTCATCTTCCAAAGCTGACCAAATGGAACAGAATTCAGTTTCTGAAGGCATTCGAGGCGTGTCTGCTTCCTTGAGCAGTTCCACACACCGCAGCCAGGCTTCATCCTTCCCGTCCCTTTCCGGGTTCCAGTTTTTTGTAAACTCATCGTGATTCATCAAAGAACCTCTTCCATGTCCAGTAAGCCAGATTGATTAACGTAGGGTTCAAGAAGCTCCCGAAGCTTTCTTCGGCCTTGGAAAATGTTGAACTTTACGGCGCCCTCCGAACAGCCTTGAAGCTCCGCAATTTCGCGAATCGAATGGTGTTGAAGATCAAACAACTCCACGGCGATGCGTTGCTTTGGGGGGAGTTCATTCATCGCCGCATTAACGCGTTCCAACACTTGTTTCCTGCTAAGTGCCGCTCGCGGATTTGGAGTGCTTCTCCCACCCTGTATGGGAAGCTGATCATTCTCCACCTCAATCCCATCGGTGAGTTCATCGAGGGCTGTTTTACGAGCCTTTACGCGCCATGTGTTCACCTGATTCACCACGAGGCGACTCGTCCAGCCGGCAAATTTTTCAGGTTCCTTGAGGCGGGGGAGATGGCGAAACACTCTCAGGCAACACTCCTGCAATAATTCCAGTGCATCCTCCTCATTACGAACCATGGAGTAAATCCAACGGAACAAATCCTCACGGATCAGCCCAAACAATTGCTCTTGGGCACCACGGTCCGCGTTTTGGCAGCGCACAACCAACTCAACAGGGATATCCTTTAACGCCAAATCAATTCTCCGGCTGGGTTGATACCCGGTTCTGAGCGGTCATACATAAGAGCAGATCCCGGGATTAAGGGTTTGGCATCCTTGAAAAAAAAAGGCTCTTCAATCGTGAAGAGCCTTCATCACCGTACACAAGTGGGAGTTACTTCATCATATCTGGAAGAACCATGTGGTCGTCGCAGTGAACATAGGTTCGGTCACTTTCGCCGAAGGAAAGGAAGAGAGCTAAATTATCCGGTGCATCCTCACGGATACCGGGGGCAAAACCTTGGCAAAGAGCCCACAAGGCATCTTCTTCAAAGTCCCAAATGGAGGGTTCTGGTTGAAAATAGTTGGGCATTCCCGGGAATGGAGCAGGGCGCTGTGGGAACTGATCAATCGTGCCCTGAAGACCCAATCGTGGGTCATGGTTGGGATTCTCCCGCGACATACGAATGGACGAAGTGGAGTAAAAGCGGGGGAGAATTCGTCCATCTGAACCCTCCACCTCGGGGAAATAAACAAAATGACCGCCGAATCCATCCGCCACGAGGTATTGTTTCATTTCCTCGTAGGAAGGTGGAACGGTATTCTTTCTGAGATAGTCCATCACGAAGTTTTGGGCTTCAATGGAAACGGAATTGATTTGGTCCAGATTGAACTCCGGTGAAGTAATGTAGAAGAAGCGATCCAAGAAAGCGACATCTTCTTTCAACGGCTGTGAATTTGCATGGTTTGCAGCAGCGGAATCGATGTAATACCAATAGCCTTTGGGGTGGGGAGGAAGACCCTTGATTTTCCGAGTGGATTCTTCCCTCAAGGCGATGTGCATATTGGCCATATCACCAAAGTCATCCACGTGATTATTCAACGTCTCCAGAACGGCTTGATAGGTTGGAGCTTCAAACTCAATCATATATTTCCCGCTGATTAATTGTTCAATCTCAGTGGGGTGTTTGCCGGTATCCTGAAAGTATTGCTCCGCAACTTGAGCAATCTGTGTCTTATACCATCCATCCAGAATCGTCACCAATTTGAGCATGGTGATTTCTTGTTCAGCAACCTTGTCACGATCAATATAATCAAGATAGTGTTTCAGGTTTACATCAAACGCGATGTTGTAGCGACCTGATTTACGGTAGATGTATTCCTCAAGCCGAAGAACGTGGTCTGGTGTGGAAGGAATGCGGCGGAGAACTGGAAGAAAGCTTTTCGCCAACTTATCATCCTCCAGCCCCCAAATAGCAGTGTACATCGCCAAGTAGGGAATATTCCATTCCTGCGGATTGTAGTAATTTCCCTTACGCAACAGTTGAATGCTGAGTTTGTGGCCCTTATTGTTTTCCCGAGGGCCATAATTATCCGATAGAACCAAATTCGCCAGTTCATATACTTTGGTAAAGTGAGGGTCCAACTTGGTCAGCACATCAAAGTAATTGTAGATGGGCTCCACCACTTGTTGATCAGTATCCCAAGCCGCGCCAAAATATTGAATGGCATTCAGGGTCATCCAATTAGCATAGGCATTGTCGTAGCCCATGGCCATAATCTTGATCACTTCGGCCGAGGGGATGTTTACTTTCTGAATAAACTTGCCCGACCCTTGGCTCCAATCCTTGTAGAAATTGGACTGATGGGCAATGCATCCCAAAAACAACACGAATGCCGTGGCGCCGAGTAATAAATCGCGAACAACAGGTTTCATCGTCGAGGCATCCTTTCCCTAAGAAACACTGAATTACTTGAAGTTACGGCGGTTAAAGATGATGGTGGCAACCAACAGAACACACACGGAATAAGCAAAACCATAGAGTATGGAGTAGGCGCTGATTTCCACAGGGAGGAAGTTCGCCACGGCTTCACGTTGGTTGAACACCTCCAAGTTGGGCGCAACGTGAGCCGCTGCCCAGCTAAACCAATAGGTGATCATCTGCCCGCCGGAGAGTTCCTCCACGGAACCAACACGGCGAACAATAAGATCCGCAAAAAGGTAAAGGTCCTGGTTTGCACGGCCAATCATGAACACAATAATCGTCATGAAGGCGGAAAGCGTGGGGCTGGAGAAACTGGAGAACAACACAGCGAAACTTGTAATGACCGACATCTCCATCATCGTCAGTAACGAGGTTTCCACTATTCCTTTTGCAGCCTCAGAGTGGTAAATTCCCAAGGTAATGACTGTAAGAAGAGATTTACCAATCGAGCTAAAGATGGAGCCCAGATAATAAATGGTAAGCTCCACTCCACTGGGTGGGGTAGTACCTTCATACAGCGCACCCAATGCTTCCTCACTCGTATAGTCGCGGAAATACAAGACCCCCACAAAAAAGAACGTCATAATCAATACGTTCACGAAGATGGTGAGCAACAATCCAAAGTATTTCCCCACTAGGAATTGCCAACGACTAATCGGTTTGGAAACAATCGTGTAGATGGTACGTTTATCCAAATCATTATACACCAACCCAATTCCCACAAGAACGGCAATCGCCACAGAAATCAGGTTGATTCCCATAATTCCGAAATCGCGAATAATCTTATCCTGACCAAAAATCGCCAACGTGGAAACAACCCACGAACCGAGCATAATCAGAATGGCGAAGAACAAAAGAATGTAGAGAATCCGGTTACGAATAGCTTCTTTGAAAGTGTTCAAAGCAATAGCAGCAATCTTTGTCATTTGCTGGAAACCCCCTGAGCGGTGGTGGATTCGTTGGAAGATTGGGCTTTGGCCAAACGGCGTTTTTCTTCAATTTCCCGAATAAAGTAATCCTCAAGGCTTTCACGGCGGGGGAGATACTGGGATAGTGTTCCCTCACCATTTAGCAGACGTTGAAGAATCGCTTGGGCATCCGCCTCGGTTTTGAAAACAGCGAGAAGATCGTTTTTCCGCTGAACCACTTTTTCCGCGCGTTTCTTCACATCTTCCAACAACGAATCGTTGGGGTTCGTCATCGCCACTTCATACTCTTTGATACGGGTGGATAAAAGATCGCTCATGGGCCCTTCGGCAATTTTGTTCCCCAAGTGAAGAATCGCCACACGGTCGCAGATCATCTCCGCATCACCCAAAATGTGGCTGGAGAACATCACCGTTTTGCCCTCTTCCTTCAGACGAAGGATGATATCCCGCACCTCTTTACGCCCGAAGGGGTCCAAACCGGATTGGGGCTCATCCAAAATCACCAATTTGGGATCGTTCAACAGGGATTGGGCAATCCCCACACGTTGGAGCATCCCTTTGGAGTAGCCACGGAGAGGGATGTTTCCCGCGTGAGACATACCGACACGTTCCAACAATTCCGGAATCCGCTTACGGCGAGTTTTGTAATCCATCCCATACAACTGACCGTAAAAGTGAAGGAATTCATTCCCCGTCAGATAATCATAGAAGTAGGGGTTTTCCGGAAGAAACCCGATTTGCTTCTTTATGGAGTTATCCCCAAGAGGCTTCCCCATCATCGTGGCGGTACCGGAGGTTTGAAAGTGAAGCCCCATCAAGATTTTGATGGTAGTTGTTTTCCCCGCCCCGTTGGGACCAAGAAAACCAAAAATCTCACCCTCATTAACCGTCATATCCAAGTTGTTCAGGGCTTGGCGTTTCCGGTTTCCGAACCGTATCTTTAGTCGTCCATGCTCGGAACCAATAAAGTCCTGAACGTACACTTTACTCAATCCGCGGATTTCAATCATCGGCTTCATCTGTGTCGTTGATAGTCTCCCAATGAGAATGATGGGACGGCAGAAGGCTTCAGCAACGCCTGTGCGTCAAGTGGTGTTGATCTTTGGCAAAGATCATTCACAACTGGTTTGTTGAATGCCGTTCTCGGTCACCAGATAATCCATCGGCTTGTCCCATTCCTCCAACGGGAGTGGTTCTGCTGAAATTTGCACCTCAAATCCTACTCCCATGAAGAACTCTGCGGGGAGGCGGGATGCCAAAAAGCGGTCATAGTGCCCTGCACCTTGGCCAAGGCGCCCACCGAATCGATCAAAAGAGACACCCGGAACAAGTGTCAAAATGCGCCATCCTGACATCAGGTGTCTCCCCAGAATTCTGGGCAATATTGGCACTGCAATTCCATGCGCGTCCGATTGAAAATGGGTGTCTGGAGAAAGTTCGGAATACTGCATACCCCCTTCAATGCAAATCGGGAGCAGAACAACAATCCCCTGTCGATGACAAAACTCACGTATCGATTGAACATCCACTTCCGATCCAGTGGCCATGTAAACTGCCACCGCGTTGGGTTGGTGTTTTTGAATCCAATCGATTACATGCTCGGCAATCCTTGCTTGGGCTGAAAATCGTTGAGTTCCGGCCAACTGTTTTCGAAGATTACGGAAGTGCTGCCTCAATACAGATTTTTCAGCGGGTTTCATTATCCAAATCCTTCCGGTTCACTGGTGGTATTCTAAGCTGATCAATACGTAAGCACAAACCGTTTGGTTCAGGAAGCTGATTTGTGAAAGCATTAATTGCGCATCGTTCCGGAGAACCCCGCCTCGTGGAGTTGGACATTCCACCCGCCGGGAGAAGGAATGTGGTGATTCGCGTCACCCACTTGGCCCTCCAAATCCCTGATGAACAAGTTTTTCTCAAATCCATTCCCGGTCGCATTTCCGAAGATGTGGATGGCCTTCCTCTGGGTGGACTTTGCAGCGGTATCGTCGAATCAGTGGGGCCGGATGTCAAACGACTCCGAGAAGGCCTCCGCGTTGCCGCCTGGGGAAAACCCTATGTTTATCACGCGCAATACCTGAGCGTTCCGGAATCCAATTGCGTGGAACTCCCCAAACGCGTCAGCCATGAAGAAGGAGCATTCACCGGAGCCGGAGTCTATGCACTCAAATCGTTCCGTCGCTCGGAATGCTCTTTGGGAAGCACCATGGTCTTGTTCGGCGGGGGAATGATGTCCCTGTTGCTTGGCCAAATCGCCCTCGCATCCGGAGTACGCCCTATTCTGGTGGAGCCCGATGAATCCAAACGAACAAAAGCCCGGAATGTGGGCCTCAACCATTGCCTCCCCTCCAAAAGAGCCGACCTCACCAAGGAAGTCCTGGAAATCACCGGTGGTGCCGGTGCTGATGCTCTGGTCTACACTCTGGAGTCCCCGGATGGCGTGGAAACATGGGCCGAAGACCTCCTCCGCACTCGTGGCGTGATTATCCAGCAGAATAACACTCTCCAGATTCCTTCCTCGCAAATCCTAACGGAACTCGAGGCACGAATCCTTCTCGAAAATCCCCAACAACTTCCGGAACACTCCTCCCGTTGGTCTCCTTTGGAAGACGCCCGGGTTTTTCTGGAACTCCTCAACGACCGTAAAGTACAGATCACCCCCCTGATTACGGACAGAACCCCCATCGATCGAGCGGTCTCGCTCTACGAAAAAATTGCCCGCACAGGCTTCAATACCGTAGGAGCAGTTCTTACATGCTAAATCCTGTGGCCTCAACGTATCGGGTGAGTGTGATTGGTGCCGGAAAGATGGGGCTACCGATCGCTTGCCTATTTGCGGAAAATGGCGCCAAAGTCATCGCGGTCGATATAAACGCCGAATTGGTGGAACAAATCAATCGGGCTGAGGCACCCTTCCAAGAACCAGAGTTGGAGGAGAAGCTCCGAGCAGGAATAACGAACAATCGTTTGACGGCAACCACCGATGCTCCCAAGGCCATCTCCGATTCCAACGTGATTATCGTGATCGTCCCCGTCCTTCTCACGAAATTCAAAAAGGCCGATCTCACGGTCATTTCAAGCGTCGCCAAACAAATTGGGGGATCGCTTCAATCCGGCTCCTTGGTAGTGTTTGAAACCACACTACCAGTGGGGGAGTCCCGGAAGTTGCATCAGCAAATTGCCAAACTCTCCGGATTGATTCCCGGCAAAGACTACTACGCGGCATTTTCTCCCGAACGCGTCAAGAGCCTGCATGTATTTAGGAATCTACGCATCGTCCCCAAAATTGTCGGGGGTTTTACTCCAGAATGCTCCCAACGGGCAGAGACCTTCTATTCGGCAACTCTCGGATCCCCAACCATCAATCTACAGACATTGGAAGCCGCCGAGTATGCCAAGCTCGCGGATATGATTTACCGTGATGTGAACATCGCGCTGGCCAATGAGCTGTCGAGTTATGCAGAGAAAGTGGGAGTTGATTTCGAAGCGATTCGAGTGGCAGCAAATACCAGTGGGGAATCCCATCTTCTTATACCAGGTATAGGGGTTGGGGGCCATTGTACGCCCATCTATCCGTGGTTTGTGATCAAAGATGCTCCTATGAAACTCGCCCCAACGTTGCTCCCCTTGGAAGCGAGGGTGATCAATGATGAAAGAGCCATCTATGCCTTTAACCGAATCAAAGAGGTGCTGGATAGTAAGTTATCCAACTACCGAGTGCTCATTCTCGGTCTGGGGTTCCGACCCGAAGTCGCGGAAGCTACGGCCTCGCCGGCATATTTGGTCCGAGATGTTTTTGAAAAAGCACAAAACGAAGTCCTCCTCCACGACCCCTACTTTACTCCAGAACAAATTCGGCGCGAAGGATTCAATCCTTTCGAATGGGATGCGCAGAATTCTGATTCCATCCACATCGTTATTCTCGTCACCGCACATCAACCGTATCTCAAATTGGACTGGGAAAGCTTTGTGAAGCGCCATAAGGTCGCCCTTGTGTATGACGGAAGAAATTCTCTCAATGGGGAACAAATTGAACAAGCCGGTGCGATCTACCTCGGAGTGGGTAAGCCATATCGCGTGAAAGATAAATTGATATAGTCAGCCTATCGGATGATTGGGTTTAATAATAGGTGTGGCGGCGTAGCCCATGCTCACGACAGATGGTGGTCAACGTGCAGGGTTGATCGGTCCAGCATCCGGTGTTGATATAACGGATGGGATTATCGGGGTCGGCAAGTTCCGCATCAAAGTAATGAGTATGCCCGCATAATATGTAGTCCACCCCAAAACGTTCCGCGTGATTCACCGCCAAACGCTCCACCTTCTGACAAACCTTCAACCACTTCTTGGATTTCTTCTTAAGCCACCGGCTGAGGCGGCGCTCATGCCCTTCACGTACTTGAACGGCATTGTAGATGTTTCCGGCAATCAATCCAATTCGGGGGTGCTTTTGAAGGAACTGATCGAACTGGTGACCGTGCATCAACAAATAACCGCGGTCATAGAGGTCGAACACCATTTCATCATGGGTATTGCAACCAATAAGGCGTTCAATTAGTTCGTGCCCATTCTCATCATGATTTCCCTCAATCCAATCCACGTCCAAATCAGGACGGTTGGATAGTTCTCTTAGAACGTCCAGTACTTCAAAGTCCTTGGAGTTTAGACGACTGAAGTCCAAATTCTCAAAAAGGTCGCCGAGGATGATCAAGCGACGAAAGGGATACCAGCTTTTTAGAGCATCCAAGAGCTCATCTCGCCGCGAGACTTTGCTCCCCAAATGCACATCGGAGATGATGACTGTATCACATTGAAGAGTTTTGGTCGTGGTGATGACGTTCACAGTGGGTTGGAGCCTCGAAACGGAAGCATGGGCAACAGGCGCAGGCATTTCAACGACAGGATGTGCTACTCCGAACTCCATTTGGAAGCCTCTTCAAATAAATTCCCCACCATAATCCTGTTGGAGGCAGGCAGGAATCAGGAATCACCATTAAGCTCGATTCTGATGATTCAAGCATCTCCAAACCACTCGTTACGAACGTCAACGAAGAACAACGAGGGAGCAACGCTGTAACGAAAAACTAGCAGGATGCAAACCGTGATTGAATACTTGAAGGAAATCCGTGGGATTTATTCAAGCAAATTCCCTTTGGAATCGACCTTCAACTTCTTTACCACCCCGTCCATCGTGTAGGTAACCACGTAAACCTCTTGGTTGGGATGTACTTGATACTCGATACGGTCGATGACGCCCCCCTCGGTTTCATCCAAAATCACGTACTCCACATCGCCCGGCACGCGATTGAGTTCCACCTCGGTGGATTTAACCTTTGCACACCCCAAAGCACCGACTAAAACCACACCACACAGAAAAAGTACTGGAAGCTTTGCGTTCATGAGTTCCCTCATCGTTGAGATAACGAAATCGTTCTTCCAAACCTCCGTTGCTGTCTAGGCTTTTCCGTGAGCTGTACAACTCCGAACAATTCACGAGTTGGAGCATTTTATTAGGATAAAATCGTGACATTCCAAAAGGATTCTTCCCCGCATCGTTGGTTTTCGGTAACTGTGGCGTTTGAGCAACCTTTCGAGGAAGACTCATGGGAGTTTTTTGTGCATCTGGCACTGGAACAGGGAGCACAAGGATGCTCGGAAAAGGATCAAGGAGGCGATTTTTTCTTCTCCACTGAATTCACCTCTGAAGAAGAGGCAAAAGCTCTCTTATGGAATTTGGCCGAAACGCTTCGGCTTCCAACTCCGATTCTAAACCTTTACCCGGTTAATCCCAAAGAATGGATCTCCCGTGCCGCTGAGCATTATCATGCCCGCGTGGTATCTAAGCGGATCGCTGTGGGACCGGTTGAGGAACGTGAGTTGTTTCTGTCCAATCTTAAATCAGAGCAATCCACTGTGCACTATATTGCGGTGGAATTTGGAGAAGCATTTGGAACCGGTACACATCCCACAACCGTTCTTTGCCTTCAGTTTTTGGAGCAGTTTCCTCAGCCATTCAAAAAGGTTCTGGATTTTGGTTCCGGCACCGGCGTGTTGGCTTTTGCCGGGTTGAAACTGGGTGCTGAAGAAGTAGTGTGTATTGATTGTAGTACTGCCGCGGAAGAGATCCACCACCGAAATGCGGTGGAAAATGGCCTTGAGGAGGAGTGCCACTTTCTTCTTTCGGACTCACCGACTGCAGCAGAGAAATTCGGTAAGTTTGATCTCATCCTCTGCAACATGCTTTTGGCGGAGGTTGAACCCCATCTTCCCGAGTTGGCCCGCTTTGGTTGCCCGGTCATCTACTCCGGTATTCTGGAGGATCAACTCCCCGAGGCGATTTCCCTTTTCGTGGCGCAGGGGTTGGTGTGTAGTGAACACGCTTTTCTTGAGGAGTGGGCCGGAATCCTTTTCCACCCCTTTCATCAGATTGCAACTTGAGTTGTTCCTTGTGAGTTGAACCACCGCTGGTTGGTTTCTTTTTCGCGTGCTCTTTGGTTCGGCTGAAACCCATCATTTTTCTTAGGTATTAGTTTTGTCTTCCCCTTACTTCCTCACTCCCATCAAGACGCGGTTCTTGTTTCGTCCGCGATGGGAAGGTTCCGCAGGGCTTCGTGAGTTGCTTCTCATGAGTCTGCCGTTGCTGATTAGCGGGCTTTCTGCGGTGATCAATCTCTTCTTCGACCGTGTTTTCCTTGGTTGGTATGATCTCAAACACCACATGAACGCTTCCATCACCGCCGGCTTGATGTGGTGGACGGCGCAGATGCTGTTCAACGGAATTGCTGGTTATGTGGCAACTTTTGTGGCGCAGTACACCGGTGCCAAAAGGGATCAACGTGTCGGCGCCATTCTTTGGCAGGGGATTTATGCGTGCTTTTTTGGCGCCATAATTGTTCTGGCTCTGCATCCGTTGCTTCACCGAGTTTTGATCACACTCTACGATGATCCGCTCTTTATTAAGCTCTGTTCGGACTATATTTGGATTCTGAGTCTCGGGGTCTTCTTTCTGTTGTTCAACTGCATGATGATTGGCTTCTTTTCCACTTTGGGGAAAACTCGCTATGTCATCGAGGTCAGTTTTCTGGTAACCGTCGTAAACATCGGGCTGAACTACTGGTTTATTTTTACACCTCCCGCAGTGCTTCCTTTCATCCAACCGGGGGTGGTTGGTGCCGCTTGGGCCACGAGCATTAGCTTCGTGGTGGGGTCTTTTTTCTTCATCCTTCTCTTGATCGAATCCGGGCTGCATACCCGTTTTCACATTAAACCTTTTGGTGCGCTGGAACCCCAATTGTTCTGGCGATTGATTCGATTCGGTCTTCCCAGCGGGAGCGCCCACTTTGTGGAAGTGCTTACCTTCACGCTCTTCATCATGGTTCTCGGCAAGATGGACCCCATTAAGCTCGGTGCTGCGAATATGGCCTTTACGGTCAACAACCTTGTATTTGTCCCTTTGATGAGTATCAGCCAAGCCGTCACCATTTTGGTGGGAACATACATCGGAGCCAAAAAGCTCCGTCACGCCATGAGGGTTCCGTATCTGGCGATTCTTTCCGGAGCCTGTACGCTGACGTTTGTGGCTTTGAGTTATGTTCTGATTCCCGGCATGTACGTCGAAATTTTCCGGGATCATGGCGATAGTGGGCTGCAAAACCCCCAGGATTTCGCCCTCATGGCGGATCAACTCCGATTCTACCTCATCTTCATGGCGCTCTATTGCTTTGGGGATCTCTTCCAACTCGTTCTTGGGGGCGCGTTACGGGGAGCAGGTGATACGACCTTCTGTTTCCAGATGACGACACTTTGCTCGATTTTCTTTATCGCCTTGCCCTCCTACATGGCGCTCAACCACGGTTGGCCCGATTGGTCGATGTTTGCGTCCATCGCCATCTATGTATACGTCCTCACTGTGGCGTACCTCATTCGCTACAAAACCGGGATCTGGCAATCCATCTCCATGATGGAACCTGAACCGGCATTTCTCACCAAGGAATTTGCTCCATGATCGGCCCTGTTGACCCCCGCGACCGCCAACTTGCGGAGATGTTGCTCACTCATTCTGTGAACGCCAAACCCGGTGAACTTGTGTATATTGAATGTGTTGGCGCGGAATCACTTCGCTTGGGCGCCGCCTTGGTGGAAGCCGCGGCCGTCAAGGGTGTTGCACCAGCTCTTCACTACACCGATCCGCGTATTCAACGCTCCCTGATTGCTGCCGGTAATGAAACAGCTCTCAAGCGCCTGGGGGAGTTTGAGTTGGTGGAGATGAAGGATGCCCAGTGCTATATTGGGATTCGTGGCGCGGAGAACATCTTTGAGACAAGCGGAGTTCCTTCCGAGAAGATGGCTCTCTACACCAAACACGTGCGGATTCCGGTTCACCTCAAGCAACGTGTGAATCACACCCGGTGGGTTGTTTTGCGTTACCCAAATCCCAGCATGGCGCAGCTTGCCCAACAGGGAACCGGCGATTTTGAGGATTTCTATTACAACGTCTGCCTTGTGGATTACGCCCGCATGGGCGAGGCGTGTAAACCACTCAAGGCATTGATGGAGAAGGCCGACCAAGTTCACATCAAGGGCCCTGGTGGAACCGATTTGAAGTTTTCCATCAAAAACATCCCATCCATTCCCTGCTACGGCGAGCATAATGTTCCCGATGGTGAATGCTTCACGGCTCCCGTAAAGGATAGCATCAACGGGTTGGTACAATTTAACGCCCCCACCGTGTACGAGGGCGAAGCGTTCGATGATGTCCGGATTCGATTTGAACAGGGTAAAGCAGTCGAGGCATCCGCTGGTACAGCACGCCAAACTGAGAAACTCAACGCGATACTTGATCGCGATGGCGGAGCCCGGTACATCGGAGAATTTGCTATCGCCTTTAATCCGAAAATTCTCCACCCCATGCGCGATATCTTGTTTGATGAGAAAATCGCCGGAAGCTTCCACATGGCATTTGGTCAGTCCTATGACAAAGCCAGCAACGGAAATGACTCCGCCATCCACTGGGATTGCGTTCAAATCCAGCGGCCGGAATACGGTGGGGGAGAGATCTGGTTTGATGGAGTCCTGATTCGTAAGGATGGGCTTTTCGTTCTTCCGGAGTTAGCGGGACTCAATCCCTGATCAGCAACTCACGTTGGGGGGAGTTTCTGCTTGGCATTCCCACCCGCCTTCCATCACCTTCTGCGTCTCTTTTGAAGCACTACAACAATACCCAGGAACAAACACGCCATGGCCGATAAATCCGTCCGCTCCGAGGTCAGCCTCGATACCATCGTCTCTCTCTGTAAACGCCGCGGGATTATTTTCCCCGGCTCGGAAATTTACGGGGGTCTTCAAGGGACGTTCGACTACGGACCCATAGGTGTTCAATTGAAACGCAACGTCAAAGACGCTTGGTGGCGCGCCATGGTGGAGGAGCGGTTCGACATGGAGGGCGTGGATGCGGCGCTTCTGATGAACCCCAAAACTTGGGAAGCCTCAGGCCACGTGGAAGGTTTTGTGGATCCGCTCTGCGATTCCAAAGGCCCGAGCCGCAAACGCTACCGCGCCGACCATATTGAAGAACAGGAAGCCACTCAGTATGTTCTCATCGATGTGAGTGATGAGAACTCCCCCGTTCAAGTTCCCAACGCCACCTTCTGGGCCAGCACGAAAAAGCAGGCCAAGGAATTCTACAAGGAATACTGGGAGAAGTACTGCAACCTGGAAGGCAAACGAGTGAAGGTGGAAGAAGTTCCCAACTCCACCACGGTTAGAAAGTTCAGCCCAGATGATGGTGCCGAGCTTACTGAAGCTCGGATGTTCAACTTGATGCTAACCACAAGCGTTGGCCCGGCGGAAGACAGCAGCAGCAAAGTTTATCTCCGTCCGGAAACCGCCCAGGGGATTTTCGTGAACTGGGACAATGTGAAGACAACCGCTCGCCGCAAGCTCCCCTTCGGGATCGCCCAGCAGGGGAAAAGTTTCCGCAACGAAATTACCCCGCGGAACTTCATTTTCCGAACCCGTGAATTCGAACAAATGGAGATGGAGTTCTTCTGTAAACCCGCCGAATACTGCACCGACGGTGAACGTACCGATATGGAGTGGTTCCACTACTGGAAGCAGGAGCGCCTGAATTGGTACATCCGCTACGGTATTGATCCCGATCACCTGCGGTTCGACGACCACCTCCCGGAAAAGCTTTCCCACTATTCCCGCGCCACCACGGACATCGAGTACCTCTATCCGCACGGTTGGCAGGAGCTAGAGGGGATTGCCCACCGAGGGAACTTCGATCTCACCCAGCACATGAAGCATTCCGGCAAGGATTTGAACTACTTCGATCCCCACCTCAACAAACACTACCTCCCCTACGTTATTGAACCCGCGGCCGGTTGTGACCGGGCAATCTTCGCTTTCCTCTGCGATGCCTATCGCGATGAAGAAGTTAAAAGCACCAAAGTGGTTGAAGGGGAAGACGCCAAAGAAAAACGCCGAGTGGTGTTGGCTTTGCACAAATCCTTGGCCCCCATCAAAGTCGCCGTGCTTCCACTCCTTACCAATCGCCCTGAATTGGTGGAAATGGCGCGTAAACTCACCAGCGACCTCAAAAAACGTTGCAGTGCTGTATATGACGACACGGGTGGTATCGGGAAACTGTATCGGCGTCAGGACGAAATCGGCACCCCATACTGCGTCACCGTGGATGTGGAATCCCTGGAAGACCAGGCTGTGACAATTCGTGATCGCGATACGATGGAACAGCAGCGGATTTCTATCAGCCAAGTTGTTCCCTTCATCACAGGGGCATTACAGAACACCTAAAAATTGAGCTGGCAGGAGAATAAACCCTTGACCACCAACGGTCTGGGAATATGCTCCTGCCCTCTTCTGTGGGGCGTTAGCTCAGTTGGTAGAGCGCTGCGCTGGCAGTGCAGAGGTCACCGGTTCGAACCCGGTACGCTCCACCACAGAATCGCATCAAAATAATTCAGTTGATTGGCATTCAAACGGCAACGGTCTTCGTTGTCGTTTTTTGTTATTGTCGATATTGAGGACAGAAAGTATGTTATGTTATTTTCCGAAATGACAATTCTCTTTATCAGTACTTTCGTAAATTCAGCGAAATCAACTAACTTTCACCAGCCATTATCTTTGAAATACCCTTGACTATATCACCCGATTGTTCCAACCCTATAACACACTCATCAGAGTGCTACCGGACTTGAACAATCGATACTCTCCAAGGATCTGACCATGTCCGAAGTTTACACATCTTCTGTGTCTTCCATTACCCAAAACAGCACAAAACTACCGATGAAATACGTTAATCGTAATTCATTTAGCCGACTAACGAAACGTAGTTCTTTCTCTCTTGTGGAGGTTCTTGTAGCCACCGCTATTTCAGCGATTGTTACGATTAGCTCCATCGGGACAATTATTTATCATCAACGTGTCGCGGCGATGAATCAACGCCTCGCCGCGTTGACAAACCTTATGGAATCTCAACTGGAAACCATTCGGAACCAAACTTGGTTCACTCTTGTCAATGATACGAATGGTTGGTTCAATCCTGATCCAAACGGAACCCGCTCAGGCGCTTGGCCCGAACCGGACGATCTTACATCCGATGAGGATAGTGAAGACCGCACGCTCTATTCGAGCGTCGACGTAATCTCCGACGGTACGACGACCACGCCAGACTATACCGGTATTGTGGGAAATGTTGAAATTTGGTACACACCACTTGTTCTGCGGCATATGGCCACGACTGATAGCGGCCAACAGGTTGCCTACAACGTCCGCTATTGGAAAGTGGAGGTCATTGTTAGCTTGACTGGCTCAAATCGTATCCGTCTTCAAAATGACCCGGATGTTTGGACCGCAATCACCTACATCTCAGAACTAATGGGTCGTGGGGATGCAGAGTTCAGCAGCAGAACTCTTGGGCGACTTCGCGCTCGTCAGCAAGTCATTTCCGGCGGAGGTTCCTAATGAAGATTCTTTCTCTCGGCTCTAAATTACGTTCCTTCACGCTTGTAGAGTTACTGATGACCATCCTGATTGCCGTGCCATTGGTGATCAGTTTGTTTGTGGCGTTTCTCTTTGTTCTCCGAATTCAGGCTACCGTAACAGATCAATCCTTCGTCCGCGTTAATACCGACGGTATTATTCAGCGGCTTCAACAAGACATCCGGAATACGTCCTCCGGAGTTTATAATTCTGATTTTTGGCAAAATCAAAACCCGCTCACGGGAGGGTTTGGCAATGAGACCGCAGACGTCATGACTCTTCGCCTGATTGATTCAGCGAACGGTCGGACGATCACTTGGGATTACTACCGCACACCTCAAACCATCACTATCACCAACGAAGAGGGAGAGGAAGAAACAATCAGTTCTCAAAATATTCTTGCCAGAACTGTAACAGATTTAACCGTGGCGAACGCGCAGCCTGTTACCACAAATTATGTTCGTTTACCGTTCTCTGATCTCGTGTTCCGTGAAATCCTCCTTTCCGAATTTGCGTCTCCCGACGACACAACCGGTACCGCGCTAATCGGAACCGACGGATCGGTAATCGATCCTGATACGCTCCCTGTACAAACAAACCCTTCTGTTGTTGCCATTGAAATTCGCGGCAGAACTCTCCATCGCCTTTCTCCAGGAAATACGATCTGGCGTGAGGTTGATGCTGGTGATGACGGTGACCTTCGCAATGACAGCGTTGGTGCCGAGTTGTTTGGAAGAGATAATGACGGCGATCTTCCTCGCTGGCAGTATATCTACAACGTTACCACTACTTTCCGAAATTCCTAACCCCTTTCCACCACCACAAACCCGATACAGTTCTCAGGAGTAATGCACATGGGTTCCAGACGTCTCAAAGGGATGATCAAAAAAAGAAAGCGCGCTTCCGTACTACTTACGGTGATTTTGATGTCGCTCGTTTTGAGTTTCATCATCATCTTCTCGCTCCGACAAGCCCAGATTGACACACAGTTTTCCTATAGAAAGCTGCATAATGTGCAGGCACAATTCCTTGCGGAAGGCGCCATGAACATCGCCAAGGGTGATATTCTTGCCCAAGTTGCCGCCACCAACTTTCTGGCGCAAAACTTCAATACGATTGCTGCACGTTATGCCAATGTAACAGATCGCTTCGACGTGGAGGATCGACGTCTTCCTGAGGATACAGCCGAGATCGATTTCAAAGACGACAATATCCGAGAACTCGCCTTCTGGGATTTCGTGGAAAAAAAGACTGCTGAACAGGACACCTTCCAAATTGGCAGCAACGATTGGGGCGCTGAAGGATTCAATCCGGTGGGTGATGTTCGCGTATATTTCAGCCAATCTCAGGTTAACAATCTTAATAACTTCGATGAACGTTCTGTTGGGGATTATACCTTCTCGATCACCGCAGTTGCCAATGTTGGATCCGTTCAACGAGTTGTTACCAACACCTACCAACACCGCCTTGGCGCACCTACGCTGTTCAACTTCCTGATGTTGGGTTCCAGTATTTCCGACTGCTCCATCTGCCATATTCAACTTCACGGGGATATTGGTCAGGTTCACCCGGAGGATGTTTTCCAGCCCGAATGGGACTTCAATAACTGGAACGGTGGAAACGGTGTAAGCCGCATATATGGTTCTTTGTACACGAATGGTCCACTTCTTCGCGAGCATATTCAAGGTTCTGATAAGTTTGAAAGGCACTTGGTAGACCCCGGAAAAAAAGGAACCTACAACGGATGGATTGTGGATAAGGAGATGCGGATTTGGTCCAAGAATGGGGGCCAACTCGCAACAGCTTGGGGTAATGAAAACCCCAATCTTGGTCTTGATGATAACCCCTACCGAGCAATTGATCCAACTTTCAGCCCACTTCCTTCCACATGGCCTTCTGTAAAGGATAATATGTTGGGCTGGTTTGAACCACGTGCTTTGAGTAAAAAAGCGTCGGGTGATGCCGAGTTGAGGGTCGAACCCCGTGATAATACTCTCGCAGCCAACTTCACTCCTTGGGGTGGAGGAACAGTGAGGCGGATTGGTGCGGTTAGTTCAAATCTTTATGAGCAGGCTATCGACCGCGTCTTTAGCAAAACAACAGCTCTCAGTTACAACACAGTAGGTCTGCACCCTTGGGACGATCTTGATGGTGACCTTATTCCTAACGGTTTTGACGCGGATATTGATACGGGTCTAGAAACAACATCGAATCCCTATCCAGAGTCCGAGCGGGGTAGTACCGATCCGAACTCTTTGGCTTATGAGATGACGGACGCAGCCATCCTTAATGGGAATACATCGGTTCACCCAATAACCGGGAAAACAATTTTCAATCCTGGTGGAAACACTCTTACTTGGAACGCAACAACACAGCAGTTTACACGGCCTTCAGCCTCGACCTACCAATCGCGTATGTTAGCGGTGCTAAATGCCAATCCTAATGCGCTCTCCGATTTGTATCGCCGCAGTGGGAACAACTTCTTCTGGGATGCTGAACTTACGGGAATTGCTACCAGTATGGACAACATACTAACGAACAATTTTGCTTCCACTCCAGATGATGACCCCGGTACTATTAGTGGAATATTCCCGAATGGCGACTACGATGACGAGGGAAATCCAGAATATCCCGCGGATGATCAACGAAACCTCATCATCATGGGTTCGCGTAAAAACCCCATAAACACAAAAGATCAGGTTGTAGTGCGCGGTGATATTGTCATCACCGGGGTTGTAAAGTCAGCGACTGATCCTGACACAGGTGAGAAAATTCACGGTTCTATTGTAACTCACCGGAATGCCTTTATTCCAACGGATCTTGTCTACTTTGATCAACCGGCCTCATGGGATGATCCTGATATCAATGAAGGCGATCAAATCGGAATTGTTACCGGTGGGAACATCATCATCGGTAACTACATGCAGATTTCCTTTTGGGATAAAGACAAAGGTAAGCGTAAGTCGGATCCAGCACGGCCTGGAAACCAGGACCCCACAAATTACTACAACGGCATCATGCCGTTTATTTGGGGGAACATGATCGACCCTAATGACGAAGCCCTCTACTCTTGGTATTGGGGTCGTGACGGAAGCAAAGATACTAAATTCAACCACATGATTAATCCCGTCTATGTCATGGATGGTGCAGAAGGCGGCTTCTGGGATAATGGGGAATGGGTTGTTGAAAACGCCGGTAATACAGTAGCCGACCGATTCAAAGGTACTACTGCTTACAAAATGCAAATTGGTGGTGGTTTGGAAATGACTTTGGCTGATGGATCAGCAAACCCTGCCTTCAACCCTGATCGCAAGCATCAAAACTTCTACGGTAACTCGTTTCCAAGCGACCCCTCCATGACGAATAAGGCTACCAACAAGGGGGCGGATACGTACTACAAAGACTACTACATCTCCACACCTGGACTTCTCCCGCTTGGTTCCAATCGGATTCCCGCACTTCCTTCCGGAAAAAGCCCTACGGCAACGGATGATAACTACGGCAATTACGTAAACTCATGGTTTGATAGTGAGGACCTGAAAGTTCTTACTCAACGCCCTTACACAGATACCATTACCAACCCGGATGGCACTACGTCTTATTTGGGTCGAGTTGGACGTGAAAATAACACAGAATCACGTTGGATCAAGCGAGTACAAGCTGTTCTCTATTCCGACTTTGGTGTAATCGGTGGCTCGATTGTGCGTGGTACAACCACTGGGAACATGTTGCAGTTCTACGGTGCCGTAATTGGTCGTGATATTCAAATCATGGCTGCTGCGCAAAGCGCTCCAAACGTAACAGCCCGCTATAACAACAATATTGGTGCGCTTTATTATGATAAGCGACTGCTTCAAGCGGCAAACCCTTTGGGCTTTCCGTTTGAGGAAACCTTCAACGGTGGAGAAATGATGACTCCAAGTTTGCCACCCTTGGTTGGAGGAAGCCGTGATAACTGGCGCCCGTTCCGTCTCACTGAGGACTACTTTGCGTTCGTGGATGAATTGGAGAGCAATTAATGGAATCAGCGAATCGCATCACCAAAGCATTCACTATGTTGAAGGGGGGGCTTGTGAAAAGCCCCTCCTTTTCACAAGGTTCACTCTCATTACTATCCTTCTGCCTGATCTTTATGATCGGTTGTTCTTCTGTTGAATCCGAAACTCGTAAAGAACTTTTGGCGAGTGAAAAGAATGGGACTTACCACGATCTCTATAAACGTAGTCGGGAAATCGTAGATAACCCAGATCAACACAGCACTTCCACTGTGGAGTTTGCGGAAGAACTTCTTCAAAAATCAGAAGTAGTCCTTAAACGGCATTACGAATCCACCGTTTCCAGCCTTCTGCGCGGGGGAAGTATTTCAAAAGGTATTCGTACCTATGAAACAAGTATTCCTGAACTGCGGGAAAGGCTGCATACAAATCCATTGCTGATGGAACAATTGTTCCGTGCTTATGTGGAAAATTATAATTTTGATTCCGCGAACGAAGTTCTAACGATTCTTGAAACTTCATCTTCTTCAAGTACGAATCTTGAGAAAGTTGCCGAGTTAAGAGAGAAGTTCGACAAAATGGTTCCCTTGTATAACGAGTTGCGTGAAATCAAGCAACAAAT
>JANRMB010000101.1:0-14886 GCA_033761985.1 Candidatus Sumerlaeia bacterium | reverse complement strand
CGGGTCGTAGTAGGCGTTGATTCCTGGAACACCGGTGCCAGTTTTGGTGGTTGTACCCGAGTTATCCCAAATGGCGTTCCCCCAACCCTGGGTCTGATAGTTTCTGTCCGGCCCACGGCTCCGAATGTGCCAACCACCCTCTTGGCGCCACTCTTGAGCTGTCTGTTCGGTAAACCACGATTGATTAATCGTTGTGAACCCAGTGTAATAGTCACCTGAGAAGTTATAGTTACTGTGATTGTTGTTTAAAGCAGCCCCTGTCTGAGCATCTTGCTGGTGATCAGTGAAGAAGATATCGCGGAACACGCTTCTTGTATTCGAGAGGTAAGCGATTGGTGTGGATAGGTGATATGCAATGGGCGGATTGTTGGGGGCATGACCAGGACTGTCACCGCCATAAACCCGCGTGTTGTCTGTCAGAAAGGGCCAAGTAGGAGAGGTTTTTGGCCCCTGCGGTGGATATTGATTGTTGTCAACGTGGTATGACTCATTAGCCAGGGCAATCGTGCGGAAATCTGCTTTGACTCGCGATACTTTAGCGCGTGTTTGAGCCTCCAAAAAATTGGGGACAGCTATGGCTGCCAAGATTGCAATGATGGCCACAACGATGAGCAACTCTATGAGCGTGAATGCTTTTTTCATCGTGATACTCTTTACAAATAGAATAAATATATTAGGTAGTTTTACAAGACGAATTATTCGCCTCAGTGGCTATTTTGAAATAAATCAACATATCAAACAACATCGAGAAAGCCCTCCACAAGAATTTTGAGATCGGGTATCATTAAGACTGTAAAGCATATGTGATGCTGTCTCCCTGGAAAGTGAGAAAAGTATCATTACAAAGGATAAGGGTTAGCAACTGCAAATATTTAATGTCTATAGTTCTGGTGGGATTATATTCTTCCATAGATTTTAGTGTTGACCATAGCGGTTTTTCAGAAAACCTTGGTTCAATCTAGAAAAGGGTGGATCGCCTCTTAATGATGAAATCTTTTTAGTAAATAACTGATTCTTGGTTCCATGTGTAAAGTTCGGTGTGCGATCATGCGATCAGCCTGAATAGACCTGTTTCTCAAAGTGATATGGCAAATATTTCACACACAGATTCGTTCCTGATGGTTCAAGCTTTAGTTAGGAACTTGTAATGAGAAGACAGTATACTTAGTATTGAATAAAGCGTGTTTTTCCCCAATACTCAATCCGGGCCTTCCCCACTGAGGGGGAGAGACGAGACAATTGGGGCTAAAACCAAAACCAATGCCATATAGGCCATTCGCAAGCAAGCTTGTATTCTATCCGTCTGGACGGTGTATTTTATTAAATCAACAGATTAGATAGAGTAATCGTCTTCAACGTTTGAGATTGGGAATTCCAAGAAGTTAGCATCCCGAGCGAGATCCGCGAGTGTTTTTGCTTCGAATACAGCGGCTATTTCAGCAAAGGCCCGACGCATCAGGGGTGCAACGGGGCATGTTCGAGCGTCTCTGCAGCCTTCACAAGTTTTGTCGCTACGAATGGCAACACACCGGAAAGGAATGAGTGGTCCATCAATTGCCTTAATAATTTGCATAATAGCGATTTCATGCGCGGGTTTTGCAAGTTCGTAGCCACCATCACGCCCTCTTATACTTTTGAGTAAACCTGCATGGCGAAGATCGAGCAAAATAACCTCGATGAATTTCTTCGGTAGTGCTTCTTCTCGGGCAATCGTTGCAATTTGCTGAGGACCATCAGCGCTATGGCGCGCCAAAAATGTACAAGCGTGGAGTGCATACTTTGATTTTCGCGAAAACATGGATATCGTCTTCGATCTATGGAAAACACCTCCTTTGGAGAGATGTGCTAAACTAAATTGTAACGGCGAGCTTCAATTGTGCTGAATGATTGACTGTAGAGTAAAAGATGCAGTTGATAGCAGTGTAGAATGATGGCTTTTGGATTGGATTGCCTTGTAGGATGTTTGGAGCATACTTGCCCCATTACCTGTTCATTTGTCCGCATTTTCTTCTAACCTCAAATTTATTTTGTTCGATATAGAATTTCTATGATAAATCCTGGGGAAATTTGAAATGATAAACTTTGCGGGTTTGGCATTAGAGTCGTGATAAGTAAAACTGCCAGAGGATATGTTGATCTCTGATTTGGATGCGGGTACTCTAATTGGCAGATAGAAATGAAAACCACCTGCGTATTCTTTTTTATTGAGAGAGAAGCGTGACATGGAAATTTTACTCATTCAGGACGGCTAACTAAAGAAGAAAGGTCATCACTATCCAACTTAATATCTTCAAAGAGCCAAGACGAGAGATAACGTTCAGCATAGGATGGTGAGATTGCGACAATAAGTTTTCCTTTGTTTTCAGGGCGTCGGGCCACTTGCAGCGCTGCCCAAGCAATTGCACCTGAACTAATCCCTACTGGGATTCCCTCTTCGGCTGCAATCCGGCGTGCCGTTTGTCTTGTCTCCTCATGCCCAACGGTAACCACCTCGTCAATGATGCTCCGATCCAGCACCTGAGGGACGAATCCGGCCCCAATCCCTTGTATCTTGTGTGAGCCCGAAATCCCTTGGGAAAGAACTGGTGAGTCTTTTGGTTCAACGGCAATCGCTTTGAAAGAGGGTTTTCTTTGCTTCAGCACACGACTTACCCCGGTGATTGTACCACCTGTGCCCACTCCACTCACCAAGATGTCTATTCTCCCATCGGTATCGCGCCATAGTTCTTCCGCCGTGGTGAGTTCATGTACCGCGGGATTGGCTGGATTATCAAACTGTTGGAGGATTACTGAGTCGGGAATTTCCGAAGCGAGCTCCTGTGCACGGGCGATGGCTCCGTTCATCCCTTTTGTTGCCGGTGTTAGTACCAGGTTGGCTCCAAGAATTCGAAGGATTTTGCGGCGTTCTAGGCTCATGGACTCGGGCATCGTCAAAACAAGCCGGTATCCCTTTGCTGCGGCAACAAAGGCGAGACCAATACCTGTGTTTCCACTTGTTGGCTCAATCAAGGTTGTCACACCCGGTTGAATTCTTCCTGCCTTCTCCGCAGCCTCAATCATCGCAAGGCCAATTCGGTCCTTCACGGAACCGAGTGGATTGAAGAATTCAGCTTTTAGATAAACTTCCGCTTCCGTTGGTGGGTCCAAAGTTAGTCGATTCAGACGAATAAGCGGCGTGTTTCCAATTGTTTCAGTAATATTGTTGTAAAGACGAGACATGATTTAATCCTTTGGTGAGATGTGTATTCAGTTTCAGGGTATTCAAACTTCAGTGCGGCAAAATCATTACGAGGGCATTTATCGAAGGACTTCCTCCGAATGGTACCCTACTAAAACTATGGTTTTTGTAGGGTTATTAGTCAAAAAAAATCAGATATGGTACATAATCGCTTCCCGACGATCCCGAGATAGCGCCGCGCTTCGGCGGTTGGCTTCCGCAAGGGTAACCTTATCGAGTACTCCGGCAATTGCATCTCTTGCTTCCTTCATCACAGAACGGATTCCACAACTCTGAGGATCAAGACATTCCTCACAAGGTACGGGAGATTGAGCACTGGCACATCGAAAAGGAGCCAAAGGGCCATCAATCTTCCTCACGACTTCACCAACGGTGATCGTTTCTGGGCTTCGATCAAGAATATACCCACCACCTCGACCCTTTTTGCTATCAAGCAAACCGGCGTTTTTGAGTTCCAACAGAATCGACTCGACGAATTTACGGGGTAGTTTATTTTTATTGCAGATATCCACGATTAGGCGCGGGCCCCTATCGAAGTTCTCCGCTAGATCCAGTGCTGCGATTAAGGCATACTTTGCTTTGCGTGAGAGCATATTCTCAAATTCTTCAGCCGGGATTTAAGGAGTTCATCCTGCATCAATCCAGACGTTCTTGCATTTGAACTGATAGCAGTATTTCCTGTGCTTTTCATCGGTTCGACGCGGTGCCGCAAGCATAAACAACTAATCTCTATAGGATTGGTCGTCTTTATTCTTTGCTCCCCAATTCCTCCATGCTGCTACCTCTATCGAATCAGTAGAGATTCTTCTTCTGTATTGCAGAACATCTGTCGGAAGGGCGTATGATGATCCCCGACCATTTGTGACGAAGTTAGCAGTTGTCTATAAATCAGGAGAATCAGCATGCCATTGAAGGCTCAACACACGCTCAGCGATGCCGCGGCATCACAATTAGCAAATGTAACAAAAACACCTCCGCAATACCGCGCGATTACGCCACGTTGGCTGGTGCGTTTTCTTGATTGGAAACCATTGGAGGCAGGAAGGTTGCGAGTTAATCGGGTGGCTGAAACGAGTACTGTGGATGTGGTTTGCGATGCCGTACCAGAAAAGGCTCTTCCCGACTCTTACGTCAATTACGAGGATAAACCCCGGGAATACACTCTTAACGCGATTACGGCAGTGGTAGATGTCCCCACGAAAATTTCTGATTTATACAGTAACCCTTTCGATCAAGTGAAGGAACAACTGCGTCTTTCTGTCGAAACAGTGAAGGAACGTCAGGAAAGTGAACTGATCAACAATCCCGGATACGGTCTTCTCCATAATGTTCCCGCCAGCCAAAGAATAAAGTCCTCCAAGGGTTTGCCAACTCCCGATGACATGGATGAGTTGATCTCGAAAGTCTGGAAAGAGCCCTCATTCTTCTTGGCTCATCCACGGGCTATCGCAGCATTTGGGCGGGAATGCACACGTCGTGGCGTACCTCCGCCCACCGTAACTTTGTTTGGTAGCCCATTCCTCACTTGGCGTGGTCTTCCGCTCGTTCCTTGTGACAAACTCTTGGTGGATGGCTCGCCAAATCCCAAGGGTAATAATGGGAAAACAACCATACTCCTTATACGCGTAGGTGAGAAAAAACAAGGTGTTGTAGGGCTTTATCAACCTGGCTTGCCTGGTGAACAAACTCCCGGATTATCTGTACGATACATGGGGATCGATCGTCGCTCAATCGCGTCATACCTTGTGGCGCTCTATTGCTCGGCGGCGGTACTCACCGACGACGCAATTGCTGCGCTCGAGGATGTTGAGGTGGGGCATTACTATGACTACAAATGACCTCGACGCCTACAAGTCGGGGGTGGAATTCGACGCAGAAACTCTGCTCGGAAAGGTGCCTCAAGGTCTACCGGATGTAGGAGAGCTGACCCGGTTGGCGAACGCTTTCTTCCGGGAATCCACGGAATCCGGCTCATTTGTTTCACATGATGGATTATCACTTCTTTCACTCCCCCTTTCTGAACCCAACCTTAGGGATGACTCTCATTTTTCGACTCCAGTTCTGCCTACTGTTTCTCCCATTAATTCTAAATCTGTAGCCCCCATCCCTTCGACCTCAGGTGCATTTTCACCGAACGTCGTCGATGGGGCACTTTCTTCTTTGGAAGCTGAAAAATTTGGAGGTTTCGGCTTTTTGGCAGAGGCACGATCTCTGTTCTCTTCAGTACCAATTGGATCGGTAAATAAAGTCTCTTCTCTTGCTCCAAGCGTTTTTACTTCCGCTCAGTTAACTGACCTCGAAAATGGGATAAATGGAGATGCCGTCCCATTCATTTCAACCGTCCCTGCGGAAATTTCTTCACCCAATCTCCCAGGACTTGACAACAAACACCTTGGCATTCCCGGACTGGATTTCATCGATCTTATTCGGCCTCTTTCAGAATCAGCCGGTATAGGTCCAACCGAGGTTCATACTCCTTCCGCACACACAATCCCGTCCAACTCTTTGTTTTCTTCGGGAATAGATGTAAATGCGGTGCGGCGCGACTTTCCCATCCTTGGTGAGCGCGTGAATGGACGACCTTTGATTTGGCTTGATAACGCTGCTACAACGCAGAAGCCAAGTGCTGTCATTGATCGGCTAAAGCATTTTTATGAACATGAAAACTCAAATATTCACCGTGCTGCTCATGAACTGGCGGCTCGTTCGACGGATGCCTATGAGGGCGCACGAGAAAAAGCTCGTCGTTTTCTCAACGCTTCTTCCGTAAACGAGATCATATTTGTTCGAGGTGCCACCGAAGGGATCAACTTGATTGCCCAAAGTTGGGGAAAAAAGAACATTCAAAAGGGCGATGAAATTGTGCTTTCCATTCTTGAGCATCATGCCAATATTGTTCCTTGGCAAATGCTATGCGCGGAAAGTGGTGCCAAAATACGAGTCGCTCCTGTGGATGATCATGGTCAGATCATCCTTGAAGAGTACGAGCGACTTTTGAACCATCGGACAAAACTCGTTGCGGTGACGCAAGTATCCAACGCTCTGGGTACGATCACGCCAGTTGAGGAAATGGTGGCGGCAGCACATCGCCATGGTGCACGAGTGCTGATTGACGGTTCTCAGGCTGTTTCTCACATGAAGGTGGATGTACAACGGTACGACTGCGATTTTTATGTGTTTTCTGGCCACAAGGTATTTGCACCCACCGGAATTGGCGTGGTCTTCGGCAAAAATGATATCCTTCAGCAAACACCTCCTTGGCAGGGGGGCGGAAACATGATCGCCGATGTTACATTTGAACGTACCGTCTATCAGCCAGCGCCATTCCGGTTCGAGGCTGGAACTGGTAACATCGCTGATGCAGTTGGTCTTGGCGCTGCTATTGATTATGTGGAAAAACTTGGGATGCACAATATTGCTCGATACGAACATGATCTTTTAGTTTATGGTATCGAGGCCCTTTCCAGCATTCCCGGGCTCCGACTTATCGGTACTGCAAAAGAAAAAGCATCTGTGCTTTCTTTTGTTCTTGAAGGATACCGAAGCGAAGATGTCGGGACAGCTCTCAATCGTGAAGGAATCGCCGTACGCAGTGGCCACCACTGCGCTCAACCCATCTTGCGCCGCTTTGGGTTGGAGTCTACCGTCCGTCCCTCTCTCGCGTTTTATAACACCTGCGAAGAAATTGATGCGTTGGTTAGCGCCATCTGGAATCTGAAGAGCGGCATAATACCATCAGTCGTATAGTCGGCAAAATTTAATAGTTTATTCATAAGAGGTTTCGAAGAGGTCATCAGATTGATTTTGCTCACAAGATTCACCGCACTTGTTTTTTTTGTTATTCATTTGGTAGGTTGTGCGCCCGTATTACCGCCTAGCGGGATCAAATCCGGCCAAGTCTCTTACTTGGGTGAGCAGCGTACCATGTTTGAAACCGGGAGAGCCGATTCCGCAGTACAACTTTCCGAATTTGAAGGTGTTGAAAATCTATACGCAATTGGTCCAGTTGCCGGACTGGATGGAGAGATTACAATACTGGACTCAAAACCACATATCAGCCAAATTCGTGGAGAAGCAGTAGATAGCTTCAGCGTTGACCACACTTTCAATCATGATGCTATTTTTTTGGTATGGGCAGAGCTTCATGACTGGCATTCACCTGTAAATATCCCTGAGTCTGTTACAAATTATGATTTATTGGAAGACTTTGTTTTTCAAACAGCAGCTTCAAACGGGATTGATATCACCCAACCATTTGCATTTCAAATTGTAGGGAGAGCTAAAGAAATTGTTTGGCATATCAACGTGGATCGGACGCAAGGCGAACCAGTGACCAGGGAGTTGTTTCGCAAATCAAAAGAATCTTACACACTTCGGGATGAAGAAGTTGAAATTTTTGGAGTGTACTCCGAAAATCACGGTGGCGTCTTCATGAGTCAAGGGTTGCGGATTCACATTCATTTTGCGTCCTTCGATAGCTCTGCCACGGGCCATATTGACTCTATTGATCCGCGTGGCCTTAACTTGAGGTTTGCCCGTTGATTATATCCGATCACTGCAAAGGAGCGATACGGTGACGGCAAAAAGTAAAGACTTCAGCGTCCTTGTGAACGATATTTTGGCTAGTTATAAATCCGAACCTCGAACATGCCATATCGATAGTGGTACAATCCCCAATCATGAAAAAATTGTGGCCCTAATTGGTTTGTTTCGGGCTTTGCTATTTCCTGGCTATTTTGGTCGTCATCAACTCAAATCAAAAACGATTTCTTACCATTTGGGAACATTGGTTGAAGATATTCACGATGAGTTGAAAAAACTTGTGACGCTTGCTTATCTTCACGAAATCGGTAAAAAAGTTGCCACCACTTCTGAAGCAAATAGCTGTGCAGAAAAAATCACCTATGATTTACTGGCACAAATCCCATGTTTACGTTCTGTCTTGGCAAAAGATGCTCAAGCTGCGTTTGATGGTGATCCGGCTGCTTCCAGTATTGAAGAAATAATCCTTAGTTACCCAGGTTACTTTGCCATTGTGGTTTATCGTCTCGCCCACGAACTTTATATCCGTGGTGTTCCCCTAATTCCCCGTATAATGACTGAGCATGCCCACAGCCTAACTGGAGTCGATATCCACCCGGGAGCTGTGATTGATGAATATTTTTTTATGGATCATGGTACTGGTATTGTCATCGGTGCCACGACCGTCATAGGTAAAAACGTAAAAATATACCAAGGAGTCACCCTCGGTGCCCTATCCACTCGTGGCGGTCAGAAACTTCGCGATACGAAACGTCATCCCACACTAGAGGACAATGTAACTGTTTATTCTGGTGCATCAATCCTTGGTGGAGAAACAGTTATTGGGACTGGTGCAGTAATTAGCAGCAACGTCTTCGTAACCAAATCAGTCCCAGCGCATACGCGTGTTACAGTGAAAAATCCAGAACTACAATACAGGAATCAGCGCCCTACTGAATTCTCTCAAGAGATGCCACCCGATTGGGTGATCTAATTGTCTTTCATCTGAAGAGAATATACATCACGGCAAGTGAACATGTCATCCCGTCATTCTTCAAAGTAGTTTTATAGCCATGAGGTTTGTAGCTCCTTGGGATCAATGACCATAGGCCTGTGCCCCCCTAATTCTCACCCCTTCCGGGGTTTTGTTTGACGGAATACCCCCGCATCCGGTTCACTCATTCCCCGATTCCACCCGTGGAGCCTCTCACTTTGGAGGACATTTCCCAAGCCCTTGTGCGCCATCTCAATCCCCAGCAAGCCGAGGCCGTTCTGCACCACGGCACGCCGTTGCTGATTGTGGCCGGAGCCGGAAGCGGAAAAACACGCGTCATTACCCACCGCATCGCCCACCTGATTCTGGCCTTGGGCGTCCCACGGTGGAACATCCTCGCCGTAACCTTTACCAACAAAGCCGCCCGGGAAATGCGGGAACGCCTGTGCGCCTTGCTCGGTATTCATGACGACCCGAGTCTTGCCATTTCCACGTTTCACAGTCGTTGTGTGAACATTCTCCGGCGCGAGGCCGAGACGCTTTCCCTGGATCGCAACTTCGCCATTCTGGATGATCGGGATCAACTTTCCGCCATCAAGCGAGCCATGGAGGAGTTGAATGTTCCGGAGAAAAAGGTAAAGCCCGCCCAGGTGCAGAGCTTCATCAATTTGGCGAAGATGAACATGCTCACCCCCGAGGAAACCAAGGAGGAGCGCAACAGCGACCGCATTCCCTATCCGGAGTTGTATGAGGCGTATCAGCGCATTTTGGAAAAGAATCAGGCGCTGGACTTCGAGGATTTGATTTTCCGCACGGTGACCCTTCTGCAACGGCACGAGCAGGTGAGGCGCCGGTGGCAGGAAAAGTTTCGTCATATTCTGGTGGATGAGTTTCAGGATACCAACAAAAGCCAATTTGAATTGGTGAAGCTGCTGGTGGGCGGTCAGAATGAAATCTGCGTGGTGGGGGATGAGGATCAGTCGATCTATTCCTGGCGCGGGGCGGATGTTCAAAACTTGTTGGATTTCTCCAAAACGTATCCCACCTCCAAGATTGTCCGGCTGGAGCAAAACTACCGCAGCGCGGGGAATGTGCTGAAAGCAGCCGGAGCGGTGATTGAAAACAACACCATGCGCATCGGCAAAAAGCTGTGGACGGAGAAAGAGGACGGCGAACCGATTCGCGGTATTTGTGGCGAGGACGACCGGGAAGAAGCGGAACTGGTGGCGGCGCACATCGCCAAGCTGGTGCAGAACGATGGAATTCCCCCGGAGCAGGTGGCGCTCTTTTTCCGCAGTCACCGGCTCTCCCGCAGTCATGAGGACGCGATCCGCAAGTACCGGCTTCCGTATCAAATCATCGGCGGGATTCGGTTCTACGATCGTCAGGAGGTGAAGGACGTTCTCAGCTTCCTGCGTCTATGCCTTCAACCCAACAACGATTTGGCGTTCGAGCGCATGGTGAACATCCCCACCCGTGGAGTGGGGGAGAAGACAAAGCAGGACATCCTGATCTACGCCCAGCGTCACGGATACAGTTTGTTCCACGCCACTCGGGAAATGGTGGCGAGCAACCACTTCAAAGGGAAGGCGCAAGCGGGGCTTTCCGCGTTTGTGATGATGCTCCTGAACTGGTATGAAAAGGCCAAGACTGCACTCCCAAGCGAAATGCTGAAGCAGGTGCTGGAGGACACCAAGTACAAGACTGAAGGCGTGGGGGACGCAGAATCCTTGGATGCTCAAAGTCGATTGGATAACTTGGAGGAATTGGAGCAGGTGATTCGGGAGTTTGAACTCAACAACGCCGATGCCACGCTCACCAATTTTCTGGAGGACATGGCCCTCGATTCCAACAAGGTGACGGATAAGAACATTCCAAGCGTGAGCCTGATGACGATTCACAACGCCAAGGGTCTGGAGTTTGACTACGTTTTTGTGGTGGGCATGGAGGACGGTATTTTCCCCAACAGCCGCACCAAGGAAAGCCCCAGTGATTTTGAGGAGGAGCGCCGACTCTTCTACGTGGCCCTCACTCGTGCCCGCAAACGGTTGTACCTGAGTTGGGCAAAGCGGCGCATGAATCAGGGGTTCTATCAGCCGCAGCAGCCTTCCCCCTTTTTGCTCGAACTCCCGGAGGAAGTCCTCACCCCCGAAGATCAGGTGCGGCTCGGAATTACCAACTCCTACCCGAAGTGGAAGGACTACGGCGGCGCCGTTACACCGGGGTTTCACAAGCTCACGCCCCGGAGCCCCTCCACCCCACGGGTCAACCCCAGGGCACAGCACTACACGGAACGGAGCTTCGGCCAACGCATCGCCGGGGCCTCTTCGGCGCCGAGTTCCACCTTTCCCCAAAAGAACCGCCTCACGAAAGACTTGCAGGTGGGCGATCGCGTGGAGCACTCCATCATGGGGGTCGGCGTGGTGAGCGAAAAGGGCGGTCGTCCCGGAGCCGAACGTGTGTATGTGGAATTCGAAGATGGCCGGAGCCAGGAATTCGTTCTCAAATTTGCCAATCTCAAGAAGCTGGGATAACACAATGCCTGCACAAATCCTCTTGGTGGATGACGACCCCGACATCCGCGATTTCCTGAAGCTGGTCCTAAAACCCCTGCATAACGTTTGGGAAGCACGCCACGGTATGGCCGCTTGGAAGCTCCTCACGGAAGACAACCTCCGCCCCGATTTGATCATTACGGACTTGGTAATGCCCCGCATGGATGGCATGGAACTGACCGAGAAAATTAAATCCACCGAGTGGGGACGCACCACCCCCGTGTTTATTCTCACCGGTGTGGTGGCGAACGAGAACATCCCCACCCACGTTTGGAAATTGGGGACGGAGGCGGATCAGTTTCTGGAAAAACCCATCGATCCCAACTTCCTTCTTTCCCTTGTGGATCATTACCTCAAACTCAAGGTGGGCTACACTCCTCTCGAACCCGGTACCGGTTCCTACGATGACGACGCCACCGACTGAGCCCGATCGCACGTGCGAAAACTGCGGGCGTTGGGTTGATCAACGGGAGTTGTTGTTCAACGTTCGGCTGCAGATTATGGCGGAAAAGACACTCGATCTCACTCCTGCCTCAACAACCGATCTCGAAAACTCCACCGAATCCCTTCAGGAACTCATCGAGGCCCTTTCCCGCTACAGTGATGAACAGGTACAGGAAGCCACGGATCAGGTACACGAAGAGTTTCGCTTCAACCTCTGTCCCCAATGCCGCCAAACCCTCCACCAGCGGATCAAACAACGTCGAAATCTTCTTTTCTAAACATTCCTCTTCCTATGTCCCCATCGCTTATCGAACTCACGCAGCATCCCATTCCCCGCCGGGCGGCACTGCCCAAGCTTCCCAGCTACCGAACCTTCCCGGTGAATTTAAATCAACCCCTCAGTCAGGAACCGTTGGTGGATGCCCTTGCTGCCGGGCTTGCAGGCCATAGTATTTATGCGCAAACCGATGGCTGGAATGCCCCCTACCGCATGCCCCTATCCGGCGCCACAAAGGGCATCTGGTTGCGCAAAACCGTGGTGGAAAAACTTCTGCAGGTGAATGCTCTACTGAAGCCCCTCTCCCTGGAGTTATACCTGTTGGATGGCTTCCGTACGATTGAATGCCAGCAGGCCATTTACGATTGGATGAAAGCGCAACTTCAGCTCCAGTGTCCCCATGATACCGAAGAGGAACTGCGTGAAAAGCTCCGGAACTTCATCTCCGATCCCAGCACCTTCGATCCCGCCGATTCCACCACTTGGACGTCGCACATCACCGGCGGGGCCGTGGATCTCACAATTCGCCACGCAAGCAGCAAGATGTGGCTGGAAATGGGGGGAGTTTTCGATGATCCTTCCGACCTGAGTTTTGCCGATCACTATGAGAACCGGGACCTTCCCTTTGCGGATTCCGCCACCTTTGGTGAAGCAAGGCAGAATCGCCGATTGCTGCACTACGCCATGCGCTCGCAAGGATTCACTTGGCTCCCGGCGGAGTGGTGGCACTTTGATTTTGGGGATCAGATTTGGAGCCGGAACCAGCGACTTCTTGCCACGGGGACAGAGGAGTTCCCAGTGGCCTTTTACGGACCGTGTGAAAATCCCGAGGGGTGATTACTCGGCGGGTTGAACCGGAGTTTGTTCCCACTCCCGCAGCTTGGCAATCACCTGTCCCCGGGGGACGGATTCCTGTCTCCGTGCAGCCATATCCTTGATGCTGACTTCTCCACGGGTGGCTTCCTCGCCCCCCATGATCACCACGAAACGTTCGCCGGATTTGTTCGCCGCCTTGAGTTGTTTGCCAAAGGCTCGCGATTGATACGGGAAGTGAACTTCAAACCCTGCTGCTCGCAACTCCTGGGCAAACGCAAAGGCCGCCAACCGATCGCCTTCCTCAAAGTGTGCCATCAGCACTTTTGAAGGGCGCTCAACGTTCAGTTCGATTCCTTGGGATTCACACGCAAGCAGCACCCGTTCAATCCCCGAACCAAACCCCACCGCCGGTGTGGCCGGCCCACCAATCTGTTCCACCAGTCCATCGTAGCGTCCCCCGCCACCGATGACGCGGATTGCTCCTTCAAGGCTCTCGCAAGTGACTTCAAACGCCGTGCGGGTGTAATAATCGAGCCCGCGGACAAGGCGTGGATTAATCACAAACGGAATCCCCAGCGCCGTCAGCGCCGCTTTCACTCCTTCAAAGTGCGCCGCGCTTTCTTCGTCGAGATAATCGATCATCTTTGGGGCGCCATCGGCGATAGCCTGATCCTCGGGAGCCTTGGAATCGAGAATCCGCATCGGGTTGACTTCCAGGCGTTTGCGGGAGTCCTCGGAAAGCTGCGATTCAAACTTCTTCAGATATGCGACGAGTGCCTCGCGGTAAGCGGGCCGGCACACGGGAGAGCCAACGCTGTTCAGGTGCAGCGTCAATTGCTTCAGACCCAACTCCTGCGAGAAGAAGCCGTACAGAATACTGATCACCTCGGCATCTGCGGTGGCGTCGGACTCGCGGAACAGTTCCAAACCAATTTGGGTGTGCTGACGGTACCGACCCTTTTGAGGGCGTTCCGCGCGGAACATGGGGGCGATGTAGAAGAATTTGATCTCGGGCGCGCTCGCAGAAAGACCGTGCTGCATCACGGCGCGACAAACCGAGGCCGAACCCTCGGGGCGCATGCTGAGGCTTTCACCCCCGCGACTTTCAAAAGTGTACATCTCCTTGGAAACAATATCACTCGTCTCCCCGGAAGTCCGCTTAAACAGTTCTGTCATTTCCAGTACGGGCGTTTCAATATAGCGATACCCGAAACGCTCCACATAGGCGGTATAGCGATCCTTCAGGGCCCGCCACGACTCCGACCGATACACGGCACTGCTCGGGTTGTGGGGGAGAACGTCGTCCATGCCACGAATGGATTGAAGTGTTTTGGAATCGGACATCGGCGGTTACCTGGGTGGATGGGAAGATGCGGGGGGTGTTGAATCAGAAGTGGGGGGAGGCGTCCACCCAAAATGCTCGGTCTTCCATCAGGGTTATGTACCCACTTGATGTTCTTCAAGGGCACTACGCCAACAGGGATGCCACTTGGCGCTTGAATTGCACGCTTGATCTGCATCATGAATTTGCGCGCGGAAAAACCAAGCCAAGGAATTGTCATGCACTTGAGTGAAACCACGTTTGATGTCATCGTTGTGGGCGGAGGGCACGCCGGCGTGGAGGCGGCTCATGCCTCGGCGAAGCTCGGTTGCAAGACGCTCCTGCTCACCATGGAGTTGGAGGCGATTGGTCGACTTTCCTGCAATCCCGCCATGGGGGGCTTGGGCAAAGGGCATTTGGTTCGGGAAATCGACGCCCTCGGGGGGCTTCAGGGCATCGCCACCGATGCCAACGGGATTCAATATCGGATGCTGAACTCGAGCAAGGGGCCGGCGGTTCAGGCGCCTCGCGTTCAGTTGGACAAGGATACCTACCCCCGTTGGGTGGCCGATACGCTGCGGGCGCTCCCCAATTTGTGGCTCGCGCAGGGGCTTGGCGGGGAGATTCATCTGGAGAACGGAAAAATCGTGGGGCTTTCCACGGAGGATGGTTCTCGCCTGAAGTGCCGTGCGTTGGTTCTAACCACGGGCACCTTTCTGA
>JANRMB010000100.1:0-14095 GCA_033761985.1 Candidatus Sumerlaeia bacterium | reverse complement strand
TGCTGTGGAAGGTGATGGAGAAGTAGGGGGCGGGGGGAAGGGATTTCACTTGCCCACAACACCTTATTCAGAACCGATGATGTAATAATCATTATTCAGAAGGGCTCAGGAGGCAAACACCGCAAACCAATCTCAGTCTCTGTATCTCAACATTGACTCATTAATCTTCGATTTGACCTTACCAGAGATCCACTATTCATATCAACCACTCAATCTAGGCCATGGAGGAAAATATGAAGATATTTCTGCTCGGAGTAATTCTGATTTTATCGACTTCAGCCTATGGAGAAAATCCGCAGCCATGTTTCAATCAGGAGGATTTACTGAAGTATTCTTCTGACTTTTTGCGCGATCGATTTCCAGATAATCGTTTGGTGTATTTGGTCGGTAATTCAATTGATGAAGCATGCGACTGCGAAAAGATTTCCTTTCTGTATCGTCAAGAGATGAGTCCCAGTTCGTATCATCTCGACATCATCAACATCGTCCCGATTCAGAACTTCCATTCAAATTATCAAGATGATGCAGTATCCTTCTTGGAATGCTACGAAAAGCTCGGAATCATTCCCTCCTTAGTATCGGAACAGAAATTTTCCAATTTGGATAAAGCTGAGTTCATCAAATCCTATAGATTACTGAGTAAGAGTGATTTTGAACAAGAGAGCTATTCTAATCTCATGAATGCCACCTATGATGAACTCGAATCACCAATGGACTTTCATCGGTTCAATAAGATCCTAAGTAAGAACGACTATTCCACTACCTCCTCTGAAAATATTTCGCTCGAGTTCATTCGCACACTTAACAAAATCAGAGAAAATCCTGATCCAAAACAAACACTCTACTCTAATCACCATCTCACTCATTTTCACCATCTTATAAATCTCATCGAAATTGTTGTGAAAACGAACGGGTATAAAGATTTCAACAATTCACTCAACTCTAGCATTCGATCTTCCGTTGATTTATATTTATTCACTCATGTCTTTATATACTTTTCGACGATCATTACCCATGACGGGGATAATACCTCTATTCATCCCCAACTTGCCAATCTTTTTGATCATCTAATTGAGTCTTCTTCCACTGAACAACGCAACGAGATTTACAGCTTGTTTTCTCATACACTAATGACAACCAGTCAAGATAAGAATTTGATGATGGAAAAAAGCCCCCAACTTATTCAATTTTATACCAACGTTCTTCTTCCTCGTGCCAAGATTGACGCATCAGAGATTCCAGATGCCAAAGCGTTCGTGGATTTTTTTGAATAGCCTTTTCTTTATCGGAGCCCACAGACGATGAAAAATATTTTACTATATGCATTTTTCCTATCTTGCGCTATAAACTTATCTGCGAATCAAGATTGTTGGACACGTTCAATAGAGACTTTAGGGAATATATCCTTCAATTCAGATATTAGCAGCCAAGAATCATCACATTACGTCATTACGAAAAATATACAAAATCTATTAGAAAACTCTGATTGCGCATGTCTTTTGATCGACGATTTTCTTACTACAACTTCAAAACTTACTGAACAAAATCTTACTATCGGATTATTTCTTCTGTCGATTCCTGCACAAGAATATCCTTGCAAAACTTCAAATTCTTTCTCAGAAATTCCCACCATACTCAAAAATGGAAGCGTATCCACTGTTGGGCTATTAAGACGAAGAAAAACAATAGTAACCCATTTATCAACTAGTGCCCAAACAGATTTCTTGAGTTACCTTAATAGCGAATTGCTTTATGCCATAAAGTCTGATAACTACGATGCTGAATTAGTAATACTAGGGGCTTCTTTTCTGGAAGAGCATTACGAATCGATTGAGGTTGAAAAAGTACCATTACTCCCAAAATACTTGGAACTAATCGAGGACGATAAGATAAACCAACTAAATCCGTTTCCACCTAATCGCCATGATTCGATTTCCTTAGATCATTTCGCCAAAATTATGGAGTATTATTCTACTGATTCCTTACGGCAATATTATTTGGAGAGCTTTCCTCGCTCAATCTCACCAAGGGAATGGTCTGTTGTAAACAACATTATATCCACTGATGTGATGGCCTTGAACAGCAGTAAACCAATAGATTTGGTGAATACTTCATCTCTGCTGCAAAACTTATGGAAACAATCGACTCCGAAACAACGTGAAGACTTATTTGTTCGAATGGTTTTTGGTTATCGTCACATATCCCCAAATCTACCGGATGAGCTCCACAAGAAATACACGGAATTCATCCTCGCAGTCCTCAACCTTGAGGGTGCCTCAGAAATTGAGGATTATGAGATATTGAAGAACGAGATTATTACATTATCCCAACGAACGAAGTAAATCTCCCCCACTTTTGCGGTTGAGGGGGTTGCTTCTTCCCGGCAGAATCACACCCGGAGTTGAACTCCTCAAAGAGCCTGCCCGATGACGCCCTCAACAGCATCCTCTCACTGGAGCCCTGCGGCGGTACACTATGAGTGCCACGGTTGCGGGGATTGCTGTCAGTTTCCCTCGCCGATTTTTGTTTCCGAGGCGGAAGCCCAGAGCATCACGGCTCTCCCCTGGGCGGGCGATTCCCCCCTGCATGGCGTGCAAACGGTAATACCCACACGCGATGCTGAAAAGCGCCCCACTCACCGTTTGGCGAAGCAGGCCGGAAGCAATCGGTGCATTTTTCTCTCCCAGGAGAACCGTTGCCGCATCCACGAGGAATTCGGAGAACAATGGAAGCCCGCCGCCTGCCGGGCGTTCCCCCGGGTGGCGGTGCCGCTGGCGGGGGAACACTTTCAGCATTACTCGCTCGCCTGCCGGTGCGTGCGCCTGCGGACGTTTGAAGAATGGAGCACCCCACTCACCACGGCGGAGAGCACACCGTTTCTGGGGCATGAGACAGAACTGGTTCTGGCGAGCGGGGCGCGGATTTCCGCCATGGCCTTTCGTCGGTGGGTTGCACCGTTTCTGAACTTCTTCCGCTCGCCGATGTTAACCCCGGTGGAAAGCGTGCACGGGGCTTATCGCTTTATGGAGCTGACGCTATCGGGGAACCCCAATCTCCCTTCCGCCGAGGTTCTGGAGCAGGCAGTGGCGGCCTCGCTTCCCGCAAAGGTGAAGACCATGGAGTTCCCCCGTCGATTGGATGCAAGCCAGCGATCGTTGCTGTTTCAGGTGCTCTTCCATGCGCTGAACCCCGCGCCGGTGGATTTTCACGAGCGGAGCCTTACAGCCCAGGAAGCGGAAAAGGCCGAGCGATTGCAGCGCGGCGAGGCGTTCCGTGATGAGGTGGGTTCACCGATGATTTGGGGCGCTCCGCTGAACACAACATTTGCCGAGGTGAGGCGCGTGGCTTGCGGTATGGAGGAGGCCCAACTCCGCGAGACGTTCGGCGTCTTCCTGGCGGTGAAGCTGGTGGGACTCCGTTTTCACAGCGACCCGCGTCAGCACTTCACCGTCTCCGTGCACCAACTATTGCTTTCCTGCGCCATGATTCTGTGGGTGGCGAAAGCCAAAGCCGCAGAGGAGGGGCTTTCCCACTTCACTCTGGAGCACTTGGATCAGGGAATCCGGTTGATTGATAGCAGCTTGGGGACACTACCCCTCACGATGCTCCCGCGAAAGGTGCAGGAGGCTTGGGCGACTCTGTTTCACGAGACAACCTTTGCCTCCACAGCTTTTGCGGAGTTGCTGGGGGACAGGTGAGTCTGTGTTACTCCACCTTGCGGCGTTCTTCCAATGCACGCTCGGGGGACAGAGGAAAGAATCCTTTTTTGCGGACGATTTCCTGGCCCTCCGTAGAGAGCACAAAATTCAGAAACTCGCGGTGAAGCGGCATGGGTTCGCCCCCGGGTTTCCGGTTGATGGCGATGTAGAGAAAGCGAGCCAATGGGTAGAGCCCTTGGTTGGCGAGGGTCTCTGTGGGTTCGAAGAAAGGCTTGCCTGCTTCTGCTGAAAGAGGGACGGAGGAGACAGTGGGCTTTTTGTATGCGACTCCACTAAAGCCGATACCAAGGGGATCGTTCCCCACGTTTTCCACCACGATTTCGCTGCTTGCCACTTCGGTGTTCGTTTCACGGAAGTTCCCGCCTTCAAGGACCACATCCTTGAAGAAACCGTAGGTGCCGGAAGCTTTGTTTCGGCTGTACACACGGATGGGAGCATTGGCCCAAGTACCGGTCAGTCCAAGTTGTCCCCACGTGGTAATGTCCGTGCCGCCCCGTTTGCGATCAGCGGAAAAGATGGCATCCACTTGTTCCAGCGTGAGACCTTGCTGAGCAATTGGGTTGCTGGGGTGAACATAAACGGAGAGCGCATCAACGGCGACGATCACCTCAGTGGGAGCGTAACCGTAGCGGGCAACAAACTGTTCTTTTTCCTGATCTCGAAGAGGACGACTGAGAGGACCGAAATCCGAGCGATTTTCCAGTAGACCCGGTAGAGCCGTGGAGGAACCTTTGCCCTCGTGAAAAACGCGCAAACCGGGTTGATAGGTATTAAAGGATTTTTCCCACTCCTCCATTAGTTGGTCGAGCGTATCCGAACCGATGGAGCGAAGCCGTCCGGTGAGTTGTGCTCCGGGTGTGTAAACGGGCATGGAGAGCGCAACTGGTGTGGGCACCGGAGTTAGTACCGGAGTGGGGACAGGTGTGGGAATCGGTGTAGGATTTGGCGTTGGGCGCGGAGTAAGAACAGGGACAGGTGTGGCAATAACACGAGGAGTAGCTGCAGGAGCTACCGTAGGAACAGGTGTGGGCGTGGGAGTGGCAACCACTTCCGGGGGAGTGTATCTGCTGGAAGCAGCGGACTCCGTGGAACGATCACGCGAACCAAAATTACAGGCAGTGGAGAGAAGTACCGCGATCGCAAGAGTGGAGAAGCACGAGTGTTTATAGGAGGCGTTCATGGATGCTCTTTTCAATCAGAATGGACTTAGGGTTCCGTAATAGACGCGGGCTCGAGAAGAACACGGAAGCCGATGATTCCGCTCCCCACCACGGGTATAAAGGAAACACGGTTTGCAGAACGTGCTTCCACAGGATCATCCATCCAGGAGCCGCCACGGGCAACTTTGGGGGATGTATCGATGGAACCGGGCCGCTCCAGCGGACCCATCGGGTTGGTGAGTTCTGCGGTGTTGTAGGGGGCATACCAATCCAAGCACCATTCCCACATGTTCCCGTGCATATCCTTGAGACCAAAGGCATTCGCAGCGCCGATGGAACCAACGGGGACAGGAGATTCCAAAATCTGTATGGGATCGTACAGTGCAGCTTCCCGAATGGTGAGAGCCACATCTCCGTAGTGGGTTGCGGTGGTGGTACCCGCTCGGCAGGCTTTTTCCCATTCTGCTTCTGAGGGAAGGCGATACCGGAATCCCTTCTCCCGTTCGGAAAGTGCGGTGCAGAAAAGTACGGCATCTTCCCATGTCACAAACGAGACAGGATGAACATCATCACGAATGGGGGTACTGCCCTCCAATCCCGAGGGTTCTCTGTCCCCCATGACTGCTTTCCAGTGTCCCCAAGTGACTTCTGTTTCGGAGAGAAAGTATCCGGAGGTCAATTCCACGGCACGTTGCACTTCGTCCTCATCACGACCGATCTCTGTTTCCGGGGAACCCATAGCGAAGGAACCAGCGGGGATGAAGCGAAAACTCATTCCAATCGAATTGGTATAGGAATCCGACGCCTTGTACTTGAGGGTGGAACGACCAAGGGTGAGAAGCTCATTCACACGAGGATTGGAAGGATTGATTTGAAATGCCCGAGTGAGATAGACCTCAGCGGTGGTGAACCCGGCTGAATTCATCAGTGGCTCGGAGAGTTGGAGAAGCGTTTCGGAAGACTCTGATTTGAGATCTTGAGCGTTTTCCAATTGATTTACCAGGGCTTGAACGGCGTTTTGATATTCCGATTTGTTGAAAGCGAAGTCATATTCAGCTGTAAAAGACTGATGATCGCTCCAGGCGTTAGGAGCGTATGCAAGCCAATCGGAAGGTGAGATGCGGGAGGTGAGGGGATTCAACTGTCCCCCAACGTATTCCTGCGCCGATAGCGCGAATTGGCGACCCGCCTGTGTGTAGGACTCAAGAGCGAGATCTTCTTTGTTGTCTCTCTGAAGTCGTTCGGCGCTTTGAAGTAGTGCATCGCCTTTGGCCAGGAGTGAAGCCAATTCCGCTTCGTTGGAAAGCTTCAGAAAATTCTCACGCGCTTGATTGGCAACGGACTGCGCCTTGGTGACACGCTCCGTAAGAGGGACTTCCTTGGGTGCCGCAACCTTGGGTGCAACAGAGGCCACAGTTGTTGTGCCGGTGTTTGATTCAACAGAGTCGGAGTTCTTTTTTTGATTCATGGCGTAGTACGCAAAGCCGCCACCTGCAACAAGAAGAAGGAGAAGAACGGAAACCACGAGGAAACCGGCTCCACCCGATTTCTTCGTGGCAACGGGGACAGTGGTGGACTTTATCGGAGCAAAATCCGCAGAGCTGGGGCGCTTAACTTGAGAATCGCTCAAGCGGGTGCGGAGTGCGATGTTGGAGGAGCTCCCATCCGTGTCCTTGAGAAGATTCAAGTCTGCCATCAGGGATTGATAATCCTGATACCGTTCCTCGGGGCGTTTACTCAACATTTTCATGATAACGTCCGAAGCTTCCTGGGGAATTTCCGCAAGAAGAGCTTTGGGTTCACGAACCTGATCTTCCAATACCATCCGAATACTTTCTTCGGGTGTGGTGGCATCAAAGGGATGGCGGCCCGTAACGCAGCGATAATAAACGGCACCGAGGGAGAAGATATCACTACGGTGATCCACCTCTTCGCCACGGGCGAGTTCGGGGGACAGGTATACTTGACTGGAGAGCAGTGAAGGGTTTTTGGAGGCCTCATCAAACACGCGCTGAAGCGCATCGTTGATGCGTGACTTCACACTCGCGGGGCGAGCAAGACCCAAGTCGGCAAGTTTGGCTTCTCGTTGGGAGTTCACCATAATGTTGGCGGGCTTGATATCCCGGTGAACGATTTGAAATTTATTCCATGAGTAGTCAAGTGCCGAAGCAATTTGATGAATCAGGTGTGAAGCGGCTCCCACTGTGAGGCGGGGTTGGCGCTGAAAGAAGTTGTTCAGTGTTTCGCCTTCCACATGCTCCATGGCGTAATACACCATGCGGTCTTCACGCCCCACGGCATAACATTGAACGATGTTGGGGTGTACAAGTTTGGCGGCGGTTTGTGCTTCGCGGATGAGAGCGGAGGCGAGTTCTTTGTCTGACTGATATTTTTCGTGAAGAATCTTCAACGCACAGGGACGCTCAAGCGAGCGTTGCCAAGCGGAATACACAACGCCCATGGCACCTTCCCCCATGGGTTTACCGAGAACGTAATCACCAATAACGACCCCTTCTTCCAAGGGGGTTTTGGGGACAATGAAGTATTCCTGGCATTCGCCGCAGCGCGTGGGTTGGCCGGCCAATTCCAATTCCACATTATTGACGGCCTTGCACTTGGGGCAGGCGTAGCGGATGAATCCGAGCCTTACCTCGGAGCGCGAGGGCTGTGCGGCAGGGCGCACACGGCGAAGCGGAACCTTCTCATTTGAATCCTTAATCTCTGGAGTATCGTTTGATTTCGTGTTTTCCAAAGGAAGAAACCACCGGGCTGTACGAATTTGAATCACATCAACGTCTACCGTTTATGGGATGAGGACATTTCGTCAAGCGAGCAGCAGGTGAGGAATTTATGAAGCCCCTTTCACAGCTCATCATTTTCTAATCATTTTCAAACTCAGCGGCTCTCCTCTGTCCCCTTTCCTCTGTCCCCTCATGGAAAAAAGTCTTCCGGATTTTCTAAATTTAATCAGCTCCTCCTTGGAAAAATCAACGGCGTTGGATTGACACGCCTCTCCAGCGATGTGTGGAGTTGCTCACATTGAGGTGAGCCCCCATGGTGGAATCTGTCGATCTGTTGTTGTGTGATCCCCAAGCACGAACTCTCCTGTCCGAGACCGCCAACCTTCGTTTGAAGATCGCTGTGGCGTCCGATTACTACACTTTGTTTTCCAGCATTCACAGCCACAGACCAAAAGTAATTGCAGGAGCCATGCAGGGTGACTTGTGGCCGTTGGAGGATTTCTGTATCCATTTCAAAAACGATAACCCCGCCATCCCCTTGTTCTTCTATGGCGATCAGATTTCTGAACATCAACGCCTCCCCCTGATGGAATTGGGCGCTGATGATGTTGTTTCGCGTCGCCAGATTCTCCCCACCATTGAGAGAACTCTCCGATCAATGTATTCCGGGGAAAAAAGCACACCCTCTCTTGTGGAACTCCCTCGGGGCGCGGTGGAGCCACAGTATGATTCGTTACTTCCCTTCGACGACAAGGACCTCAGCCACGTGTTGCATTTTGTGGCTAGTGGCAGAAAAACAGGGATGATGGAGATTCGCTTTTTTGGTAAGGTGGGGGAACGCGGGAGTGTTTATGCCACAGAGGGCCGGATTACGCATGCCAGCTACGAGGGGACGGAGGGGATTCCGGCGCTTGCCCGAATGATGCGTCAGGGGGCTGGCAAAGTAGGGCTTCTCCTTGGAAAGCTTCCTCCTCGGGAAACGATTCAACTTCCTTTGGATCACGTGCTAATCGAGGCCACGGTACAGGCCGATGAAGTGGATGCCCCTGCAGATGAATGACGATATTATTACCCGGTGTACCAACTGTGGCGAATCCTATTACGTCCCCTCCTCATTTTTGGGGAAGAGCGCCGATTGCGAAGTGTGTGGTGCGGTCTTCACCATCATCGCGGGGACGGAGGAACCTCTTTCTACTTCCACTCTGGAGCTTCCCTTCCCGGATCTTTCCTTGGTGAGAATTCCGGCGGGGCGATTTACTCGTGGAGAGAACAATTCCTTTTTCTCGAGTTCACCGGCCCATGAAGTCCGCATCACCCGAGACTATTGGATCTCACGGTTTCTGGTTTCCCAAGCGCTCTTCAATTACGTGATGCAGGAGAATCCCTCCACTTTCAAAGGCGAGTCCCTGCCGGTGGAAACCGTCTCATGGCAGAAGGCTCAGGACTTTTGTTATCAGCTCACCAAACAGGCAAGGGAGCAGAATCTGTTGGAGGAGGGGCTTCGGTTCCGGCTCCCAACCGAGGCGGAATGGGAATTCGCCCTTTGTTTGGATTCCGGGTACCCCGAGGCGTTTGAACCCATACATGACTACGCTTGGATGTTGGAGAACAGCGCCCGCACCACTCATCCAGTTGGGGAAAAGCTTCCGTCCCTGAGGGGGCTTTATGACATGCTGGGAAATGTGGGGGAATGGTGCCACGATTGGTATTCGTTATACAGTGCTCCCAGTTCGACGGCGAATGCCGAAGGGGTTCTGGAAGATCCCCGAGGCCCCATCACCGGAACAACCCGGGTGCGGCGCGGCGGAGGGTACGCCTCAATTGCGGCGCGTTGCCGACCAGCGGATCGCATGGGCGTGGAGCCCTCGCACCGGAGTTCGCAAATCGGCTTTCGGGTCGTTCTCGCCGAAGAAAACTGAATCAATAATGCCAGTCGATGGCGCGTTTGAAGAACTGCATCATCCGTTTGAACATATTGCCTTCTGAGTAGTGGCTGCACTGCTCGTGCTGAAGACCATAGAAAATCAACCCCACACCGGTGGCGTAGATGGGTGAGCTGGCGATGCTGCTCAAGCCGGAAAGACCGCTCGGTTTGCCGATTTTTGTCGGGAGTTTGAAGATTTTCTCCGCCAACTTATCTGCCCCGTGCTGAAGGCTTCCGCCGCCGGTAAGAACAACCCCACCGAAGGTTTGGGCGTAATGCGGGCAACGTTCGCATTCTTCCCGCACCATGAGAAGCATTTCCCCAAGACGGCTTTCAATCACCTCGCACAGAAGTTTGCGCTCGATTTGCTGCATCTCGCCTGTAAGCGCCAGAGGCACTTCGATTTTCTCATCAGCGGAGATGTCTTCCGGGAGGCAGCTTCCGTGGCGCTTCTTCAGGTTTTCCGCATCGTAGCAACTGATCTTCAGGCACTTGCGAATATCCTCGGTAATGGCGTCGCCACCGAAGGGAACAACCCCGGTGTAGCGCACGGAGCCTTCGCTCCAGAGAGCGATGTCGGTGGTTCCGCCGCCAATATCGATCACGAGTACACCGAGTTCTTTTTCTTCCGGAGTAAGCACCGCGAGGCTTGACGCCAGAGGCTCCAGATAAATGCCGCTGGTGCGGTAATGGGCTTGCCGAACCGCACGAACGATGTTCTGCGCGCTGGTAACAGCGGCGGTTACTGTGAGAACTTCGGCGGTGAGCTTCTGGGAGCTGAAGCCCTCAGGGTGCGCTACAACGCCATCATCTATTGTGAAACGCTGGGGAAGGGTGTGAATCACTTCCCGCTCCATGGGGACTTTATTAACGGTGGCTTTGTCGATGGCGCGGGAGATGTCTGCGTTGGTGATTCCACGTTCAGGGTTGGCAACATCCACAGTGGCCTGATTGGGAATACATTGGATGTGACCGCCGGCGATGCCCACCAATACATCCTTCACATTCACTTTGGCGATTTCCTCGGCTTTGCGGATGGCGGTGCGTATGGAAACCACGGTTTCGTCCAAGTCCACAACGACTCCACGCCGAAGCCCCTGGCTTGGGGTGCTGGCGATCCCCTTGATGTTGGTGCGACCGGAGGGATCAATTTCAGCGATGATGGCGCAAATCTTTGTGGTGCCGATGTCCAACCCGGCAAAGGTGCGCGTGCGCGTTGGGGGCTTGAACCCAGTACGGAAGATGGCCTGATTGTTCGGCGCGGGAACCGGGGAGTTGGAAGAGCCAAGACCTAGGGAATCCACGGAGCCATCAAAACCCGCCTCCGATCGAGTGTCGAGCGCCATCACGGAACGGAGTTTCTTGGCTGTGCTTTCGAGGCTCATGGCGGCACCTTCTTCTCTTGCGGATGAAAATGTGGGAGGGGTTCTTTAGTTGAAACGATTCGCTCTTCTACGCTGGGAATCGTCGGGGAAGAGAATCAAGTACGGAATTCAAGAAAAAGAAGCCTTTCGAGACTAAGTGCCGCGGATTCGGGAACCTTTTTTCACCTATCGACTCCAATAAGCGTGAGTTGTTTCAACTCCACCACTCGTCACAACCTCAGAAGGAGGTTCCCAACATGAAATCCGGTCTTTGTATCTTCACCCTCATTGCTTTCGGCGCGGTAACAACCAGCGCCCTTGCAGGAGGCCCTGTGTATGTGGAAGAGCGCCACACGGTGATCGCCGCACAACCCGGATTCCCTGTTGGCGGAAACCTTCGGGTGGAGCCTGAACGCCACCGCCCCGTTTTTGAGCCCATTTGCATCGACTTGAGCGTGGACCGCCCCGAATACGAATTCGGCGATGAAGTGCGTGTACGTCTCCGTGTGGATGAAGATTCTTATGTCTATCTTTTCAGTGAGGAACCCTGCGGAACTGTTCGCCAGATTTTCCCCAACTGTTTTGACAACGACAACTTCCTCCGCGCTCACCGTACCTACCGCCTTCCCGGCCATGGATACGACTTCGTGGTGCGCAGCGTGGAAGGTACGGAAACCCTCCGTGCCGTGGCCAGCAGCGTTCCTCTGGAGTGGCTCGATCATGAGTTTCGTCGCAGCACCCACCACGACCCCTTCCCTCGTGCTTCCTATACCTACACGGAAATCACGAGTCGCGTAAGTGAGTCGCTCTCCATCCACTACAGTGGTGGTGGCCATGGAGAGAACTTCGGGTTCAGCTATGAACGCCATGAGCCCGCCATCATTACCCGTGAAGTACGTGTGGAACCCCGCGGTGGCTGCGATCCTTGTGGTCCTGTGCCTGCCTATGGAGAAGCGGCTGTGAGCTTCTGCATCGTGAAACCCTGGTGCCCCCCCGTGCATCATTACTCCACCGAGGTGATTGTACACGAATATCATCGCCCCGCCCCCATCTACAAACCACTGCCCATCTATCATCCTGCTCCGATTCATCACCCTCACTATGTACCCGCTCACTCCACCAACATCAGCTTCAACTTCACGAATGTGGACATTGATCACCACGGAAAGAAAGATAAAGACCGCGATCGCGATCGTGATCATGGGAAAAACTGGAACAACGACGACCGCCCCAGCCGCCCCACGTACAACGACGGTCGTCTTCAACCGGTAACGAATGACACATCCCGGGGTCGCTACAGCCAAACATCCCTGAATAACGACTAATCACTCTTCAGGGGACTCAACTACCCCGAATTCTTTTGCCCAACCCGCCCCCCTCCGCACAGGATGGGGGCGAGTTCCTTTTATTCCAATCTCAACAGAGTAACCCGATGACCCTCCCAATCGATGCCTTTCGCACCAAGCTCCATGAACTCCACGATCTGGAGATGATTCAATCCCTGCTCCATTGGGACATGGAAGTCATGATGCCCGGGAAGGGGGTTACCGCCCGGGGTGAACAGCTCACCACCCTATCGGCCTTGGCGCACCAGCTCCACACTTCCGAGGAGTTCGGGCGGCTTCTCTCTGAAGCGGAACAACAATCGGGTCTTTCGAAGGAGGAGCAACTCCTCCTTGCAGAGGCGCGCTACGACTTTGACCGCAGCCGGAAGCTTCCGGAATCGTATGTTCGGGAACTTTCCGACGCCCGCACCGCCAGCTACCACGCCTGGACGAAAGCAAAACGCGAGAATGATTTTTCGCAGTTTGAACCCTTCCTTACCCGCAACGTGGAGTTGGCCCGCCAAGGAGCCGAGCTTCTGGGCTATGCCGATCACCCTTATGATGCGTTACTGGAAAGCTATGAGCGCGGAATGACAACCCGGCAAATCGACGCGTTGTTCACGCCGCTCGCAGCCGAACTCAAACAATTGCTCACCGAGATTCTTTCCCGCCCACTACCGGACTCCTCCTGGATAAAAGGAGAGTGGAACACCGAAGCACAAAAACAATTCACCGAGCGCGTTCTTGCCGAACTCGGGTATGATTTTGAAGCGGGGCGACTCGACTTTGCTCCGCATCCCTTCTGCACGCATTTCGACATTGATGACGTGCGAATCACCACGCGCAATGAGGACACGGTCTTCGGGCTGTTTCTCTCCAGCCTTCACGAAATGGGCCATGCCCTATACGAACAGGGGCTCGACAAAACGTGGCGGCGCACCCCCTTGTCACAGGCACCCTCGCTGGGGATTCACGAGTGTAATAGTCGACTTTGGGAGAACATGGTGGGTCGCAGCCTGCCCTTCTGGGAACGCTACACCCCTATCCTCAAGAACCTCTACAACGACGCCCGGCTTGCCGATAAACGCCCCGAGGACTTTGCTGCTGCGGCCTCGTTTGTGGCTCCTTCGCTGATCCGTGTGGACGCTGATGAGGTGACGTATAATCTGCACATCGTTATTCGGTATGAACTGGAAAAGGCCCTGATTGAGGGAACGCTTGCGGTAAAGGAGCTTCCCCAGGCATGGAACGCGAAATATCAGGAGTATCTGGGGGTCGCCGTTCCATCGGATGCTCAGGGTTGCATGCAGGACATTCATTGGTCTGAGGGGATTTTCGGTTATTTTCCCACCTACACCTTGGGCAACTTATACGCGGCCCAAGTGATGGAAAAGATCCGTTCCGAGCAACCGGATTTGGACTCTCAGATTCGCCATGGAAACACCCGAACAATTCTAGAGTGGCTCCGCAAACATATCCACAAACGCGGAAGGAAGGCCCAAGCTCCAGTCATTATTGCAGAGGCAACGAATCAAGAGCTATCGAGCGAGGCATTTTTGCGGTATGTGCGGGGGAAATATCTGGGGTAAGGTTGAAGAGCACCTCGTCGTCAACATCGTCAACTTTGTCAACAACGTAAACAACTCGCTGATCGGTCGTATCCGTCGGATCGGTCTGATCCGACCGATTCCCTATCCATCTACCGCGGTGTTTTTGGCTTTTTGGCGGTAAAAACAAAAGCGCCCCGGGGATTTATTCCTCGGGGCGCTTTCTGCAATTTCTGGCGATTACCTACTTTCCCACGCCCATTGAGCGCAGTATCATCGGCGGTACGAAGCTTAACTTCCGTGTTCGAAATGGGA
>JANRMB010000099.1:0-5607 GCA_033761985.1 Candidatus Sumerlaeia bacterium | reverse complement strand
GATACGCCCAACGAGGTGGATTACTACCGCCATGGTGGAATTCTGCAGTATGTTCTTCGCCAGTTGGCGGCGGCCTAATCAACGAGCACGTGAATGTTCCCGGCACTCTTGGTGGTGCCGGGATTTTGATATGATGTGGCCTTGTGGCCAGCACAATCGTCGTCTGATAATCAGGATGGAATCAAGATGTCCAAAGTAAGTGGTCCCGCGCCGTCGTTGAACGGTTGGAATGCGGAATATGTGTTAAAGGTGTTGGAGCAATACAAAGCCGATCCCGATTCCGTGGATGCTTCGTGGAAGCATTTCTTCCAAGGGTTTGAATTGGCTGCTACTCTCAAGGCTCAAGGGTTGTTGGGTGAGGAGACTCACGCTTCCACCAACGGTAAAGCAGCAGCTTCCAACGGTGTCGTTTCCCATGAGGCTTTCGGCGCGGATTCCGATTCCCACGGCGGTGAAGCGACTCCGGAGAATTTCGACTCCCGCAGCCTTCAATCGCGCATCGATTCCCTGATTTATCACTATCGCGATATCGGTCACATGAAGGCCAACATCGATCCGCTGGGTTTCCGTGTTTTGGAGGATAAGAACCTCAAGATTGAGGACTTCCGCCTCACTCCCGAGCATCTGGATCAGGAGTTCTTTAAAGAACACTTCCGTTTTGGTGCCCCCAGCATGACTCTCCGGAATCTGTTGGACCACTTGAATGAAACCTACTGTGGTAGCATCGGTGTGGAGTACATGGATATTCAATCCACAGAGCAGCGGCGGTGGCTGCAAAACCGGATGGAGCCTTTCCTGAACAAGGAACCACTGAGCCGTGATTCGCGTCTTCGCTGTGCGGATTTGCTTCAACAAGCAACGGCCTTCGAGAAATTCCTCCACAGCAATTACGTGGGTCAAAAACGCTTCTCACTGGAAGGCGGCGAAACACTGATCCCTGTTCTTGATGAATTGATTAATACCTCTGCCGAACACGGTGTGGAACAAATCGTCTTTGGGATGGCGCACCGGGGACGCTTGAATGTTTTGGCCAACACCATCAAAAAAGAACTCACCAAAATCTTCTCGGAATTCGAGGATAACTTCCAGCCGAACACTATCATGGGGGACGGAGATGTGAAGTACCACAAAGGGTACTCGAGCGATCACATCACTCCCACAGGGAAAAAGGTTCACCTGTCCCTCACAGCCAACCCCAGCCACTTGGAAGCCGTAAACCCAGTTGTTTTGGGGCGTGTTCGTTCCAAACAACGGAACATGGGCGATACAGAGCGGCGCCGTGCCGTGGGGCTTCTGATTCACGGTGATGCTGCATTTGCGGGTCAGGGGATCGTTCAGGAGATCCTGAATCTTTCTCAATTGGAAGGTTACCGCACGGGCGGCACCATTCATGTGATTATCAACAACCAAATTGGATTTACCACCATCCCACGGGATGCACGCTCCGGGCACTATTGCACTGATATTGCCAAGATGATTCAGGCTCCGATTTTCCACGTGAACGGCGACGACCCCGATGCTTGCTTGCGCGTGGCGAAGATTGCCGCGGAATTCCGCGCCCGGTTCCAAAAGGATGTCGTGATCGATATCTACTGCTATCGTCGGCACGGGCATAACGAGAGTGATGAACCAAGCTTCACCCAACCACTTCATTATGAGGTGATCAAAAAGCACCCAGCGCCTTTTGAACTCTATAATAAACAACTTATTGAGCAGGGCGTTTCCACCGCTCATGAGCTGAAGCAACTTGCCGATGCCTACCAGGCGAAACTCAAAGCCGCTTACGACGAGGCACACAACAATCAGGGAATCGCCATCCCCGACTCTTATCAAAAAGAGTGGCAGGGCATTTCTCCCAACTGGAGTTTTGCGGCAGCCAAAACAGCAGTCTCCAAGAAAGTGCTGAATGAAGTGGCGGATTGTTGGACTCGTTTCCCCGATGGATTCAAACCACATTCCAAGGTTGAGGCTGTCATGAAGAAACGCCAGGAAACTGTGCGTAATGGTGAGGGGATTGATTGGGCGGGTGCTGAAGCCTTGGCGATTGGCTCCCTGCTTTTGGAAAAGATTCCTGTGCGCTACTCCGGTCAGGATTGTCGCCGTGGTACCTTCTCTCAACGCCATGCAGTCGTTTGGGATCGGGAATCCGCCACACCGTATATTCCGCTCCTGAACATTCGGCCCGGGGAGCAGGCTCGTTTCTGTGTGTATGACTCCTGCCTTTCCGAAGCGGGTGTGCTTGGGTTCGACTACGGATACTCCCTCGACAACCCCAACATGATGATTTGCTGGGAAGCCCAGTTCGGCGATTTTGCCAACGGCGCCCAAACGATCATCGACCAATTCATCGCCACCAGCCAATCCAAATGGAACCGCGTCAGCCCGCTTGTGATGATGCTTCCCCACGGCTATGAGGGACAGGGACCCGAGCACTCTTCCGGATGGTTGGAACGCTTCCTTCAACTCAGCGCAGAAGAGAACATACAAGTCTGCAATATGACGGAACCATCTCAATTGTTCCACGTTTTGCGTCGCCAATTCAAACGCAAGTTCCGTCGTCCGCTTGTAATTATGACGCCCAAATCCGGTCTTCGGAATCCCCGCGTGGTTTCCTCACTGAAGGCGTTCACGGATGGTGGCTTTGAGGAAATCCTGGATGATTCCCGTTCCCTGGATGCCAAGAAGGTTCAGAACATCATTCTCTGCTCCGGCAAAGTGTGCTATGATCTGATCGAGGCCATGGAAGCCAAACCCCGCCCCGATACTGCTGTGATTCGGATTGAACAAATCTATCCCTTCCACGGTGAAAAGCTCATGAACATCCTTTCCCGCTATCCCAAGGCGAAGCACTTTACCTGGTGCCAGGAAGAGACACAAAACAAGGGCGCTTGGTCCTTCGTTGAGCCGGTGCTCCGGGAACTTCTCAAAACCGATATCCGCTACGCCGGACGCGAGCGCGCCGCAAGCCCTGCAGTGGGTTCGCTCCGCCTCCATAAGCAGGAACAGGAACAAGTACTCCAACTGGCCCTCAAAAGCTAATCCCAACTTCCAGACTCCGCTTCGGCGGCTCATTCTCTGAACAAAGGTTCCATTCATGAAGATTGAAGTCATCGTCCCCTCGGTGGGTGAATCCATCAGCGAAGGCGTCCTCTCCCGGTGGGTTATCCCCCAAGGGGCTCACGTCAACAAAGGCGATACACTTTTTGAATTGGGGACGGATAAAGCCAACACCGACGTTCCTTCTCCTGAAACCGGCATCGTGCACCACTTGGTGGCCGAAGGTGCTGAAGTGGCGATAGGTTCTGCCGTGGCCACTATTGATACCAGCGCTGCAGCACCCGTGGCGGCTTCCGCACCGGCAGCAGCAGTTGCGGCCGCAACGACTGCTGAAGAAGATAAACGCGTTCTTGCCACCAGCGTGGCCAAAAAGATGGCCGCGGAAAGCAATGTGGATTTGAGCAAAGTTTCGGGGACGGGTTCCAGCGGCCGTGTCACTAGTGAAGACATCGCCAATCACCTGCAGAAAGCGACTCCGGCACCTGCACCAGCAACACCCGCAGTCGCTCCCAAGGCAGCCCCAGTTACTGCCGCCAAACCCGCTGCAAAAGTCGAGGATGGTGCTGCAACCACCCGTGAGAAAATGACTCCCCTGCGCCGCAAAATTGCCGAGCGCCTTGTGGAAGCCCAGCACACCGCCGCCATGCTCACCACGTTCAATGACGTGGATATGAGTGCTGTGATGAACCTGCGTAATGAGTACAAGGAACAGTTTGAAAAACGCCACGGGGTGAAGCTGGGTTTTATGTCCTTCTTTGCCAAAGCCGCTGTGGAAGCCCTCAAAATGTATCCACTCGTCAACGCGATGATCGATGGTACGGACATTGTCCTCAACCATCGGTATCATATCGGTGTGGCTGTTTCCACGGAACGTGGCCTCACTGTCCCCGTGATCCGAAACATCGATCAACTCAGCTTTGCGGATGTGGAAAAAGAAATCCTCAATTACGCGAAGAAGGCCCGCGACGGCAAACTCTCTTTGGATGATCTTCAAGGTGGTACATTCACCATCACCAACGGCGGTGTATTCGGCAGTATGCTTTCCACGCCGATTCTGAATCCCCCGCAAAGCGCCATTCTGGGAATGCATCGCATTGAGGAGCGCCCCATCGCCCTTAATGGTCAGGTGGTCATTCGCCCGATGATGTATCTTGCACTTAGCTACGACCACCGGATTATCGATGGCAAGGAAGCCGTAAGCTTCCTGGTGCGCATCAAGCAGTGCATTGAGAATCCGGCGCGTCTGCTCCTCGAAGTATGACTCACCTCTCCGTCCCCGTTAGGAAACGTTCACTCACCCCGACCACCGGAGCGTTGCTTCTGGTGGTCGGACTCTTTTGGGGTTACTCTACGGTTTTTGCCCAATCGCCCACAGCCGGCGATGCACCAACCACTCCCACGGTTTCGAGTGTCAATCTTCCTGATCGGCTTGATCCCAAATGGGTTCTCCTTTTTGAACAAGCCTACGGAACCGCCGGTCTCTACGTTCAGGAGCCTCTTCCGCAACCGGGGGACACCCACGCGGAAATCCGCCGCGAGCTTACTTCCCTAACGCTTCTGGCTTGGCGCTGGTTGGAGAAGAATCCCGGAGAAGCACCGACGCTTGAGCGTTTGCGGGACGACGGATTATTTCAGGAAATTCCCCCCCATGCCATCGAGCGTGCGTACACGTGGGAGCCAAAACTGGGCGTTTTCACCACCACCGTGCATGAGGAAGCCAACCTCCTCCACGGGGCGTGGCAGCAACTCAAGTTTGCCGAGGATTATCGGCGGCGAGTCTCTGTGGGGGACAGGGATGCTTTTGAGCGTTTGGTGTCCATCAATACCCAGGTCGAGATTCCCCAACTGCTTCGCCACGAGGTGGAAACCCGGTTGTTCGCAAAGTCACAGTTGGAGTTCGAGCAAGTGAAGCTTCTCCGGAAAGTTCAGGAGTTACTCGCCCAGCTTTATGCCGCCCAACAAAAGGGATTGGACTACAAATACTTCAAATCTGATCAACAACTCACGCTGAAACTGGTGGGAGAGTTTGGGTTGATCGATACGTTGGAGGCGCTCCCAAGGGGTGGAGAGTATGTTCTTGGAACGCCGATGGATTTCCCGAAAGCGAAATTCGGAGAACGCGTGGTGACCATGTCCCCCACGGAGCTCCCGAGCTTGATTCGGAGAAATCTCAACGTTGTTCTGGAAGCCCGTCCCGATTATCCCCCTGCTCTGGCGATGAAAGCTCGCTATTCCGCCTCGGCGGAAGGTTGGGATTTGATCAACAAGGCCGTCGCCGGTTGGTCGGATTGCCCGGCGTTCCGCGTTCAACGCCTAGCCATGGGATTTGAGTTGGGGCGTGCCGAACACTTCCGGGAAGATCTGGATTACCTTTTCACCCGCTTCCCTGCAGCACCTACTTTGCTGGAAGTGATTGAAGCCAGTAATGGTTTTCCTGATGCCACTCGCCAGGAATGGCACCGCGCAATTGTGGAAAAAGCCGTGGAGGTTCGGCCCGAGGTTCTCAACTTCCAATTGGTTTTGTTTGCCCTTGCTCAGGGCGAGCAGGAT
>JANRMB010000098.1:0-32834 GCA_033761985.1 Candidatus Sumerlaeia bacterium | reverse complement strand
GAGCTTGCCCACCTGAACGAGTGGCTCGCGGAGGGGAACCAAGGGGAGATGGCCTGGCTGGCTCGGGATACGGAGCGGCGATGCTCTCCGGAGGCGGTGCTCCCCGGGGCGCGGCGCGTGGTGGTGGTGGCGAAGAACTATCTTCCGGCACACTATGAACTCCCCCACTCCCCGCAGGAGGGACGCGTTTCGCGGTACGCCGTGGGGCGGGATTACCACCGCGTGCTGGATAAACCGCTGAAAAAACTGGCCCGCTTATGCAACGAATTGGGGGGCCCTGGGACGCAGAGCAAACCCTATGTGGATCATGGTCCGGTGATGGAACGCGCCTGGGCAGAGCGAGCGGGGTTGGGGTTTCTGGGTCGTCATACGCTGCTGATTCACCCCGAGCAGGGTTCCTGGTTTTTTCTGGGAGTGGTGCTGACCACGCTGGAGTTCCCGATCCCCGAACGCCCCACGCTCCCCGGGAGCTGCGGGAACTGTCGCCGTTGTATCGACGCCTGCCCCACGCAAGCCATCACCGAGGCTCCGCACCGGGTGGATGCCCGCCGTTGCTTGAGCTACCTGACGATTGAACATCCCCGCCCGACGCCCCCGGAACTCGCCCGGCAAAACAGCGAGTGGCTCCTCGGGTGCGACGTCTGTCAGGAGGTGTGCCCCTACAACTTGAAGCGTGCGGAACCCGCCGAGGGGGATCCCTTTGGCCAAATGCTTCCGGGGACGTTGAACCTCACCGAGTTGCTCACCATACCCGCCGAAGCCTTTGCCGCGCGGTTTCAGGGGACGCCGTTTCAACGTCCGGGTTGGGAGAAAATCCAGCAGACGGCCCGGGAGCTTTTGGAACAAAGGGAGCGTTCGGGAGAACAGTAACCTTGGCGTGCGGAGGAATTGAATCCTCCTGCAACGCTCCGGCACGTTCGACCGGATCATTTTGCCTCGTTGCGGATTTGGAGGTGCTTCCCGATGTCCGTTAAGTTCAAAGATTATTATGGGATTCTAGGGCTGAAAAAGGGCGCCACGCAGGAGGAAATCCGCAAGGCGTACCGCAGCATGGCTCGCCAGTACCATCCGGATGTGAACAAAGCCCCCGACGCCGAAGAGAAGTTCAAGGCGTTGAGTGAGGCGTATGAGGTTCTCAAGGATCCCGAAAAGCGCCGCATGTACGATCAGTATGGTTCCGGGTATCAGCACGGTCAGGAGTTCCGCACTCCCCCGGGGTTTGGGGGATTTGGGTTCAACCCTGGCGGGGCGAATGGTGCTGGCGCCGGGAGCTTTAGCGATTTTTTTGAGATGCTGTTTGGTCAGGCGGGGCGTGGCGCCAACGGTGGAGCCCGTTCGGCAGGTGGCTTCGGCGGGGGGTTTGGTCCGGGCTTTTCCGGCGGTGCAGGCTTTGGCGGATTCGGCAACGAGTACGGTCAGGGCTATGGCAGCGGTGCCGCGACAGGCGAGGACGCCGAAGCGGAACTCCTCGTCCCCGTGGAAAAAGTCATCACCGGCGGCGCCATGACGGTTCAGCTCACGCTCCCCGGCGTGGGAAGCAGAAGCTACGATTTGCGCATTCCCCAAGGTATTGCCGAGGGGAAACGCATCCGGTTGGCGGGTCAGGGGCCCAACGGCGGTGACATGTATTTGAAGATCAAGTACGACCAATCCGGGCTCTACGCGTTGGAGGGATCCGACGTGGTGACGGAAGTCCGAGTGGCTCCTTGGGAAGCGGCGCTCGGAGCCAAAGTTCCGGTGCAGACCCCGAGTGGGAAGATCACCCTCACGATTCCGGCGGGAAGCAGCAGTGGGCGTCGACTCCGCCTCAAGGGTCAGGGAATGGAAACCGGGGGCGTGAAAGGTGATCTGCTGGTGAAAGTAAGCATCGTTCTCCCGGAAACCACGACGCCGGAAGCCAAGGCGTTGTGGGAAGAGCTTCAACGCAAAACGGGATGGAGCCCAAGGTAAGCGGGGCTTAAGGGGTTGTCTGACAAGGGTGCGCGCCAAATAGCATAATCTTATCAAACAAAAAAGGCTCCCAAAACCGGGAGCCTTTAGGTTTTTCATAGCGCAGGACGGGATTATTTTTTCTCGTCGCGTTTGGTGACTTGGATATTGAGTTCCTTGAGTTGGTGCTTGGTGACTTCGCCCGGGGCGCTGGTGAGGGGGCAGAAACCCGTCTGGGTTTTGGGGAACGGGATCACGCTCCGGATGCTGTCCTCGCCGGTTAGGAGCATCATGATGCGGTCGAGACCGAAGGCCAAACCACCGTGGGGGGGGGCACCGTATTGAAGGGCTTCGAGGAGGAAGCTGAACTTCTCCTGAGCTTCTTCGGGGGTGATACCGATGGCTTCAAATACCTTCTGCTGAACATCGGCGCGGTGAATCCGGATGGAGCCGCCGCCGATTTCCTCACCGTTGAGGGCAAGGTCGTAGGCAACGGAGCGGATTTCGCCCATTTGATCGGTGCCGAGCTTGTGAAGATCTTCGGGGAACATGGTGGTGAAGGGGTGGTGGAGGGGATCGAACCGTTTGGACTCGGGGTTGTATTCGAAGGCGGGGAATTCCACCACCCAAACGAACGCCCACTTGGATTTATCGATGAGGTCGAGTTCACGCCCCAGAAGCAGACGCAAACGACCGCACTTATCGGCGCAGGAGCGGGGATTGGAGTCGGCAACCATGAAGATGACGTCGCCGGGTTTACCGCCAACGGTTTCACGGATGCGCTGCAGAGCATCGGCCTCGAAGAATTTGGTGATGTTGGATTCCAGTGTGCCATCGGCCAGAACTTTGAACCACGCGTAAGCGGTGATGCCGGTTTCGCGGGTAACGCGTTCGCTGAACTTGCTACCGGGTTTGAGCTCGGTGTTGCTCATCTTTTCAGCGGCACCGGGAGCGCAAATGGCGCGGATGGCGCCTTTGTTTTCCAGAATCGAGTTGAACACCTGGAAGTTGCAGCCGTGGGCGAGCGCCTCGCCGAGGTCGTGGATTTCACAACCGAAGCGGAGATCGGGTTTATCGCTGCCGTACTTGCCAATGGCCTCGGCGTAGGTGATGTGGGGAATGGGACGCGGGATTTCGTAACCGATGCATTCCTTCCAAATGTGGGCGGCAAGGCCCTCCATGGCATTGATGACGTCGTCCTGGGTAACGAAGCTCATCTCCACGTCAATCTGGGTGAATTCGGGTTGGCGGTTGGCGCGGAAGTCTTCATCACGGAAGCAGCGGGCAATCTGGAAGTAGCGGTCGTAGCCACTCATCATCAAGAGTTGCTTGAAGAGCTGGGGCGATTGGGGAAGCGCGTAGAACTTACCGGCATCCATGCGTGAGGGGACTAGGAAGTCGCGCGCGCCTTCGGGAGTTGCCTTGGTAAGAATGGGGGTTTCGAACTCCAGGAAACCATTGTCGCAAAGGTAATCGCGGGTGGCTTTGTAGGCTTTGTGGCGCATGATGAAGTTGCGCTGCATTTCGGGCCGGCGGAGGTCCAGGAAGCGATACCGCAGGCGCACATCCTCACCGGTATGATCATACTCGCTGATTTGGAACGGCAGCGGTTTGCTGACGGAAAGGACTTCGAATTCCTTGGCCACAAGTTCGATGGTGCCGTTGGGGATTTTATCGTTGATGGAATCGGTGGGGCGTTTCTCCACCTTTCCTTCAATCGCCAGGCAATACTCGCTGCGAACGGTGGAAGCGAGTTCGAACAGCGGTGCGGAAATCACCGAGGGGTCGAACCGGACTTGAACATACCCCGCGCGGTCGCGGACTTCCAGAAAGATAATTCCCCCCAAATCACGACGGCGGTGAACCCACCCCTTGATGACGATGGTTTGGCCCACATGGGGTTCATTGACGTCGCCACAGTAGGCGGAACGGGTTGCGGTAAGGAGGCTGCGGGAAGCAGAAGCAGTCGTCATGGCGGAGGAATTTTCCTGAAGTGAGTAATGTTGAGGGGTGAGGGGTTATTCTTCGACTTTGCCGAACGCACCGTTGGAATCAAAGGCATCGTGGATGGCGTTGACGGCGCGTTCCAGATCGGCTTCGGCAATGATCACGCTGATTTTGATTTCCGACGTGGAGATCAGTTGGATGTTGATACCCGCTTTGGAAAGAACGCCAAACATTTTTCCAGCTACATTGGCGTGGGAGCGCATTCCCACACCCACGACGCTAACTTTGCAAATGCTGTCATCGAAGACGACGGATTTGGCGCCGATTTCTTCGGCAAGCTTTTGGGCAACCTGCGTGGCGCGATTATAGTCCGCCTTACCAACCGTGAAGGAAATATCGTTGGTCACCCCGGTGGCTTGAGCTTGGGAAATCACATCCACCACAATCCCAGCCTCGCCCAAACGACCAAACAAATCGGCGGCGACTCCGGGTTTATCGGGGACGCCCATGACCGAAATCTTGGCTTCGTCGCGATTGAAGGCGACACCACTAACCACCACGTTTTCCATGCTGCTTTCCTCTTCTGTTACAAAGGTACCCGGTTCATCGTGGAGGAAGCTCCGAACATGAAGCGGGATTTTATAGTTTTTGGCGAACTCCACCGAGCGGGAGTGCAGAATACCGGCACCCAAGCTGGCGAGTTCCAACATTTCCTCATAGCTGATGCGGTTGATTTTTCTGGCGCGTGGGCACACACGGGGATCCGTGGTAAAGATACCATCAACGTCCTTGTAAAACTCACAGACGTTGGCCCCAAGAGCGGCTCCCAACGCCACGGCGGTGATATCAGAACCGCCACGACCCAGGGTCGTAAGTTCCTGATTTTCCGAAGCTCCCTGAAACCCCGCCACGATGGGAACCTTCCCTTGAGCCAGTGCTTCCTTCAGGCGCTCCGCCTTGATTTCCACAATCCGGGAACGCCCGAAGAAGGAATCGGTGACGATTCCGACCTGAGGGCCGGTAAAGCTGATGGCGCTAAGGCCCATGGCCTCCAGCGCGATGGCAAGCAGGGCAATCGCCTGTTGCTCACCGGTGGTCATCAGCATATCCAGTTCACGTTCGGGAGGGCGTTTGTTGAGGGCATTTGCCATGCGTAGCAAACGGTTGGTTGTATCGCCCATGGCGGAGACAACCACCACCACTTGATGCCCTGCCCGCTGGGTGTTGCGAACGATTTCCGCCACGTGACGGAACTTTTCCACAAAGAGCGACGCGCCGCTAAGATCGTTGAGATCTGCCTGACTACCCTTCCCCTTATCGCCGAGCGCATCGCCTCCAAATTTTTGAATGATCAGTGCCATAAATCAGTCCATGTCCTTGGGAGTCGGTACCAAAGGCGAAACATGTCCTGCCTGTCAACGGAAGAAGGGTCAAGTTGATGTTGGTGAAGTGTTTGGAGGGGACAAAAATCTGAATCGACCAGTCTGGGGATCAGGAAGCAGAACTGATCAGTACCATTCTTGATCACCGAGGAGTTTTGGGATATCCCGGGCTCCATGAAGAACTCGGAATAACTCGATCCCCCCTTTAATCGGCCGATAGATCAGTAGGATGTTTTCAAACTCAGCAACTCGCCAAACCCGAATGCCCATCAAACGGGGATTACTTGACTGATAAAGACGCCCAACCATGGGCATCTCTGAAAGGTCCAAAACGGTGGCATCCAAAGAGTCCAAAAACTTCTTCGAAATACCCTGAGACACCTCAAACACTAACCATAGGGCATGATTTTCAATATCTACTACAGCCTGTGGCTTGTATAGAATTCTGGCCATTTACGAGTTGTTTTGCCCGTTTACGTTGCTAATTCTCTGCCGAATACCAGAAAGAGTTTCGCTATTCCACTCTCGCGATTCTCCACTATTGATTCCTGCAAGAATAATCTCATCCAATTCTTGCCTAGCATTTTTCTCCATGTCTTTACGAACAAGCTCCGCCAAATAGTCACCCGGAGATTGATAACCACTCTGATTCACAATACTATCCAAGTAGGATTTCATGTTATCTGAGAGTCTAACCGTTACTTCAGTCATGTTTGTCTCGCTTCAAATTTTACCCATTCTACTCGATGACACTTTGATTTTGTCAATCTAATCAGGCTTCTACCAGAAAACCAATTCCAGAAAAACCCACAAGCTTTACTCCCCGCGCTTTTCCCATCGAGCAACAAAAAACCCATCGTGGCGATGAACGTGGGGATCAATTCGGAAGGTGTGGCTTTCTTCCAGTCGATAGGGTTCCGGGTTTAGACCAACCGCGATCGGTTCAACGGGGACAAACTCGGGATGGCGTTCGGCAAATACCGTACACACGTCTTCCGTTTCTTCTTTGGTGATGGTGCAGACGATAAACGTCAGAGAACCGCCCACCCGGAGCAACGGTGCCACCTGAAGAAGGAGGCGAAGTTGCATTTCCTGCATGTGAAGGATGTTTTCGCGGTTCCGGCGCAGGCGGATTTCCGGGTGCCGGCGCAGTGTACCGAGTCCGGAACAGGGGGCATCCACCAGGATGGCGTCGTAGGATTGGGGAGCCGCAGCAGCGAGCATCTCCTCGGCGAGCATTACATCCACCCGTGATAGAACGCCGAGACGATTCAACGTTTCTCTGAGGCGCTTGAGCTTCGAGGCAGTTACGTCGGTGGCGGTAAATCGAGCCTGAGGGCGCAAATCAGCCCAGTGGCTAGTTTTCCCACCGGGGGAGGCACAAAGGTCCAGGATGCGCCGGGCAGAGTCGGGAGGTGCACCCAGCGTGGCGGCAATCTGCGCGCCGAGGTCCTCCACGGTGGCTCCACCGGATTGAAAGAATGCGGAGGCTGTTACGGCGCCAAAATGGGCCGGCATGACCAGGGAATCCAAGAGTTCAGGGTGCTGATCATGGTCTTCCAGTTCGCCCCAGGGGAGTTGAGGGCATTCCTGCTGAAGGCGCTCCAACGCCTCGGCGCGGGTAACACCCCGCAATCTCAGGCACAAGGGGGCTCGCTCATTGCAGGAAAGCCAGAACGCTTCCTCCTCCCGGGGGTCGGGGTAGGCAGCGCGGGTAAGTTCTCGGAGCATTTCCGTGGCGTTGGTGCGTGCTTCCCATGGGAGTTCTTCAAAGCGTTCCTTGAGGGCTTCCACTTCGGTGGAGGCTTTCCGAAGAACGGCATTCGCCAACCGTTTCAACTTGTCGCCCCCACGCTGCGCCTCCACCAAACGAACCGTTTCGTCCACAATCGCATGGGCCGGAAGCCGTTCCGTGAAAAGGAACTGTTCCAAACCCAGAAGAAGACTCAATTCCACGCCGGGTTTGTCCACAATCGGTTCCCTGAGATAACCGTTCAGAAGTTCCAGCAGAGCGGCTTTCTTTTGCAATACTCCGAACGCAAGATGACGCGCCAACCGCAGGTCCGCCTGGGAGACACCCCGATCTGCCGCTTGATCCAAGTAATGATCCAGTCCGGGAGCCATGGGTTTTGCCGCTTCAAAGAGAAGCTTCAGGGCCAAATCCCGAGCCGGGTTCAGGGGGCGCTGTTCCCCCCAATAAGGAGGAGTTTCCGGTTCGGGTCTCGCCTCCCGGTGTTCTTTGGGCGATTTCTTGGGGACCGCTGTGTCCCAGGGGGAGGGCTTGCCGGAGTTGCCGGGAGACTTTGGCCCGGGGGAAGTTCCTTTTGCCTTGGCTTTATCGTAAGGGGATGAGGGGGACATAGGAACGCTTCCGTTTTACAGCGAGGGTTTTTACGGCTCGGCCGCAAATGTTCATCAGAGAGTGTTAGAGCAGGAAATCAGGGAACTAAGGGAGAAACACCGCCGGTATGGCGACCACCAAACTCCGCTTTCAAACGCCAATCGGGATTCACCAATACTATCACGTGGGCACCAAAAGGGATGCTCCCAATCCGTTGACCCTGCTGAAATTGATCCCCAATTTTGACGTTGCACATCACACGCGAGAATCGTGTTGCGGGAATCATTCGAAGCCCCACCAGCTGCCCGCCTTCCGCCGTGCGAATCCAAAGTGTCAGAGAATCACTCCGGCGAAAACCCGAGGAGGATGGTGCCGTGCGGTCGCGCTTCATTTCCACCAATCGGCCCTGAACAGGGGAACGCAAGCTGGCCACCATTCCCAACCGAACCTTCAATCGTATGGCACGACACTGGCCCCGGGCAAAATGCTCATCCCTTTCCAACTGAACCGTTTGCACAACCCCATCAACGGGGGATATCACCATCCCTTTTGCCTTGCCGATTCGGCGATACGGCTCCCGAAAGATGTACCCAACCCCCAGGGACACGAGAAGAATCAGCAACGCCGTGGGCCAAAAGAGGAAGTACATCACCACGCTGACAAGCAACATGGGGATAAGGATCTTCCATGCTTCGGGAGAAATAAGGCGGGGAGTTGAGAAAGAGGAGGGAGTTGCTGCAGACGTCATAAAAGGAGGGTGGAGCGTTGAGGCTTCAAAATCAACCCTTGCCTGAAAAAAAGTTCAGGAAATGAGATTCAATAGCCTGTGGTGATGGCGCGTCCACGCTTGTCATCGGAATCATGAATTTCAGAATCATTAACTTGTGAATCGGTGGAATCAGGGAATTCAGTCACGGGCCGCTCGAGTACCGGGGTTTGAATGGGCTCAAATCGAGTGGGCTCAGGAGCGGATTTCGCGGCTTGGGGAAGGGCAGGTTTCCGTACTTTTTCAGGCCCCATTTGAGACTCACGCACGGTGGAAACCACCGTTGAAGCGGGGGATTCCTCATCACGGGGGCGTTTCTTTTCCGTCACGGATTTTTTTGCGCTGGGGTAATCGATGCGACTGTGGAAGCGGCTCCGGAGCGTCTTCACAAAGCTTTCACGGATCAGGTTCAAATCCCGGAGCGTTAGATTGCACTCGTTGAATTGACCGTCGTTGAATTTGTCGCTGATGGCATCACGCACCAGTTTCTGGAGATCTTCCTCACGAACTTCCTTCCCCGAAAGCTTGGCCGTGGCGATGGCTTCCACGGTATCGGCAAGCATCACCACGGCGGACTCAATCGTCTGGGGTTTTGGCCCGGGGTAGCGATAATCCTCCTCACGGATGGCCTCCTTCATGGCGCCTTTTTCCGCCGCTTCCTGAGCCTTCATGTAGAAGTACTTGATCAAAGTGGTACCGTGGTGTTCGGCGATGAACGGGCGGATCACTAGAGGGAGGTTGTATTCTTCGGCAAGCTCGAGTCCCTCCTTCACATGGTTACGAATGATGAGGGTGCTCATCTGAGGTCGAAGTTCGGCGTGGCGCCGTTTGTCTTCCGGAGTGAGCTGATTTTCCGTAAAGTATTCCGGCTTGGCAAGCTTGCCAATATCGTGAAAGTACACACCGGCTCGAACAAGCAGGTAGTTGACACCGATAACCTGAGCCGCAGCTTCCGCCAGTTTGGCAACGTTGAGAGTGTGCTGCAGCGTTCCCGGTGCCCGCTGCTCCATCTTCTTCAAAAGAGGGTGCTGAAGGCCCGTAAGCTCCAGCAGGCGCATATCCGTACTGATGTTGAACATCACCTCGAAGACGGGAAGCACGGCGAAGGAAATAAGCGAACTGATCACCCCGGATAGCGCCCCAATTCCAGCACCGAGCCATACGTCGGGTCCGGATTCATCCGCAATAACCGAGAGAATAATGATGGAACCGGCGTTAATAAATCCGATCAGGAGACCTGCATAGAGCACATCGCGGCGTTCACGGATGTTGTAGAGCGAGGCCACCGCCGTAAAACCACCGAACAGCCCCACAATCACGTACTCGTACGTGAGGTTTGCGGAAAGACCGAACAACAGGCAGCCCCAGGTAACCAGTAGAGTGGCGAGGCGCACATCCAGCAGCATCACCCCCAGAATCCCGATCAAACCCGCGGGGAAGGCATAGCCCGCGATGGAGGAGTCGCCGCCGATGAGCAGGATGAATCGCCCCAATGCCAACGCCAGCAGGATGGGTAGCGCCAACAACCAGACGGTGTTGGAACGGAAGGGAAGTTCGCGTCCAAACTTGACGACGAAGAAGGAAATGATGGCAAATGCTAGAAAAACGAAGAGCAACTGAGCGATAAACTTATACATTCCTTGGCGGAATGTCACTTCTCCGTAAGCCTTCAGGAGTTCTGATTCCCGGGCGTTGATGGTGTGGGGGTATTCCACGGTGAGCACGGAGGAACTGTTGCTTCCTTGCAAGTCGCTCAAAATGTAGGGGGCCAGGATTGTTCCGGCGGGGACGATGCGGGGCTCCAACGGCGGGAATTGATTATACCGTTCGAGCGAGGAGTCGGCATTGAACCGGAGATTGGGCTCCACAAAACGGGCCACAAAGCGTTCCGCCACCCGCCCGGAAATTAAGTCCATTACATCGGTGCTGCTGGTGGCACGCACACCCTCCTCACCATAAAGCCGGAGAATATCGTCGCCTTGCACACGTAAACCGTTTCTCAGGCGGCGCATGGCTTCTTCGGGATAATCTACGGCAGCCGGGTTTCCGGAGATCGGTCGTTGGATGGCCACCACCTGACGATAATCCTGCGCGGTAACGAATCGAACCCGATCTCGTGAGGAAACGACGTAATCGGAAAGATAAACGTCGTCGAAAACATCCAGAGTCAACCGCAGGAAGCGTTCATCCAGAACCATGGCGGCAAGGTTTGCAAGCTCCTCATCCGTCCAAGAGGCAAACTCCGGGGAGTTTTCCCGCAGGATTTCCACGTGGGACTCCAGCTTACGACCCACAAGCAACCCCGCCAGACGGGAGATTTCTTCTTCGAGTCGAAGGCGATTGGCTTCGGCGATTCGTGAATCGTATTCAAAAACGCGGGTGTATGTCTCCTGCCGAAGGCGCTCATGCTGTTCGCGGGCTTCTGCGGAGATATAGCCGAAAGGCAATTGGTTGATGATGGGTGCTTTAATCTGCTCCCCCACTTCCCGCGGCATACGCGGTTCCCAGATGGTGGGCGAGGTGAGAAGAACGCAGACCACAAAAACACTGAACAGGGCGAGCCACCGGGCAAAATCACGCGCGGTGGTTTTCTGTACAGTACGCCCTTTGGAGAGTTGGCGGGCCCGGCGAATAAGGGGAACAAACTTCATGGGGGATGCTTCTCACACCAAGACCCATACCTTGGCAAGCCTATGCAGAAAAAAGTTGATGGGAACGTGGAGAACCTCTCATTTGATGAAACCCTCCCACGGAAATAGCCCCGAATTAGTACCTTTTCCCTTGTCAGAGGGTGCACTCCTCAACGTAACACTCTGCAACCTCGGCGCCCTGTGTTGAAGGCGTTGCCTTTTTTCACGCCCTGCAACCACCACCCGAGGCAGACGACCCAGGAAAGAATCCTTCCCGAATCATGGCCCACGCCCCAGAGAAAATCCGTAATATCGCCATTGTTGCCCACATCGACCACGGAAAAACCACCTTGATCGATTCCATCTTCAAAGCCGCTCAAATGTTCCGCGATCACCAACGCGTTCAAGAACGCCTGATGGACAACAACGAGCTGGAAAAGGAACGCGGCATCACCATCCGTTCCAAACCCTGTACCGTAACCTGGAAGGATTACCTCATCAACATCATCGACACACCCGGCCACGCTGACTTCTCCGGCGAGGTGGAGCGTGTTCTCTCCATGGTGGACTCTGTTCTGTTGCTCGTGGATGCTAATGAGGGCCCCATGCCCCAAACGCGCTACGTTCTGATGCGCGCCCTTCGCCTGGGACTTTGCCCCATCGTTATCGTGAACAAGGTCGACCGCCCAAACGCCACTCCCGACAAAGCGCTCGATCTAACCTTCGATCTCTTCATCGAACTCGGCGCCAACGATAGACAAGCCGACTTCCCCGTGCTCTACGGTTCCGGCCTCAACGGTTGGCTGGTGCGCGACTTGAAAACCGAAAAACACGAGGGCATGGATGCTCTCTTCCAAACAATCATCGAGAAAGTTCCGGCTCCCGAAGTCGTTCTCGATGCCCCCTTCCTGATGCAAATCTCCAACCTTGCATGGTCCGACTTTGTGGGCCGTATCGGTGGTGGGCGCGTGCTTCAGGGAACCCTCAAACGCAACGAGGTGTTCAACCGTATCAGCACCGCGCGCAACGCCCCCGGAAGCGACGAATGGCATACCGTGGGCAGCAAGCAGGAGCGCGCCGTCAAGCTTTGGGTCAACCGTGGCTTGGAACGTTTGGAAGTGGAAGAAGTTCACGCCGGGGACATTATCTGGATTTCCGGTCCTGAGGAAATCAACATCGGCGATACATTCGCCGCGCCTTCCCTGGGCCTCGATGCCGCCATGAAACCCCTGGAAATCGAAGAACCCACGGTTTCCATGTTCTTCATCGTCAACTCCGGACCGTTTGCCGGCAATGATGGAAATGCCATTACCTTCCGCCAATTGAAAGATCGGTTGGAAAAAGAATTGAAGAACAACGTGGCGCTTCGTGTGGAAGATATTGGCCGTGCAGACGGCCTCAAGGTCTCCGGTCGGGGTGAGCTTCACTTGAGCATCCTCATCGAGGAAATGCGCCGTGAAGGAGCGGAATTCTGCGTATCGCGTCCTGAGGTAATCACCTTCACTGATGCCGAAGGCCACCTTCATGAGCCCCAGGAACAGGCAATTATCGATGTTCCTGAGGAATTCCAGGGCGCTATTATCGAGACACTCTCCAAACGCAAGGGCGAGCTCAAGCATATGGAAAGCTCCGGAACCGGCATGATGCGTCTGGAGTTCGAGATCCCCACTCGTGGATTGATCGGCTACCGCAACCAGTTCCTGACCGATACCAAAGGCCTTGGGATTCTGGCCTCGCGCTTCATCGGTTATATGCCTTGGGCCGGGGAAATATCCCCACGCAACCGTGGCGCCTTGGTGAGCATGGACTCCGGTGAATCCACCGCCTACTCCTTGGAAAGCCTTCAGGCCCGCACCACGCTGTTCATCGGCCCCATGGAAAAAATCTACGAAGGGATGATCGTGGGTGAAAACTCCCGCCCCGAAGACCTTCCCTGTAACCCCGTGAAGAAAAAGAACCTCACCAACCACCGCAGTGCCACCAAGGAAATCGACGCCGGCCTCAAGGCTCCCCGCCGCATGAATCTGGAACAAGCCATCGAGTGGATTGCCGATGACGAATTGGTGGAAGTCACACCCACCAGTGTACGGCTTCGGAAAATGATTCTGGATAAAGACTCCCGAGACAAGGCAGCGAAGAAGAAAGCCGCCGCCGTTTAAGACGAGTCCGTTTTTCGACTGGTTTCCTATTGAGTGATATCAAAAGGCTACAATCCCCCCCAACCCGGAGTTGCTCTGCAATTCCGGGTTGTTTTTTTGGGGGAGTTGGGCTAGCAATTAGTATCATTTGAAAGGGAAAAACAACAAGCCTGAAAGGCTTAAACATATTTTAGCCCGGGGTAAGCGAAGCGCCACCCCGGGTTCCGAATTCGATGTGACATCCGAATCCTGTAAGGATTCCACATTAATATGTGAATATTCTGTCTTGTTGAATCCCTACAGGATTCCAATAACTTGAGGATTTCGTGACCCGGGGCGATGCCCCGGGCTAAATGATGTTACTGCCTTTCAGGCAGTATAGGCACTGGAAAAGCAGAGATACTTCCGTGCACTCTCAAACAAATCTCCTTTTCGACTGCTTTCCCCCCAAACTCAATATCACACACTCACAAGATGAGAAGGAGTCCTTCCCCCAATTGCACGAAATTTTTGAACTCTTCCTCGAAGGAATGGCATTTTTTCTTCTCAATCTGGTGTTGATGATTTGGGTGAGCATCAGTTTTACGCTTCTGGTGGCCACCACTTTGGATTCCGCATGGCGACTCTCTCGCGAGCCGGAACTCCGTGTTACACTGATGAGCCGGTCACAGCGTTTCCGGCATTATTTGTTCCGCGGAAATCACTGGAAGTTTGCGATTCTCCCCGTTTGTTTTCTCGTGCCTTTTGGACTTCTACTTACTTTCACCCCCTACCTCGTTGAGATCCTCCTCTTTCGATTATTCTATACGTGGATCACGCTGGGGATAATCCTTCTGTGTGTGGTGGTGATTCCCTGCGTTGTACTGCGGTTTATGGGAATACGGTTGGGCTTCAGGATTCCGTTGTATCTCCTGGCTTTCTATCTGATTTTAATCTCTGGTATTGCCAACCATTCCCCCCAGATTCTGCTCCCGGATTTGAAACTCACTTGGAATGACTATTCTTGGAGAAGGAATATGGATACGTTGGGACAGGTTCTGTATTACGCCTACCTTCCTTTTCTTTCCAATGTGGCGCTGGCACTTTCCTTGTGCCTTTGGTGCGTACCGTTTTATTCCAGCAAACTAAAGCTTGTCCAGCGGGTGGTTTGGCTTCAATTGGTGTTTCTGCTTTGGATTGTAGTCAGCAGCACAATTGCCTGTATCTGCCTTAATATTATTGAATTCAATCTATACAAGAATGTTATTTCAAGGTTGGTGGGTATTGAAGTCGCATTTTGCCTTATTCTGTTGATTCGTTCGGTGGTGTTGTTTCAGTATTACTTCCCTCGATTGGATGAGATGGATGAATGAGATATTCGATCTGAATATTAGAACCTAGAAAGCATTATAATGTTCAGGGAAGGTTTCCCCCAACTCAATTCCAGCAAGGATATTTTCAGCCATGTTAATGGTGAGCATACATCCCACCATCACATGAACGCGTTGATTTTCCCAAATGGGAAGATAGCGCCGTTCATCCCATTCCTCCGGGAAGCAAATATAAAATCCCGTCATACAATAGAGCTGTTCCACCAAATCTCCTTGATTAAACCAATCAATCAGCTCCTGCCGGGAATTCGGTGAATCGAGAATTTTTTGGAGCTTAATTCTTTCGGGGGTAAGCTGTGCAGCAAAAGAAGTTGGGCCAAGCGCAAAAGTTTTTGAACTGGTAACGGGGGAAGGTGGGGGTGTTGGTATATTGTTCAGGCGTACAGGTGGAGTTCTACGATTCACTGTTTGATCAACGGGTGCTTCGGCAAACGGTGGGAATTGCATTCGAAGCTCTCTGAAGGCCGATATTGTACACCAAACACAAAGGATTATTGTCAAAACATCAAAATAAATAAGGTAGCGGCGTTGCATGAATAATACCTCCTTATGAATAGAGGCGTGCCGTTGGGATGATGTTCCCCATCCTGATGAAAAAATCAAAGAAATCACCTTAACATCCATGCGTTGAGCGGGGAGTTCGACTCCGCTTATAAAAAAGCCAAGCGTTTTCCCGAAGCCCTCGATAGAAAATCAACTAAGCTGTGGGCATTTTTCCGGTCCAATAGTGCATAGCTCCTGGTATATCATTAGTGTCTGTTCCTGAGATAATTATTGTTTGCTCAACAAATTCTTCGGCGACCCTCAAAGCTTCACTAGCATCGCTGTACTTCAAATTAGTGATCAATTCTATTTTGGTTAAGTTTTTTATCACAATATTTGTCGACACTTCATAATCATCAAAATTTGGCTTAAAGTGAATTAGTTGATTTCTTTTATCCTTCAGCTCTTCAAATTGTTTTGCTATACCCTTTTGCCAGTCGTGCTCACGCGTAAACAAACCTCTAGAAAGCGTATTGATTTTATCGATCATATTCCCCGAGCGCTTATCGATCGTACCCTGTAGTTCCTTCTTAATTATATCATCTAATGGCTTTGAATTGATAATTTGCTGATAATAGCAATTTGTAAATGATTCAACACAGGTAACAGCCAATATAATACTAAGAATTATTGAATCTTTTTGACTTTCATCTTTTGAAATATAAGCATCGTTAACAGATTTTCTTAGTATTCTAAAAAGCGTCCAAGTAACATAATTTGCTGAACCTAGTGACATATTGTGATTTCCCTACATTTTTTTTCATTGAAATGATAAGATAAACAAATCCCCACTTTTCCGCAACCCCAAACACCACCACCTCACCCCCAAACCCTTGACAACCCGTCCCGCCTCTGCATCATGACTTCATGATTTCCTGAAATGAGAGGCAGCACCACGCCCATGTCCGCCCATACACTCCCCAAGCCCGCTCTTGAATCCCTGCTCCAGCAGCGCATCCTCGTCATCGATGGTGCCATGGGAACCATGATTCAGCGGTACAAATTGCAGGAGGCCGACTTCCGGGGCGAGCGTTGGAAAAACCACGGGTGCCTGCTCAAGGGGAACAACGAGTTGCTCAGCATTCTCCGCCCGGATGTCATCGGTGGCATCCACGCCAAGTTTTTGGAAGCCGGGGCAGACATCATCGAGACAAACACCTTCGGGGCGCAGCGCATTTCCCAGGCGGATTATGAGCTGGAGGAAATCTCCTACGAGTTGAATGTGGCGAGTGCACGCCTGGCCAAGGAAGTGGCCGAGCGCTACTCCACTCCCGAAAAGCCCCGCTATGTGGCCGGCGCCATCGGCCCCACCACGAAGACCGCCACCATTTCCCCCAAAGTGGAGGACCCCGGGTTCAGAGCCATCACGTTCGATCAATTGGTGGAAGCCTATGCCGAACAAACCCGCGGGCTGATGGACGGCGGTGTGGATATCATTCTGGTGGAGACAATCTTCGACACGCTCAACGCCAAGGCCGCACTGTACGCCGTGGAGGAGGTTTTTCAGGAACGTGGCGAACGTCTCCCCATCATGATTTCGCTCACGATTACCGATCAATCGGGGCGGAACCTTTCCGGTCAAACCGCCGAAGCCTTCTGGCATTCCGTGAAGCACAGCAAGCCGCTGATCATCGGCCTGAACTGCGCTCTCGGTGCCGACGCCATGAAGCCGTTCATCGAGACATTCAGCGAGATCGCCACGTGCTACACCAGCCTTTACCCGAACGCCGGGTTGCCCAACCCCATGAGTGAAACCGGCTTTGATGAAACTCCGGAATCCATGGCCGAGGTCATGGTGGGGTATGCCGAGCGCGGATGGTTGAATATTGCCGGTGGGTGCTGCGGCACCACGCCGGAACACATCAAGGCAGTGGGCGATGCGGTGACACAGTATCCGCCGCGCACGATTCCCTCCGTCCCCCAGCGGCCAACCTGGGCTGGACTGGAAGCACTGAACATTACGGAGAACTTCAACCTCATCATGGTTGGCGAGCGAACCAACATCACCGGCTCGCCGAAGTTTGCGAAGCTCATCAAGGAAGGCAATCTGGAGGAAGCCCTGAGTATTGCGCGACAACAGGTGGAAAATGGCGCCCACATCTTGGACATCAACATGGATGAGGGCCTGATCGATTCCGAGGCGATGATGGTACGCTTCTTGAATCTACTCGCCGCTGAGCCCGACATTTCCCGCATTCCGATTATGATCGACTCCTCCCGCTGGAGCGTCATCGAAGCGGGGCTTCGCTGCATTCAAGGGAAGGCAATCGTCAACTCCATCAGCCTGAAAGAGGGCGAGGAAAAGTTCCTCTGGAGTGCGGAACGTGTTCGCCGTTTTGGAGCCTCGGCCGTTGTCATGGCCTTCGATGAACAGGGACAGGCTGATGTGAAAGACCGAAAGGTGGCGGTGTGCGAACGCGCCTACAAACTTCTGGTGGAGAAAGCCGGATGGGACCCCACGGACATTATCTTCGATCCCAACATCCTCACCGTGGCGACGGGGATTGAAGAGCACAACACCTATGCCGTGGACTTCATCGAGGCCACTCGCGAAATCAAACGGCGCTGCCCTGGGGCCCTGGTAAGTGGCGGCGTCAGCAATATTTCCTTCAGCTTCCGGGGGAACCACCCCGTGCGCGAAGCGATGCACGCCGCCTTCCTGTATCACGCGCAACGTGCCGGAATGGACATGGCCATCGTCAACGCCGGGATGATTGAAGTGTACGATGAAATTCCAAAGGATCGCTTGGAACTCGTGGAAGACGTGCTGCTGAACCGTCGACCCGATGCCACGGAACGCCTGGTGGAATACGCCGAAAAAATCAAGGGTCAGAAACAAGAGGGGACAGAGAAGGCCCAAGCCGAGTGGCGCGAAAAACCCGTGGAAGAACGCCTCTCCTATGCGCTGATCAAAGGGTTGGTGGACTACATCGACGAAGACGTGGAGGAGGCCCGGAAGTTGTATCCCCGCCCTCTCGACGTGATCGAGGGGCCGCTGATGAACGGCATGAATACCGTGGGGGATTTGTTCGGCGCCGGGAAGATGTTCCTTCCCCAGGTGGTGAAATCCGCCCGCGTAATGAAAAAAGCTGTGGCCTATCTCACTCCGTTTATGGAGGAGGAAAAGAAGCGGCTCGGCAACACCAAAGCCGCCGCCCGTGTGCTGATGGCCACGGTAAAGGGCGACGTTCACGACATTGGAAAAAACATCGTGGGCGTGGTGATGGGCTGTAACGGTTACGAGGTGATTGATATCGGCGTGATGAAAACCTGTGAGGATATTCTCCGCGCCGCGCGGGAACATCAGGTGGACGTCATCGGCCTCTCGGGGCTTATCACCCCAAGCCTTGACGAGATGATTCACAACGCCAAGGAATTCGAACGCGAAGGGCTCCGTGTCCCCGTGTTGATCGGTGGCGCCACCACCAGCAAAATCCATACGGCGGTGAAAATCTCCCCGCATTACAGTCAACCCATCATTCACGTGACGGATGCGAGCCGTGCTGTCGGCGTTTTGCAGGGTCTTCTGGACCCCGAGCAAAAAAGTGGGTATCTAGAAAAAATCAAAGAGGAATACGAACGGGTTCGCCAGAACCACTATGCGAATAAATCCGAAACCAAATTGGTGACACTGGAGAAAGCCCGCGAGCATCGTTTCACCAGCGATTGGGGGACAGTGGACATCCCCACGCCGGAGTTTTTGGGGACACGGGTGTTCCATGACTTTGATTTGCGTGAGGTGGCCCGCTATATTGATTGGACACCGTTCTTCCACACCTGGGAATTGCGCGGCGTTTATCCGAAGATCCTCGATCACCCCAAACACGGCGAACAAGCCCGCGAACTCTTCACCGCTGCAAAACAATTGCTGGATGAGATGATTGAATCCAAGGCGATTCGTGCCCACGGCGTGATCGGATTCTACCCCGCCAACAGCGTGGGGGACGACATTGAACTCTACACCGATGATTCCCGCACAACCGTGCTCACCACGCTGCACACGTTGCGTCAGCAGCAGGAGAAATCCGGGGACGGAGCCTACTTCGCCCTTGCCGATTATGTGGCCCCCAAAGGCTCCGGCGTGAAGGATTACGTCGGTGGTTTTGCGGTCTCCGCAGGGGACGGAGTGGATGAACTCTGCGCCAAGTTTGATGCCGACCACGATGATTACAAGAGTATCATGGCCAAGGCCTTGGCGGACCGCTGTGCCGAAGCGTTTGCAGAACTCATGCACGCTAAAGTCCGGGAGTTGTGGGGTTATGGCAAAGGCGAGACCTTCACCAACGAGGAACTCATCGCCGAGCAGTACCGTGGCATTCGCCCGGCGCCGGGCTACCCCGCCTGCCCCGACCACACGGAAAAGCCCATCCTGTTCGACCTGATGAAGGTTACGGAACAAACCGGCATTCGGCTCACGGAAAACTGCGCGATGTGGCCGGCAAGTTCCGTGAGCGGATTCTACTTCGCACACCCTCAGGCAAAGTACTTCGACGTGGGCCCGCTCGGCGAGGATCAAGTGACAGAGTACGCCCAGCGCAAAGGCATGACGTTGGAGGAATGCGAACGCTGGCTCCGTCCCTATTTAGCCTATGATACAGATCGCAAATTGGCGAGTGTGTAACAACTGGCAGTTTTGATCGATCTAGGAGTCCACTTTGCTTAGGTACTTAGGATAAAGGATCGCTCAAGCTCATCCAATATCTGATTCCTCAACTCATGGAAAGTTGGCGAGCTTCTTAGTTCTCTTCGATCTCTGGGGTGCACAAATGGAACCCGGAGATCGTGAGCTATTTTGGAGGGCTGTCCAGCGTTGAGGATGATGATTCTGTCACACATAAACAAAGCTTCATCAACATCATGGGTAATGAGCAAAATTGTTTGGTGTTCGGCATAGAAGAGATCCAGCACTTGTTCCTGAAGCAGACCACGAGTGAAAGGGTCCAACGCACCAAAAGGCTCATCCATCAATAGGAGGAGGGGCCTGACAGCTAGTGCCCGGGCTATACCAACCCGTTGACGCATTCCCCCGGAGAGTTCTCCGGGTTTTTTATCCGAAGCCGCTGTTAGATTAACGAGTTTGACATACTTTTTTGCGATTTCAACTCGCTCTTTTGCTGGTAGTTCCGGCTTTGTTTCATCAACTGCCAGTTTAACGTTCTCGAAAACAGTCAACCAGGGAAGCAGCGCATAGTTCTGAAAAATCACCATGCGGTCAAATCCGGGCTTGGTGACAGTTCGACCATTTACTGTAATAACTCCAGAATCGAATTTTTCCAATCCTGCTATCATGTTTAGAATGGTGGATTTCCCCGAGCCAGAGTGACCAATAACACCAACAACTTCATTCGATGCCATATCAAATGAAAGATTATGGAAGAGTGGTTTAACTTGGCCACCATTTCGATGATACGTTTTGCAAAGATTTTTGATTTGCAACAAGGGGGCCGATTGGGATGCGGTTTCTTGGGAGTTCATGATCAATATCCTGACCTAGAATGCGAAAAAATGATCTTTCTAGAAAGCGACTAAACAAGTTGTTGAAATGAATTCAGGTAACCATAGGGGTCGGAAGGATCAAAAGTGATGCCGTCCAAAAATCTGCTGCCAGGCTCCATCTTATAATCGGTTGAAGGACAACTGATCCCCAGTTCGTTAGCAACTTCACGATACAATTCAGTACGCCATGATATAGCAGCTTTCGCTTCAACATCTTTAGGGAAATCGGCTATTTGGCCCCAACGTTTTGATTGAGTCATGAGCCATATAGCCTGTGATTGCCACAAAAAGGTGGAATGATCGTTTGGATCGCCTTTGATGTCTTCGGGCATGGAGAAAAAGATCGTGGAGTCAGGGAGAAGTCTCCGGCGCTGAATCTGATCGAACCCTCCATAATTATAGTCACCCACTAAGGCTGGTCGGATGAACTCTGTTCGTGCACCAGTAAATGCTCGAGCGGACAATATCTGCGATAGTTCCTCCCGATTCTCAGCTGCATCGCACCACTTACAAGCTTCAATCATCGCCTTGAGTAGCGATCGATAGGTTTTCGGATGATTTTCAATGAATGACTCCATCACACCCAGCAATCGATCAGGATGCCCCCGCCAAATCTCTGAACCGTGTGCAAATGTAAATCCAACACCTTCATTACCGCTTACTGCGCGAGTGTTCCAAGGTTCTGCAACCATGTATGCCTGGATTGCTCCAATTCGCATATTTGTAACCATCTGCGGGGGCGGAATGATCATAAGCCTGTAGTCTTCATTCGGCCGTAAACCAGCTAAAGAAAACAAACCTCGTATCAAATACTCATAGATTGCAGAACTAAGAACTACCGCAAAAACTCGCTTATCTTTGGGCAAGGCGAGTACATGGCGCCGAAGATCCCCACCAGCGCGCTCGATATTTCCTGCATACTCATACAAAGGCCTTATGCCAGATTCCCACATTTCCTTATTCATGGTGATGGCATTACCATGCCGATGGATGGTCATTCCCGCACAAAGCGGAGCACGAATAGCCCCCTCAGCTCCCATGCGGGCATTCACAACTGCACCACTCACAACAGGAGAAGCATCCAGCCGCCCAAAGATAACGCCATCACGCGAGGTGGCCCAACTGGCTTCGCGGCTCAGCCTCACGCGCAGGCCATACTTCTTGAAGAATCCTTTCACATAGGCAACCGCAAAAGGAGCACAATCATTTACGGGAACATAACCAATAACCAAATCAGGCTTTTCCAATGAAGAACGTTGAACCAAAGGAACAACATCATCAGGTTCTCTAATCAAGGAGAGGGCCGAGCCACCAATGGTACCTATATCACATCCAGAGCCGTAAAACCCGGCAGCAAGCGCGCCGACTCCAGTGATGAATTGTCGACGATTTATTCCAGCCATTTACGAAAAGCTCCTTGAACGCCAGACAAAAATAGGTCCAGAAGAAGTCCGGTACTTCCGATAACGAATATCGCCAGATACACGGAACCCAGATTCAATCTGTTCCATTCATCCCAGATAAAGAAACCAATTCCCTGCCCCCCGGTAAGCATCTCCACTGCAACAATTACCAACCACGCAATCCCCAAACTGATTCGTAAGCCTGTAAAAATATAGGGGACACTAGCGGGAAGAATGATTTTGTAAATCTGCCGCCAACGTGGCATTTCTAATACTTCAGCCACTTTTATGTAATCACGCGGAACACTTGTGACCCCAAGATAGGTATTAATCAAAGTAGCCCATAGGGATGTAATGAATATAACAAATATAGCCGATGGATTGGCGGAATTGAAAAGCGCCAACGCTATGGGAAGCCATGCCACAGGCGACACTGGCCGTAAAACTTGCACTACTGGATAGAAAATCCGCATAGCAACTGGCGAAAGCCCCATCCAAACTCCAAGAGGAATCGCAACAATCGACCCCAGAATAAATCCCGTTAATACGCGCCGAAGACTTTGAAGAAGCAGCCAACCAATTCCAACATCACCAGGCCCATGTCGGTAGAAAGGCTGGGTGATGTACTCTAGGTTGGAATAAAATGCCTGAATTGGGGTGGGCATTAAATTTGTTAAAAATGTAGCAGCAAACCACCAAAGAAAAATCAGTAACCCAAATCCTATTCCAGGATAAACAAATCCATTAAGAAAAATGACACCGATTCTACGTTGTTTTTGTGGACCATTTTCAACCATTAAACAACTTCCTGAGCAAAGTAGTAGATTCACCACTTCCAAAAGATTGCATCTTATGGAAGCTCCAGACAAACCGGTTCTTAAGTTGACTAATCCCAATCTCGGAGCCATCGGTGGTAGGCATGTACTAAAGCCAAACCTGTACCTCTTGAGACAGGGATATGGCATAAACACCTAAACTCAATATAATCAATACTCTAAAAAAATAATCCAACCGTCTATTCTGAAAAAAACAAGAGGCTTTGGCTAGTTTCTAGCCGGACTGATCAAATTTTGATCAAGATGACTTAGCTCGACTTTATACTTGTTTGAAGCTGAATTCGATACTGTTTAATTTTCTGACGTAACGTGGTTCGGCTGATTCCCAGTAGCCGAGCCGTTTCTGATAGTGCCCCCTGAGTCCTCACCAATGATTCACGAAAGAGCTGTTCCTCAAGCTCCTCAATCGCCATTCGGTAAACCACCCCATCATAGGACTGTTCAGAAAGAAGCTTGGAGACCCAATTCTTGATTGGATCGGGCGAAAGGTCTTTCTTCTCTTCAATGTTTGACCGAGTTTTCCCGAGCATTTGGAGCTGAATTTCCGGGGGGAAAAATTCTTTCCGGAAGATTGTGCCACGCGCACGAACCAAGGAAGCTTTGATCACATTTTCCAATTCACGGACGTTTCCCGGCCAAGAATAGGAGAGCAAGCTGCCAACAGATTCTGCATCAAATCCCACAATCCTTGTGGACATCAGGGGATTAAACTTCTCCACAAAGTAATGGGCCAACAACACCGCGTCCACTTCACGATCCCTAAGAGCAGGCAAATGAATGGAAGTTACCTTGAGTCGATATAATAAATCTTCTCGGAATTGTTTCGCTGCAACCATCGCTTCCAACGAACGATTTGTTGCCGCAATGACTCGAACGTTAACAGATATCTCCTTCGCTCCACCCACGCGAAAAAATGTTTTGTCCTGAAGAACTCGTAAGAATTTTGCCTGAATAGCCAAAGGCATATCACCGACCTCATCCAGAAAAAGAGTCCCTCCATCAGCTTGTTCAAACTTTCCGATTCGACGCGAGGTTGCCCCGGTGAAGGAACCTTTTTCATGACCAAACATTTCGCTTTCAAGCAAGCTTTCTGGAATGGCAGCACAATTCACGGCTAGAAAAGGGGCACTTGCTCTGGGACTATGCTCTTGAATAGAATGGGCAACAACTTCCTTGCCGGTACCAGATTCTCCTGACAACAGTACAGAGATATCCCTCGGGGCCAGTTGACCAATCTGCCGATAAACAGCCTGCATACTTGGCGAACTACCAATCAACCGGGAGCGATTGTGCGCCGGCTTGAGTGACTCTCCGGGACGGGGAATTGGCTGGTTGAGGAGTTTACCGCCCTCATCCAAAACTCTGCTCAGTTGTTGAACATCAAACGGATAACCTAGATAATCAATTGCACCAGCCTTGATCATTTCAATCATCGCACTACTTGTATTGTCTTCACCCACTACGGCGAAAAGAACATCTGGTCGGCTCTGTAACAGCTGGGAAACAAACGTTCGCTCCACAAAAATGAATTGAGTGGCTGCAGCGCCAAGAAGCAACTCAGCGTCGTTCCAAGTTTCCGCAACTTCGGAGCTGATACCTTGTCGAACTAAACTAGCGCGCAGCGATTGAGCAATTTCTCCGCGAGCGATGATGATCAGGTGATTGGGAAGCATGATGGACTCCATAGGTAAGGAGTTCTTATGTACTGGATGGAGAGTTGTCAGCAATCCATAATTAGAGCAAGGCAAGTTGCCCATTAAGGATAGTGAAATCCTATTTGATGCTATCCAAAAATGAAAGCAACTCGGGAGGAATGCGAACGCTGGCTCCGCCCGTATTTAGCCTATGATACAGATCGCAAATTGGCGAGTGTGTAAAGCTGCATCACTCGGAATTCGGTTCGTTTCCTTCTAAAGAATCGTCCTGAACTTTTTCAAGAACACCCCCTTCAAACCGATACACCAACTCGGTTGAAGGGTGAACCATGTCCAGTAGAAGCGAAGCATTCTTCTCTGGGAGAAAAAGTTGATAGAGTTGTTGGCAATACGTCCAGCGGGTGAGATTGTCTCCCGGATGAGGATGACCATAGATGGCCACTTCGGTGTCAGTTGGCCAATCCTCGGAAACACGGATTGATTCATTCAAAAAAATTTCCACTTGTTTTGCAGATTGTACATAGGATGTCACAGAAGGAGAATAAGAAAAAGAAACAAGCGAGATGGGAAGAAGAATGAGGCTTAAACCGAGGACGATTTTTTGGGTCATTCTACTGGCGTTAGTCGTTCCAATCCCCACAAGCAAGAATAGCGGAGCAAGTGCTGCATAAAGGAATCGGCCATGCGGCGCACCCTTGAGCAAACAAGCGGGGAGTAGTATGCAAACTACGATCATCATGAGAGAAAAAATAATCATTTTCTTATTATAAAGCATTTGCCACACTAGTACAAACAATAAAGCTATTACACTCAGACGAATCATCCATAGTAGCTGATGGCTTAAGATTACAGGATTTCCCGGAAACTCGCAAATATGAATATATGGGAAAACGAGCGATAAAATATAATCACAAAATTGGCGGATAATTGATGTAGGCTGCAAATCCAACATCCCTTCTTGTGCATAAGATCGCCGACTGGAAAATTGCATTGTGAGTATAAATCCTAGCGCAATAAATGACCATGAGATCATGAGAAGTCCTCTCGGTAAGAATATTTTCAACTTCTCCCATGAATGCTCAGAAGACTTTCCCCACAGCCATAAAAGCGCAATAACAGGGAGAATGACAGCCGTTTCTTTACAGGCAAGGGTCAGAATAAACACAGCAAAAAATTGTCGTATTGGAAAATCGGGTTTTCCAGCATTCACGATGAGTAATGTGAACAAAACGCCCGTCCCCAACAAAAGATCCATGCAATTCTGCATCATGGATGCAGCAGGAAAAACCGCAAAATTCCCAATAAAAAGATAGCCCAAAAGTGTCCCCCATTTACTGCCAACGCTATTCGCAATGGCAACTTGCCGTAAAAGTAATGCATTCAAACTGTGCAACAAAATAGGAAATAAATGAAACGCAAAAGGCGATGGACCAAAAGAGAGGACAAGCAGCCAACTAATTGAAAGCGGGATCGGTCGCCAGAATCCGTTTCCTAATGGTTGCCAACAATCCCAAAAAGATTTTTCCCCAAGTGGTGTGGCGATGGAGAGAATCGATATGTCATCCCAAAGAAAAAAGGCATCCAGCACAGGATAGTAAAGTAACAAAGTAAGAATCAGATAACTCAACCAAATCGCAAAAAGAAGGAATGCAGGGAGTGCCTTTTTCCCTAATGTCGAAAAGAAGTGAGTCAAGATCCCAACTCCCGAATTTTCTCCCTCACAAACTCATTCTCCGGTTGGTGAACGAATAACGTTCGATAATGGCGGAGGGCATCCTCCCGCTCGCCGATGCCTGTGTACCACCATGCCAAATGCCCACGTAACCAATCAAGATCAGGAGATGTCTGCAGCAATTCCTCCGCAGCCCTTAAACCCTTTTGCACTTCTCCGTTTCTCACTCCGCGAATGATAGCCCGGGCTGCTTCCTCGCTCTCCAATTCATGGAGTGCGATCCGTGCAAATTGGGAAATTGTTTTCGAACAGGGAGAAGAAGGCTGGGGTGGAAGGGGGAGTTTGGAAAAAAGATTCACATCCTTCAAAAAGAAGAAATTCTCCAAAGCGATCTCCGTGCTTTGCAGTGATTCATCGGTAATCCAAATCATCCGCTCCTCGTGAATACCCCTGTAACCATTCTCGGCAATCAAGGCATGGAGCATTTGAGTGTCCCTCTCAGGGTCATCAAAAAGATACTGATTTTTTTCTATATGAACGGCATCCACTCCTCGACGTTTCAGGAATTGCTGTAATCCCCTGAGCACACGAACTTCATGTCCTTCCGTGTCGATTTTCAAAAAATGAATCTGCTCCACTCCCAGATCTTTCAGAATAGAATCTGCAGTCCTGACGGGGACACTGACGATGCTTCCCGTGGTTGGTGACTCTCCCTCCTTTAGAATTCTGGAATGGCCAAGAATCGGGGATAGGTGAAATCGGAGAACCCCGTCGTCGTCAGAGCATCCGGCTTTGACCAGATCCACACGAGGCATTCGGTGAGGGTCAGCTGTGGAGAGGTGATGCTCCAGCTTGGCGATAGCAGTGGGGTCGGGTTCTATCAACACCATACGTCCCTTGTGCCCAATCTGATCGGCAGCAATCGCCGCAGTGTAACCGAGTTGAGTGCCGATGTCCACATAAGTGTCACCCGGACGTAGAAAGGTACGAAGCAATTTCTCCGTTGTGGGCTCGTACTTATCCAAAAGCATTTCCCGCTGAAACTGATCGCGCACATCGAATCCGATTCTCATCGGTCCGATTTGACGATGCGCGATGGGGGAAAATCCCATCTTGGGAAGCACTGCCATAATGTTGGTCAATCGCCTGCGATTAAGAAGGGGAAATCGGCGCATGAGGGCGGATAGCAATTCAATCACAAGGGGTACTCCCAAGAAACTGCGACGCTGTGTGTAGGCAATACAGCAACTTAACACATGCACATCCACTCCGCAAGCAAAAGACTTCGGAGGAAAAGGAAGGAAATCGGATCAGCCAACAAAGATTCAACTAAACAAAACCGCCCCCGGAGGCTGAATCTCCGAAGGCGGTTTCCTTGCTCGGCGCTGAAATGCCATTGGGGTTTAGTCGAGGATCGACCAATCGGGCACATCGGCGGAGGCATCTCCCAAATACCAGTCGCTGAAGCTGGTCTGATTCAGCACGGTGACACTGTTGATTCCAAATACCAGGTTGCCACCACTAATAGAGGTCACGATGGAACCGGTATCTTTGTAAACGGTGGTATTGCTGCCCGCGTTTCCGGTATTGGTGTACTGCCACAGGAACGAAGCGGTTCCGGTGAAGGTACCCGTAATGTCCAAATGTTCGTCAATCAGGCGATTGGCAGCGAAACCAGTGGGCGCTGCATTACCAATGATGCGTTGAACACGCACGGGGCCACCCACAGTAACGTTGGTGTAGTCGATGTTCACCCCTTGAAGATCAGTCATGGGGAAGAGCTGGGTGGTTCCAGCAGCAACGTTGAGTTGCAGATCATTCAAAGTATCGCTATAGATGGTGGTGTCCTGTGCGACGGTGAGGCCTGTGGGGACGGGGTTGCTGTTGCCTGCGGCGTCGGTGGAGACAACGTAGAAGTCGGTGTTCCCATCAGCAGGGGGAGTGTAGTTGAAGGTAGCGCCGGAGAAGGTACCAACGCTGCTCCAAGCTCCACCGTTCAAGCGAGAGTAAAGCACTGTGGAGACCACCGTTTCAGGACCGTTGGCAAGAGTGACAGGGATGGAGCCGGTGACTTTCACCGTGGGTGAGACCGCAGTGAGGGCGGGTGCGGTGTTATCCACTTCGATCGCGGAGCTGGTGACAGAAGCAATCAAGGAATTGGTGTCCACATCTCGAATGTCTGATGTGGTGCTGGCTGCCACAGTGATGGTTCCATCTCCGGAAACACCAGTTACAGTAACCGTGTAATTGCTGGTGGTGTTTTGAACGATGCTCACCCCTGTGTTGGCGGCAGTTCCTGTGGTGTTCACAACAACATCAGCAGCGTTGTTGAAGTTAGTAACTGCTTCATCAAATACGAAGGTGAACACCAAGGAATCCGCATTTGTGGGGGTGGAGGTAACGGGGGTGATGGTGGTGCAGGAGGGGTTTCCACCGGGGAGATTGCCGACTTTCAGGAAGAGGACGGAGTCCATGACGAAACGGTTTCCGGCCGCGCCGCCGGCACCGTCTCCATCAACATTCGTAAACGTGAGTGTCACTACTCCGGAAGCACCCGCATTCACCTCAATGGGCGTGGAATTGACCTTCACAAAATCGTCTTCAATCAAATCCTTATCAATGTTGAAGGATCCGGAAACGTTCCCTCCCAAGGTGGAAGTGAAAGAGTAGGTGGAATTCGCTTCGGCACTTGAGTTTGCCGCACCTCCCTCCATGGTATAGTAAACGTCATAAAGGCCTGCGGAAGCGATCGCCGGGCGGAAGGTGGCGGAATTTCCAACCGTTATGGAGAACCGTGCTCCACTTGGAGAGGAAAGAAGAGCGTTATCAGCTTTGGCCGAGGTATCCGAAAAGGAACCCGTTTCCGAGTAGGTGGGTGAAGGTGTCAGTGTCCCCGCCGCATTACGGGATTCCACAATCACATATTCCCCAGAGAAAGTAACCCCCGCTGGAGTATTGGAATCAGCTTTATTGTTGAAGCCATCCACCGTGACGACACGATAGAAATAGGTTTCACCAAGTGCGAGGCCATTATCAGGAGTATCAAAGAAGCTATTGGTGGTGATGTTGTAATCTTTGTTGAGCAGATTGGAGTAATAGGGTTCAACGTTCGAGTCTGTATCGCGATAAATCAGGTACTTGGCAGCACCGGAAGGAGCACTCCAGGTGAGTTGAATCCCAAAACCGGAGTTTGCCGCAGCAAGGTTGGAAATATCGGCAGTGGGTGTTGAATCCCAACCGACTTTATTGGTGTACTGAGTACCGGCTGAAGCATCGGCAGTGATGACGTTGGGTCCGCAACCGCCGCTATTGTAGGCTTCCAATTCCACAAAACGATTGTTGGTTTCGAGGTTCGCCACATCCTGCAAACTGCTGAGAGCAAAAATACCGAACCCGTTGTAACCATTTGTGTTGGAGTGGCAGATATTCTGGGCAAGATCTGCCCCTTGGGTATCGGCAAGGAAGCTTCCAAACAATGGGTTCATCCGCATGTTGGCGAGCGTGATTTTGCTATCGAACAAATCCATCAGGCTATTGTTTGTTGCTGGATTGGTACGGTAGAACTGGGGCATCATCACATCCAGAACACCAGCGCCCGTGGTGCGGATGCTAGTACTAACGCTGCGACTGCTCCATTCAGGATAATCCTGGAAGACGCTCAAAAGGGTATCAGTATCGGTGCTACCAAATACGACAGGTGTACCACCATAAATGACGTGGGGTTTGAGCGCATGCACAAGAACCTGTGTATCAGCGAGGAACTTGGTAACGCCATCGCGGCGAGCTTCCTCAAAAGTGTCGTTTGTGGGTGTCGGAAGAATGATATTGGGATCTGCATCAAGCTGGGGGCTGACACCATTATTCCAGTACAGATCGAGCACATCAGGGTTGTATCCCCAATCATTTCCCGGATGGCGAATACGATCCAGTATAATGCCGTCCACATCATAGTTTTGAATGAAGTCTTGGATGATTTGCTGATTGTAGGCTTGGGCACCCGGAGAGGAAGGATCAATCCAGATACCGGATGAATCATCGGCGGTGGTGGCAAGCGCAGGCGTACCGCTGTTATAAACCCATTGGCGCCAGGAAGAGTTCAACTGGCTCGGCAGCGTATTGGAACCATCAGTCGAAAGGAACACCGACCACGCCGCATACACACGGATCTTCTTATTCTGGTTGAGGTTGATTTCCTGTACGCGATCGAGAACGTATTGAATGGTATCGAACCCACCCACGTAGCTCGGTTCGGTGTTTGTAAAGGTGCTAAAGTCGCGGTTATTAATGTAAGTGCGGTTGGTGCGGTAGCGTGCCAGAACGGCAATCGCGTTGAAGTTATTGGCGTTGGCGTAGGCGATGGCACTATCCATCGAGGCAGAACTGCCGAGGTTATCACCAACAGAAACCCATAACACACGGTCTTCAGCCTGGGCTGTATTGACAGCAGATAACGCCAGCACTCCAGCCACGAGGGCCGATGCAAATGTGGATGCGAATCGATTCATACTCTATAGAATCCCTTTCTGTATAGTCTCGCGACATCGGTAACACATCAGTCTCACGACATAGGTAACAGTTTTGGCGAGATTGGTGACAGTCTCACCAAAACGGAAACAGTCCCGCTTCAGGGGTAACTGTCCCACTTGGCCAAGGAAACTGTCCCACCTGACTCGGTGACAGTCTCACCTACCAAGGCAACAGTCTCACTGGATTGGTAACACTGTTTGTTGATTTAGTTGGGCCCCCATTTCTTTCCGGAGGCCTCACCCCATGCCGTTGAAAGTGAGTACCGCTATGAGTTTACGTCTTGAGTTTGTCCATCGTTGGAAGTTGGGGTTGGAGAGTGTGGCACAGCTGTGCCGTGAGTTTGGCATCTCCCGCAAAACCGGGTATCAGATTCTTCACCGCTATAACGAGGAAGGCGAGGCAGGGCTGGAAAGCCGCTCCAGACGCCCTCACTCTTCGCCGAGGGGCATGGCCCAGCCCCTGCGCGAGGAGGTGCTTGCGGTGCGCTACGAGCATCCCCGCTGGGGGCCGAAGAAGATCCTCGCCTTCCTTCAAAGAGAGCACACGGAGGGGGCTCTTCCCTCCCGATCAGCCATTGCCCGCCTCCTCAAACGCGAGAACCTCGTGCGCTCGCCCAAGCGGAGCTTCCGCGTCCCCCCGCCGAGCGATCTCGTGGTGGCAAGCGCCCCCAATGAGGTGTGGTGCATGGACTTCAAGGGCCAGTTCCGCGTGGGAAGCGGGGAGCGATGCGATACGCTCACAGTGATGGACTCCTTTTCACGCAAACTTCTGGTGTGCGAGGCGTTGTTTGGGGGAACCACGACCGAGAAGGTTCGTACGGAGCTTGAGAAGGCATTCTTCTCCTTTGGGCTGCCGCGCTATATGCTCACGGACAACGGATCGCCCTTTGCCTCCACCGGCGCGGGGGGCCTGACGCATCTTTCCGCCTGGTTCGTGAAACTCGGCATCACCCCGCTGCGCATCGAACCCGGCAAACCCCAGCAAAACGGCCGACTGGAACGCCTGCACCGAACACTCAAAGCAGAGGCGATCTCGCCCCCGGAAGCGACCCCCAAGAAGCAGCAGGAAAAGTATCTGGCCTTTCAAAAAGAATACAACGAAGTGCGCCCCCACGAGGGACTGGAGATGAAAACCCCGGAGAGCCTCTACACACGCTCCGAGCGGGATTACAAGAAACAAACCGGCCCGTGGAACCCCGCCTATGGGGAGGAGATGATTGTCAAGCAAGTGAAGCGCAACGGTTTGTTCACCTGGAATAAAGTCAGTTACTTTGTTTCCAGCACCTTGTCTGAGGAGTTGATCGGGCTAAAGCTCGAAGGCAATGCCGGCGTGTACAGCGTTTGGCTGGGGAGCTACCAACTGGGAATACTGGACTTGAAAGAAAAGAGAGTGATCTCACCGGGGCGAAACACAAAGAACCTGGTGATCCCAATCACAGGAGCGGAGAGCCTGCAACTCGACGTTGAAGTGATAGGGGTTGAACCGAAGAGGATCCGAAAGGCGCAACCCTCGGGGCTGTGCCCCGAACCCCCTGAGCCACCAAGGGAAGGGAGGAGGAACGAGGGCGAGAAGGAGTCGGAGGAGAAAAACCAGCCGAAGCACTTGCGGGAAAGGGGGGCGATGAGTTAGCGAAAAGTGTAACCTTTGTGGTGAGACCAAAGTGTTACCCATGTCCCGACTCATACAACTCGTGGCGCGGATAATCCCGTCCGCGAATACAACTCCCCCGAGCGCTGCCGTCCGCGGTGGCGGTTACCCTCGCCTCTTGAGGAAACCCAGAAGTTTCCCCCTACATTACGCCCCTTGTGAAATTGTGGCGAATTCAATCCCTGAGTCTCTCATTTACCCTCTTTGAACTGAATTCTGCGCGGGTTATCGGGTTTGATTCCGCTCGAATGGGTGTTGAATGGTGCTATGATTGGGGGATGATTCGGTAGAATAGAGGTTAAATATGGTAAAGGGGTTGGAAGATGACGAAGAACGATCGTATATTGAGGCTGAAATGCTTCATCGCTCTTCTTCTTTCCGTTGCATCCAAGCTATCAATCTTGTTTCTGTATCCATGGTTTCTGTTCCACAATCAACCGATCCAAGGGGTAGAAAATGGCCAAGAAGTCCGATACAACAACCACCTCTGCCGCCACCGGATTCGTCTTCGCCAACCGCTCCATGTTCTCCAATCAGATTGGCGAAGGGAGA
>JANRMB010000097.1:0-17607 GCA_033761985.1 Candidatus Sumerlaeia bacterium | reverse complement strand
ATGGGACCGCGGTTGATGTTACCGGCGTTTGCGGTGTTGCCGCTGGGGTGTGGCCTGTTTTTAGTCAAAGCGTCCAGAACTCGGTGTCTCATTTTGGGTCTGTTGCTTTTTGTATCGATACTAGGGAATCAACCAGTCTCCTGGCTGGAGCCACAGACGCCGGTGGGAGGCACGCCACAGCAGGTGCTGGAGTCGATTCAATTCGAGGATTCCGTGGAGGTATCGCAGTTTGTCTATTGGCGTGCGTTTTGGCCAATCGTCTGGGAGAGTTTTTTAGGGAATGAATCCGTGGGGCGGAGTCTCTCGCTACGCTTGATGGCAACCATCCTGCTCCTTTTAGGGGGAGTGATTCTCTTCAGGTCATCGATTCGAAACCCGATTTGGAAGCAAGTTCCGAATTCCACAAGAGGGTGAATAATCGGCCGGAATTGAATTCTGAATTCCCGAAATTCGGTGGTTTATCCGGATTCGGAAGAAATGCAGAGGTTCCCCACCATGACGAATACAGAACAAGAAATCGGTGAAGTCACCCAGTTCAACCTGGATCAGGCAACGCCCAAAAAACTCCTCAACCAGGGCAACGACCTGATTCCCGTTTTGACGGTGATGATGGATGATGGACGGGCGGTGGAGTTGGTCATCAACAAACCACAAATCTACATTGGCCGTGCACCGGACTGTGATCTGATTTTGGAAAAGCCCAACACATCACGTTTTCACGCCTTTATTGTGTACGAAAACTTTCACTCCAAAAGCGGAGAACCCCGGTGTATTCTGGAAGACAATGAAAGCCGCAACGGCACGTTCCTTAATGGGGAGAAGGTCACCAAACCCAAGGGGCTGCACCATGGCGACCGCATCATCGTGGGCAACACGGTGATCGGGTTTCTGCTCCGGCGGGAATGGGAACTGGAAGCAAACCGCAAGATTGCCGAGTTGATGCAAAAACGCGGGAGCAACTCCCCCCGTGGCCGCGTAACCTGTAATCTGGATGCCACCCTGAAGATTCTCGTGCCCGATGAAACATTTACCCCCCGTGCAATTCATGGTTTGGTCAAGGACATGGACCACGGCGGCTTGCGGTTGATGACGACGGAAATCAGCAAGGACTACTGGTTGCTGTTGATCCGGAAAAAAGCGTTCATCCGCACGGAACTCACGCTCGACTCCATGAACCTGAGCCTCAAGGGCCGCATGGCGTGGAGCCACTACGACACCAAGGGAGCCGTGCCCGCCTGCATTATGGGGATCGAGTTCCAGGAAGTGGATGGATTGACTTCCGCCCAGATCAGCGCCGCTCTGGACAAGCTGGGAATTCCCACGGTGGCGGCTGACGATTGATCTTCAGGGAGGGAGCAAAAAAGTTGCTGGTGCCCGAGGCGGGACTTGAACCCGCACGACCTCACGGTCCCGGGATTTTAAGTCCCGTATGTCTGCCGATTTCATCACTCGGGCTTTGAGTGTGTGAAACACCTAACGGTGCGCATCGGTACGAGTGTAGGATGCGAGCGGTGGCAGAACTCAAGGAAATTCCATCGGGGGGTTATTTGTGAGGAATCCCCCCCTTGGTATGACTTTCGTGTTGAGCGACTGGAGCCATTTGAGTTCATATTTTACCCATCATCGTTTCCAACTGTAATGAAATCTTTCAACAGGGGAGGATGAGAATAATTCCCAAACGTTGACAGAACGGCCTTCGTGCAATGCTCAACACCCTGCAACTCTATCATTTGGAGCTGAGTGGCGGTCCCCGCAGTGGGGAGGTTATACCTATAGATTTTGAGTTGCTGACCTTGGGGCGTGATTCCGCCAGCGATGTTTCCCTGGAAGACCCCAAAGTGTCGCGTCGCCATGCCCAATTGGAGGTTCGTGAGGGGCAGCTTTACGTCCGGGATTTGGGCTCCACGAACGGGACTTTTGTGAATTCTAGGTTGATTCAGGAAGAACGCCTTGAGCTGGGTGACGTGATCACCATCGGGACCACGGAGTTGTGTCTGCGGGATTCCAACGACTCCCACACAATCAACTTCACCTCCATTGAGGCGATCGTGACTTCGGAGGTTCAGGCAAAACCCAAAGGCGGGAAGGATCCGTTGGCGGAACAGTTTGCCAACATTTTCAATTTCTACAAAGATTACAATCCTGAGCCCGCCCAAGTGGAACAGGTGGAGTTGGTGAAAACTCAGCGATTGCTGAATGGGTTGGAGTCACTCTATAGCGTGACCAATGAGATGGCGCGCCTGCTGCCGCTGAATGAACTCCTCAAGGTGGTGGCGCAGGGGTTGTTCAAGGTGTTTGCAGGGGCCGAGAATCTGGTGATTCTCCTCTATAATCAGGACATTCAGCGTTTTGTTCCGGCTTACGCCCGCGACCGCCAAGGGGATGAAGCACCCAAAATTACGGTTTCCACAACCGTTCTGCAACGGATGATGGAAAAGCGCTGTACGCTGATTGCCAACGATTTGGGTGACGATAGCAGCATGAATGTGGGCGAGTCCATTCTCCAGTTTAATGTGAAAGCTGCGATCTGCGCTCCGCTGATTGCCAGTGATCGTGTGCTGGGCGCCCTCTACATGGACAACCGACTCAAGAACATTCATTACGACCAAATGGATGCCGAGTTGGTGACAAGCTTTGCCAATCAGGCCGCCATCGCCATCGATAACGCTCGCCTTTGCGATTCGCTTCAAAACAGTTATGTTCAAACACTCCAGAGCTTGGTGAAGGCTATTGAAGCGAAAGACGACTACACCCGGGGCCACAGCCAACGGGTGAAAACCTATGCCATCGGCATTGCGAAAACCCTAAAGTTGGAACAACCGTTCATCGACCGACTCGCCATCGCTGCGGAGTTGCATGATATCGGGAAGATTGGTGTTTCCGAGGGGATTATCAACAAACCGGGAAACCTTACGGACGAGGAATACAAGGACATCAAGAACCACGTGGAGATGGGTGTTCGAATTCTGGAACCGATTCAGCATTTGGCCGATGTGATTCCGATGATCCGTGGGCATCATGAGCGGTGGGATGGTCGTGGGTATCCGGATGGCATCTCGGGGGAGACGATTCCTTTTGGGGGGAGAATTTTGGCGGTGGCGGATACGTTTGATGCCATGACAAGCCAAAGAGCGTACAACAAACCGATTGAAAAATCTGTGGCTGCAGAAAAAATCCTCAAGGAAAGTAAAACAGCGTTTGATCCCGTTGTGGCACAGGCATTGTATCGCTGGATAACGAACGAATCGTTGCGTGATCCCATCACAAATCAGGCGCCTTCCACCGTCCCCTGATTTAGCCTGTTTGCACCTTCATGACGGAAGCGAAAACCAAAACTCTCTATACTTGTGGAATGCACCCTCAGTTGGAACTTCCTGCACCGGGGAATTGCCCGCTGTGTGGCTGCCCCCTGCAACCGATTGAGGGGACCGGTGCAGATGGCACGGATGCTCACCACCGGGAGATGATGTGGCGCTTTTGGGGAGCGCTTGTCTTTACGCTGCCGGTGTTTGTTTCAGCCATGTGGTTGCACGTCCCCGGGAATCCGTTTTCCCCCCTTCTCCCCCCACAAGTACAGACGTGGATGGAACTGATTTTGAGCGGTGTGGTGGTTTTTGGGTTTGGCTTCCCGATTTTGAGGTTGGGTGTTCAATCCATCTTCACCAACTACTACAACATGTTTACGCTGATTTTGTTGGGGACAACGGCCGCCTACACCTACAGCACTATTGCAGCACTTTTTCCACGGTTGATCCCGGCGGAGTTTCTGGATCATCACGGGATGGTACCAGTCTACTTTGAGGCTTCGGCTGTCATCACCACGCTGGTGTTGTTGGGTCAGGTTTTGGAACTGAGGGCTCGCCTCAAAACGGCAGAAGCGCTGAAGGAGTTACTGGGGCGGTTTCCAAATGTGGCCCACGTGGTTCAATTGGATGGAAGCGAAAAAGATGTGCCCCGCGAGGAGTTGGCGGTGGGGATGAAGATCCGGATTCGGCCCGGAGAAAGCATTCCGGTGGATGGAATTGTACTGGAAGGCCGCAGCACCATCGACGCCAGCAGCGTAACCGGAGAACCCATCCCGCAAAGCGCCACGCACGGGGATTTCATCGTTGGGGGAACGTTGAATGGAAATGGTGCACTTCTGGTGGAAGCCCGGAAGGTGGGGAAGGATTCCCTGCTGGAACAAGTGGTTCGCCTGGTGCAGGAAGCACAGCGGGAAAAAGCACCCATCGCACGTTTGGCGGATCGCGTGGCCGGGTACTTTGTCCCCATCGTGATCGGAGTAAGTTTCGCCTCGTTCACACTCTGGTTGTTTTTGGGTCCGGCCCCAGCGATGACCTTCGCCATTCTGAATGGCGTGGGTGTGCTGATTATTGCGTGCCCCTGTGCGTTGGGTTTGGCAACACCCATGAGTATTCTTGTGGGGACGGGTTGCGGAGCGAAGCATGGGATTTTGGTTCGACGAGCGGAAGCGCTTGAACGACTGGCCCGGGTGGATACCATCGTGCTGGACAAAACGGGGACACTGACCAAAGGCCGCCCCACGATTTCAGATGTTTTGATGTTTTCTGATGATCAAGAAAGCGATATCATGCACCGCTTGGCGTCATTGGAATCCCGTAGCGAACACGTTTTGGCAGGTGGTTTCCGGGAATGGCTGGAAGCACGTTCACTCCCCCACCTTAAGGTTCGCCGCGTGGAGGCTCTTCCCGGTCGTGGAATCGTGGGGCTGGTGGAAAAGCAGGAAATTGCCGCCGGAAACCGTGAGCTTATGGTGCAACTCTGTCAGGACATTTCTCCGTTGGTTTCAGAGGAAAAAAAGAATTGGATTCAAGGGCATCGGGATCGTGGGGACACGGTAATCTTTATGGCTGTGGAGGGGACTCTGAAGGCTGCTGTAGCCTTGGCAGATGAAATCAAGCCAGGGACACGGGAAGCGGTGTCGATGCTTAAGAAAAAAGGATATCACCTGCATATACTTTCCGGAGACAGCACCGGTGCCGTAAAGCTGATGGGCGAGGAACTAAGTATTTCCGATGCTAGAGGGGGGTTGCTTCCCGAAGAAAAACACGCCGCACTCAAGAGTTTGCAACAACAGGGCCGCGTTGTGGCCATGGTGGGGGACGGTATCAACGATGCTCCGGCGTTGGCTTTGGCAGATGTGGGAATCGCCTTGGGGACAGGGACGGATCTGGCTCTTCAATCCGCGGGAATCACGTTGCTGAATGGCGACTTGAGGGGCATACTTCAGGCTATACACCTCAGCCGCGCCACCCTTACAAATATTCGGCAAAACCTCTTTTTTGCATTTGTGTACAATGGCTTTGGAATCCCGATTGCCGCCGGCGCGCTCCACCCTATTTTTGGGCTTCTTCTCAACCCCATGTTCGCTGCCTTTGCCATGATGTGTTCCTCGCTTTGCGTGATTGGCAACGCACTGCGTTTACGAGGATTGAAACTCTGAGGTGAGCTAACGACCATGCCCCCAACAATTGTGGTGCAACCCTTTCTAAATCTTTCTCCAGAACAACGCCAAGCCACGGTACGGTTAAGAGCGATTCACTTTTCCAAGGACAAAACGTTTCCAGAAAACCTCACGAGGTTTGAATCGCCACGGTTGGCACAACCCGACGCCCGCGAGATTCATAGCGTCGTGGAAAACAGCGACGAGTGGGCAGAATCAGGCAACACACTGATTGCCGGTGCAGAACTGATTCAACGAGAGCTTATTCTGCCTGAAACCAACCAAAGGCTTTCGGTTCTGGGGTTGCTTGGGGTGTGTGTTCATCCGGATTATCAAAAGCAGGGATACGGGCGCCGGGTGGTGGAGTCTTGCTTCGAAATCTCCCGAAGAGAGGGGAAAATCTGCCTCTTCCAAACAGACGTCCCGGAATTCTACGACTTGCTAAATTGTCGCAGAGTCTCTAATGCCTTTGTGAATTCAAAGCCAAGCGCTGAAGAACGACGCAACAATTGGTGGTGCAAAGCAGTGATGATCTACGGAGACCCCGCCGAATGGCCGCAAGGGGTGGTGGATTTGAATGGGTTGGCGTGGTAGTGGGAGGTTGTTTTTCCAAACCTGATTGCCACCGATGGATTCCAACGATAGAGAACAAGGAATCCATTCTCTGAACTTAGTTCCTGATGATATTTGCTGAACCCGCTTTTCTCTACGCGTTTCTACCACTCCTATTGTTGCTCTATTTTCTGCATCCAGGGGTGTGGTATAGGAATGCCCTGCTACTGGTTTTCAGTCTCTTCTTTTATACGTGGGGAGAGGGGATCTACATACTCGTTATGATGGCCTCTATCTGTTGGAACTACGGATTTGGCCTGCTGATTAAACGACAGAACCAATTAATCTCTTCGTTTGCTATCTTGACAATTGGTGTAATCGGGAATCTGTTCCTGCTGGGATTTTTCAAATACACGGACTTTTTGGTGGAAATGCTCAATCAACTGTCTGGTGCATTTTTCACCAGACTTTTGATCAACCAGCCTGAAATACATCTTCCTATCGGGATTTCGTTCTTCACTTTTCAAAGTATCTCCTACCTGGTGGACGTCTATCGGGGACACGTGTCCCCCCAACGGAGTCTTCTAAAGCTGGCATTATATGTGTCACTCTTCCCGCAGTTGATCGCCGGTCCAATTGTTCGCTACGAAACAGTAGCGTCGGAACTTGAAACAAGAAAGTCGACCTTCTCAAATTTTGCGCACGGCATTGAACTTTTTGTTCTGGGACTTGCTCGAAAGGTTCTGATTGCCAATCCGCTGGGATATTGCGCCGATCAGATTTTTTCTCTTCCTGTGGAGCAGTGGAGTCCGGGGCTTTGCCTTTTGGCTATAACCTGTTACACGCTTCAAATCTTTTTTGATTTTTCAGCGTATTCCACCATGGCAATTGGGTTGGGAAAAATGTTTGGGTTCACATTTTTGGAGAACTTTGATGCACCTTACACCGCGCAATCCATTCGGGAGTTTTGGCGTCGTTGGCATATTAGTTTGTCCACTTGGTTTCGGGATTATGTCTATGTCCCCCTTGGAGGAAATCGTCGGGGTAGTCATCGCACCTCAGCCAATTTGCTGATCGTGTTTTTCCTCTGTGGATTATGGCACGGCGCGGGGCTCAACTTTATTCTTTGGGGATTATTTCATGGGGCATTTCTTGCCCTGGAAAGAACGCGCTTTGGAGAGTTTATGTCCAAACGTGCTCGAATTTTTCAACACCTCTACGTTCTTGGGATTGTTATGACGGGTTGGGTATTCTTTCGATTGGAAAGCATGAATCAAATTCTGGAGTTTTTCCGGACCATTTTCTTCCTTGGCTCCATGGGGACAGTGATCCATCCGTTGGAGCGGTATCTTCAAAGGGATGTGTTAATTGCCCTCTGTGCCGGAATCATTTGCAGTCTGAATTGGAAGCAAATCAGTCAACATTCTTCTTTTCTGCTTTTCGAGAGATCTCGGTTGCGGGAACTATCCAAAGTTCTTTTGATCATCGGTTTGTTGCTCTTATGCCTGATCCGCCTTTCGGCTGAACAGTACAATCCCTTTATTTACTACCGCTTCTAAACGGAGGATACCATGGACAAGCAGAGACAATCTTTTCCCAATATGATTTTGGTAGTATGTTTTTTAGCCATCCTTACAGCGCCTTCGGTTTGTAACTTTTTAGGAATCGAACCTCATCCCATTCAAGGGGACAGAGTAGCATTTCTTCATGCACGCCCTATTTCAGAATCATCATGGGAGAAGCTTAAGTCGAATATCGGTGGTGATTATGGGCTTCGAGGGACACTGCTGTATGCCCATGGACTGCTGGAAGATCATCTCCTCAAAACAAATCAAAACGGAGTACTATTCGGTAAAGAGGGATGGAAGTTTATGAATCGAGAGGGGGTGTTGGAATACACACAACGAGTACAGCCTTACACCCCTCAGGACATTATGATCGTCCTCCAGCAGTTGCAAACCAATCAGGGTATCTGTCGGCGATACGATGTGGATTACGTACGCTGCATTGCTCCCAACAAATCCACAATCTATCCCGAGTATCTTCCTGATTGGGTTGAAGGCGCCCATCCTCAATCTCGTTTTGAGCAACTTCTTGCATCTGATAATTCTATCGTCGAGGAATTGCTTCCAGACACACGAATTCCTTTACTGGAGGAAAAGGTCCGCCATCAAGTTTATTTCAAAGCCGATTCCCACTGGAACAGTCGGGGGGCAGTGGTGACATTAAACACTTTGTACAATCATTTGAATAGTTATGGAATTCACGAATATCCGTTTATTGAATGGGACTCATTTGAGGAAAAGTGTTATTTGATGGAACCGGATCTACATCGCTTTATGGGACTCTTTTCCGGCTACGAAGCAACAGATTGCCTCCCTGGCTTTCCGCACTTTGAGGAGAATCCTATTGTATACAATTTTCCGGAAAGTGTTTCATCCGATTCGGGAGCACGATTCCCGCAAACAGTTAAAGAATTCTCCAATAAACTGCGATATACCACCTATGCATGGAACCCTGCAGCAAACGTCAAGAATCGTCGTGTTGTACTCGTGGGAGACTCTTTTGCAGAATATCTTCCACCGCTCCTGAAGCACCATTTTTCAGAGGTGGTTTTCATTCATGAACGGGAATTACCAATCCCTGAACTCTTGCTTGAGCGATTCGAACCCCAATTGCTCATAGAACTTTCAGCGGAAAGAAAGCTCTTGTCCCCTCCGCACAAGCTTTTCTCCTCAGAATAAAAGTGTACCTTACGGGGGAGTCAAATAACGGAATCCCGCGTTTTCTGCCTGATCATTGAAAGCAAACGCCTCGGAGTGTTCGAGGAAGTGGTGCATCAGGCTTGTGGGAAGGGCGAAGCCAATCCCCTCCTGAAAGCTCGACTTCAGTGTCACCAATCCCACGACTTCGCCCCGTTGGTTAACCAGCGGGCCGCCGCTGTTCCCCGGATTTACGGCGGCGGTGGTTTGCACATACAATACATCGCCCACGTTTCGGGTGAGGCTGCTCACAATCCCTTCGCTCACGGAGTGTTCCAGCAACCGACCCAATCCTCCGGGATTTCCCACGGCGTACACTTGCTCTCCCACGCGGAGTGATTCCGCCGGCGCAATCGGGAGTGGTTTCAGTACCACGCCTTCCTTTTCCACTTCGTCCAGCTTGAGCCGCAGCAAGGCCATATCAAACAGGTAGCTGTATGCCTCCACTTCCACGTTGCGGAAGGTTTTTTTCACCCACTGGTTTTTGTCGTTTTTGATGAAGTAATTGACGGTATGGAATTTCTCCCCGCCAATCACGTGGTGGTTGGTAACGATGCGCCCCTGCGTATCGAGAACAAAACCGGAGCCCGCGCCGCCGGGATTGCTGATGACAACGATGCTTTCCTTCACACGATCCAGAATGTCGGTCTGCGAGAGAAAGTCTTCGCCTTCAGCACCTTGGGTGGTGAGCGCCAGTAGGGGTTGTTCCTCCGCCGGAGCAGTGCTTTTGGCAAACTGTTCCAGCGCTTCACCCACCGCTTGTTTGCGAGAAATTTGCTCGGGGGAGAGCCGAAGAACCTCGGAACCCAAATCAAAGAACAGGGCCTCGGGAGTTTGTTTCATCAGGCGACCCACAATTTCTCCGCCGCCTTTGAGAACGACATAGTAGGAAGTGTTTTCCGCGAGAGCAGGCTCTTCTGCCAACACCTCGGGGAGCGATTCCTCCAAGGGTGGCTCAGTGGTTTCCTCCGCCTGTGTTTCCGCCTCTTGAGCATGAAGGAGAATCGCTGAACTCAGAAGAGTGGTTGTCAGTAGAAGTGTTCGAAATCGGAATAAGTGGGACATTCAAGGTTTCTCCGGTTGGCGACCAAATTTGGCCATGACGAGTTGCATGTCTTCCCAGACAAGGCGTTTTTGGGTGGGTTGCCGTAGTAGAAAAGCGGGGTGAAGCGTTGGCATTACAGGGATTCCCCGGTACTCCAACCACTGACCGCGTATTTTACCGATGGGGGTTTTGATGTGTTCGGGAAGAAGTCCGGTGAGAGCTGTAACGCCGAGGGTGACAATCACTTTGGGCCGGATGATTTCCACTTGGCGGGCAAGATAAGGAAGGCATGTTTCCATCTCATCCGCATGCGGCTTGCGATTTTCCGGCGGGCGGCATTTCACCACATTCCCGATAAATACTTCCTCGCGTTTGAATGTCATCGCTTCGATAATTTTGGTAAGTAGTTCACCAGAACGGCCCACAAACGGGCGCCCCTGAAGATCCTCGCTTTCGCCGGGGCCTTCACCGATGAACATCAATTCTGCCATGGGGTTTCCTTCCCCCGAAACGATGTTTGTCCTTCCCAAGTGAAGCCGGCAGGCGGTACAGGCGGCGGCTTCGGCGGTGATGGCGGCCAACTGTTCCAGGCGTTGCTCAAGGGTAAGCAGTGGAGCGGTGAATGGGCTGGTGGCAGACACCAAAGGCTGATGGGGAACAACCCGCGGCGGTGAAGCAACAGGAGCAGAAGGCGCAGGAGGACGCTGGGGGCTTTTGGGAGGGGACACGGGTGTACTCGCAGACGGAGCAGAAGTTCCCCGTTCCTGTGTGAGAACCGGGGGAAGATCCGTTAAGCAACAGAACCCCAAGGATTTCAAGAGCTCCCGCTGAGCCGCGAGGAATTCACGATCTTCAGCCGAGATACTTGATTGCCGAGGGTCTGGAGTCATGGAACAGGAAACACTCATCGGGAGGATGGAGTGAGGAAACCGCAAAGCCGCCAAAGCGCGCAAGAGAGGACTCTAGGGGGCAGTTGCTTTTTCCACGGTGACGATGATTTCGTTTCGCCGAAGGGGTGGGGGTGTAAAGGGAGGATCCCACGTGTACAGTCTTGGGGCGCTGAGTACTTTCCACTCCGAACCCTCCAATTCTTGAAGCAAAACGGCAGATTCCTCGGCAAACCGCTCTGGATTCATGGTACCGGATTTACGGAGCACAGCGAGCGTTTCCCCGGGGATTTCCTTCACGGTAATGTTGGGATTATTGGGCAAGGGAGCACTTTCCAATGTAAACTCTTCGGGAAAGAAAAAGCGCATGGTAACACTGACCCCTTGAGTTGTTGGCTCAGCGTTGGATTCGACGGGGGTTGTCATGGCGATTTTCTCTCCCTCGGCTTGCCTCACGGACTCCACAGGCACCGTCATCGCCACTTTACCTTTTGTGGAGTTTTCACCGGAGATGTAGTTGAAGAGCTGAATGAAAGCCTTGTTCATGGCTTTCTCTTCTGTGGGAGCTTCGGCGGTGGACTCCGCTATTAGCCGAGTTCCGTATTCCCGGATGGTGATGGAGTTGGAGAGTTTTTTCACGACTTTGTTTTGAGGTTGTTCATACATGCTTCTGCCTCCCACGAGACCGGCGGCAAGACCACATGCAACCAAGAATAACCCGGTAGTAAGTGCACCACCGATGAGGAGTACGCGCCGGAGTTTTGCCATGAGAGACCGCCGTTAATGAATGCCGAGGAACTTGTACAAAGTTTGCCCCGCTGATTGATGAGAGCGGGGCAATTTCAAGACCAGTTCGCCAACGAGCGGGAAATCAAGGTTCTCCCGTGGGAGCTTCAGGATCCACCCAACCGGCGGCTTTGCGCACTTCACGATCAATTTCCTCAATCAAAGCCGGAGTTTCCTTGAGGAATTCCTTGGCTTTTTCTCGTCCCTGACCCAAACGTTCGCCTTTATAACTGATCCAGGCACCGCTTTTTTCAATCAGATTGAGTTCCACGCCCATGTCCAACAATTCACCGGTGCGGCTGATTCCTTCGCCGAAAATGATGTCGAACTCGGCTTCACGGAAGGGTGCGCCAATCTTGTTCTTTACCACGCGTGCTTTTACGCGGTTCCCCACGCTGTCCGTACCATCTTTTACAGCGCCAATTCGGCGAACATCCACGCGGACGGAAGCGTAAAACTTCAGAGCACGGCCCCCGGGAGTGGTTTCCGGGCTTCCGAACATGACACCGATCTTCTCGCGAATCTGGTTGATGAAGATGACACAGGTTTTCGTTTGGTTGATCACGGCGGTAAGCTTCCGAAGCGCCTGGCTCATCAAACGAGCCTGAAGGCCCACGTGGGAATCACCGATTTCCCCTTCAAGTTCCGCCCGGGGCAGGAGCGCCGCCACGGAGTCGATGACGATGATATCCACGGCGTTGGTTTTGACGAGGGTATCCACAATGTCGAGTGCCTGCTCGCCGTAATCCGGTTGGCTGATAAGCAACTGATCCATGTCAACGCCAAGGCTTTTTGTGTAAACCGGGTCCATGGCGTGTTCCACGTCGATAAATGCCGCCATACCGCCAAGCTTTTGGGTGTTGGCGACAACGTGCAGTGCAAGAGTGGTTTTCCCGGAACTCTCCGGACCGAAGATTTCAATGATTCGACCACGGGGAAAGCCCCAGGCACCGAGAGCGCGATCCAACGCGATGGAACCGGAAGGGATTGTTTTGATGGAGTGGGAGTCTGGGTTATCGCCGAATCGGCGGATGGAACCCTCGCCGTAGTTACGGCGAATTTGCTGAAGTGCCGCTTCCACCGCGCGGGAGGATTCGTCCATCTCGGCAGATGGTTTTGTGGGAGAAATTTTCTTCGCCATAGGAATGAGTTGCTCTCTGAATTGAAATCACCACCGGGGGGATGGACCGCCGGTGGTGGATCTGGATGTTGAGAGCAGGGTGGGGAGAAGAGGAGTGAAGGGTCAAGAAGAAAAGCGAATAAAAGGCGAATAATTCAACAAGGATGATTCCTGAAAACGGCCTCGATTAATTCACGATGTTATCAATCCGGTACTTGAACAGAAACTCCTGCACCGGCACTTCGGCCTTTTCATCCGTGGGGCGGGGCTCCAACTGGATTTCAATTTCCACTTCGTAGCTGCTGGTTCGCTTCCAGGTAAACCCTGTGGACGGTGTATCCACCAGCACCGCATCGGGGGGGAGTTGTTCCACAATCCGGAGAACCGAAGGCTTGTCTTTGAAGTTCTCCACATCGTAGCGCAATTCCACCACGCGGTCGTAAAGCGTGACGCGATTGCCAGAACCCCGACGTTCGTTGGTGCGTTGATCAGAGACAATCCGGCGCTTAAAGAGGATATCTTTCACGTTGCCGAGGGTAAGTTTGGCGGGTTCGCCCAATGCAGTGGTTTGAAGAAAATCCTCCCCAAGGAAGATGGTGGAGCCACTCGGATCCTTTCCAAAGAGCCGTGCTTTGCCGGGTTGCAGAAGGTAATTGCCAAGCCCCGCCGTGCTCGAATTTTCAAGCTCATAAACGAGGGTTATTTGCTCACCATCATCGGTGCTGGAGGCATCGAGTGCCGGACGACTGATATAGATTTTCTTAATGGGGACACTGGGGCGTTGAGCCACGGTGAAGCGGCGTACTTCTCCGGAATCGACGCTCCGCATCAAGTCCTCTGTCCCCGTCAACCGAATGGCGGCATTGTTAAGTTCCTCACCACTTTGGTTGGCCATTTCCAACATGTGTTGAAAGCTGGCTTCTGTCTCTGCTTCGTTTACCACGAGCGTGTATTGGTGATCGCGTTGAATGCCATACAGTTGATAGGAGACTCGGAACTCCTCAGTGCGTGCTTCCGGGGAATACACTTCCCAGGTGAGCGCCTGTTCGTTGGGAGGGAAGTTTACGTTGATAACCTTCGTGGCTTCCGGACCTGTCCCCGGATGGGTGAGAGGAGTCAGGAGAATGGATCCCTGATCGATGTTCACACCTTGCCAGGAGAAGTCGATAAAGTTCGTCCCTTTTTGAAGGGCAATCGGGCGGGATTCCGTGAGAAGCGAGGTCTCGGGCTTTTCCAGATTGACGACAAGTTCAGCACGCTCGGGGAGTGTTACGAGTTTGGTGCGAGCCTCCAACAGCGAAGCGTTGGAAAGAAGCGCCACTGCAAGGGTGGGAAGTAGAGCTTTGAGGGACAGTGTGGTGCGTATCATGATCGGAAAAATCCTCCGGAGAAATTAGTTGGAGCGGGAACGGCTCCCCGTGCGCTGCACGAGGACGACGTTGATGATTGTTTTGGATTCTGCAGGAACTTCGAAGATCCATTCCGCTTTGGCACTGTCCACTTTCTTGAAGGGGATGGAGCTGGATTTGATTTCCCAATCGCCCTCCATGGGGCGCACCAACTTGAAGGGGACAGGGCGATCCTTGCTGTTGCGCACTTCCAACTCCAATTGGCTGGTAACATCGAATCCGGTGACGGAATTACCGGTCTCGAACTCAAAGTTATCGCGAGTGACCTGCATGGTGCGCTCCTCAAAAATCACTTCTCCGTCTGTGCCGAGGTTGAGTTCAAAATCCTCACCGATGGGGACATACTTGTGATCGGTTCTGCCCTCCAGTCGAAGGTCACCCGCACGGTCGGTGGAGTACACGTAGTACGTCCCCTCGGGCATGGGAACATCGCCCATCTTGTGTTCTTTATCGTTTTTGAGTTTGTATAGTTTGATGACGGAGTAGCCATACTTGGTGGGGTCGTACTCGTAGCTGAGGTCGAACTCGACTCCGTTGATTTCAGGATTGGGAAGTTGTTTGCCCCAACCGTTTTCCAAATTTTCCTCCCCTTGCACAGTGTAGAGATAATACTCGGAAACCGCCTGTTTCACGATCTCGGCAATTTCATTCCTCAAGGATGCCGGAGCAGGGGCAGCTGAGTAGGCGAATGAATCCACAGACATGGCTTCTGACTTGGTGAGTCGTTGGGTAATCAGTAGTTTGCCGGCTGCGTCGGCGATTCCTCGAGAATCCTTATCATTGAAACCCCTGCGGCGCGCCAAATCCTGAATGGTCTCCACCAGATTCACCTCGCCCACCACCAACCGGGTTTGGGCATTGACGAAGTCCTCGCCACTATTGTTGCTGAGGGTAAAATTCGGAAGCAGCCTTAAGGTTGATTCGGTGTTGTCTGCGATGAGGGTGTAGTCTGCCTTCCAGCTCAATCCCGAGGCGAAGTACGTGATTTCCACTTCCGCCTCGCCTGCTGCCACCGCTTCCACATTCCAGACGATGGTGTTCTGGGTGTTGGCGGGATAGTAGGAATCGAGCACCGTGAAGTTGGGGGATTCCTTCACCAACCGCATCTGCAGGGAGGTGGGATCGATCTGGGTGTTTGCCCAGGAAAACTGCAGCTGGTTTTCCCCCGCATTGAAGGGAAGCAGTCGGGTTTCCCGCACAAGCGTCAGATCCTGACTTTTATAGATGGAGAGTTGCGTTTTATCCTTGGTGGGAATCGTCACCAAATCGATTTTTGCGGTGGCAACGGTAGGCTGCAATAGCGCCGAACCGATGAGCAGACCGGTGCAGAGCGCTGCACGACGGAAGCGATGAAACATGGGTGGAAACTCCTTGTTGAGTGTGGGGTTTGGGGTGAAAGAAATAAAGAGGCAAAACGGGTTCATGGGTTGTGGGAACACCCCCGAGGGAATTTTGTTCCCCGGGAAGGTATTTATTTTGGTGCCGGTACGAGCGCCCGCAAATCATCGAAGCTGAGCACTCCGGTGGATTTCCGACTTTCCTGTGTTTGAACGACATAGAGGGACTCGAGCTTGTAGGGTGGCTGAGCGGGTTGACTGTGAGCGCCAATGGCCTCCAAGGATTCCCAGTTGAACTCCAAATCCTTCCATGTACCGCTCCAATCCACACCGGGATTGGAGCCCGTAAGATTCAAGACAAAACGCTGATTGGCTGCATCTCGCCACTCACTGCGCAACCATGCTCCCTGACCGTCGCCATACACTCGAAGGCGACCAGCCGTGGCATCGGCGGGAAATTCCACGTTTAGTCCCAGGGCTATTTTGGTGGTTCCTTTTTCCGCGGGTACACCCGGAGCAGTAAGCATGGCGTAATGCATTTCCAGCGCGGCACCACCTTCCACCTTGTTGAAACTGTTGCTCCCCAATCGTGTCCCCCCCGCATGATGACGTGTCCCCGTGAGCGTATAGATCGATGGATCCGCATCAAACGAGTGTACCAACAACTCCACGGCTCCGCCTGAAACCACCTCGAACGGGAAACTGGACCCACCCACCGTTAGGGTGAGTGTCCCTGTCCCAACTCCGGTGGCAGTCAGCTCACGAGTCTCACTTTTATAGGACATAAATTCCGGATGCTGAAGTTCAAACGGAACAAAGGCACCGGTGAGAGCCACCCCTGCGGCATCCAGAAAGCGGGGAGACAAACGTTTGGTTTCTCCGGGCTTAAACTGCAGGGCATTCGGTGGAAACTCCACACGGGCACAGGCAACGTGTTCCACCGCCACTGCAGACTCCCCGGCAGTCACAGCCTTCCCGTGACGTTCCCCGGGAATCCAATTGGCACGGCGCTCCTCCCAATATCGCGGTACTTCCACTCCCTCGGGGAGGCGCAGATTGGTGGGAAGTGCCTCTGCAAGAATCACCGGATTGTCACTTTGGTTGGGGAAATGTTGAATCACGAGTGCTGTGCTGACTGGACGCAGAACGCCGTTGGAGCTCGGGAAGTTTACCAACTCGCCCCGAACTACCAAACTAGTGCTACCGCCTCCATCAAAATTCAAGGCATCCACACAACCGAGGGACTTCATGTATTCAGCCAATTCCTGCAATCCCATGCCAATGCTCCGTCCCCCTTGCCGACCATCCACCGTGACGAGCACCAAGTGCCCATCCTCACGAATCCCCACGGCGGAACGCGGGTGCCGAGTGGTAATGAAAGCGGTGGTAATGGATTCTTTTTTCTCCACTTCCTGCATGTTGATCCGACCATCCTCAACCAGCATCGGACCACCCCCGGTGACACCTGTCACCACACCGGGAAGTTCCGGAATACTGGCGGAAAGCTCCACGGGCGCACCAATCGTCAGCCATTCCGGAATGGTACCCTTTTGCATGATCCCCACTTGACTGGGGGACAGTGGAATCGGTTTGGTTTCCTTATCCATCAACACTACTCGCCCGGGGGCTGGTCTGTTCGGTAGCCATCCCGGTGCATCCAGCTCGACCAACAAACGAATCGACCCCTCCGGTACCGCAGGGACTTCCTCACTCACTACAGGAGTATAGGCTGTGGTATCTCCGTTGCCAGTGACGTTGATAAGTTCAATCGTCAACCGTTCTGCTGCGAATTCCGAGGATCGCAACTCCGCCTTGAATTGGGGAACCCCCAAGTGGAAGTTGCCTAGATCATCGAAGGCCAACACACTGCGGGAAGTCCCCCTCGGTCCTTGATAGGGGGAACGCCAAATCCAGCCTTCATCCACGAGGAGGTTGATGGGATTGTTCCCAGCCCAAAAGTCGGCGTTGATCACCACCACGGGTTGCAACTCAGGATCATCGAGACGTTGACTCATGGCCCAAACGGTTTCAAACGAATCGAACTCGTCCCGGGCTTTTTCGACTTCCCAACGGAGCGAAGGCTCGCGGGGGTCAATCGTTACGGTGTTGAGGGTAATGGGGCCACTGCTCACCACATCAAAAGCGTGGGTAACTCCGGGAGCCACGGGACGAGAATAGCTCAGTGACCGCCCGTCCTCATAGCCACGCATCACATGCGTTTGGGCGGGGATGTTCTCCGCCGGAA
>JANRMB010000096.1:0-15125 GCA_033761985.1 Candidatus Sumerlaeia bacterium | reverse complement strand
ATGCGCTGGTTCCATGCGCCCCTCGGAAATAGCAGGGCCCCCCATTGATTTGACGAATGCGTTGGATCAGGATGAACTCCGCCAAATCGTGAGTTCCAGCAATCTGCAACTTTCCACCTTCAACGAGGAATACTACCTCGGCCCGGGGGATGTTATCAACGTTCAACTGGTGGGGCGGAATGACCTCCTCTCTGCGAAGTCCGAGACACCCGGTTTGGACATTACACTGACCAATAACCCGAACATTACCCTCCCCGAAATTGGGTCGATCCGCGCCCACGGCAAAACCACCGAACAACTGCAGGAGGATTTACGCCAAGCCTTCAGTCTTCGGATTGTGAATCCCCAGCCGGTTGTGTTGGTGAAAGTCTTCAACCGTAACCAAATCGCGGTGCTGGGTTCTGTTTCCAAACCCGGAAAATACCCCTTCGACTTTGGAGATACCGCCCTGGATGGTGTCTTCAAGGCGGGTGGATTGAGCACGGGTGGTCGGGGCGGTGGTACAGCCCCCGGTCGCTTCATGAAAATCTACCGGGAGAAAATTCCATTGGAGGATCGATTCCGTTTGAATCTCGATGAATTGGTTCAACGGATTATGAGCGGAGACAAAGTGGTTCCGCGGGAGGAAATCACCATCCCGATTTCCGACTTCGTTTTCAACGGCGTGCTGGAATACAACATCCCCCTGAAACAGAATGACATCGTGTATGTTCCCCCGGCGGGGACGGTGCACGTGCAGGGACGGGTGGATTCTCCGGGGATTGTCTTCCTGGGGCCAAGTATCCAAACCGTCAGCCAAGCGGTGGTGGAACGCGGCGGACTTCGGTTCTCTGCCGATGATCGCGTGGAGATCATCCGCCGATTGCCTGATGGCCAAACCGCTTCCTACTACGTCAGCATTCGACAAATCATGACCCGTCGTTCACCCGATTTCGTCATCAAGGATGGTGATGAAATCTTCGTGTTTCCGAATACCTGGCGCGCGATTGGTGAAGCTATCGGCACAATCTTCAGTGGCGGCATCAGAGCTGGCGCCAATGCAACCTACAACCCCATCGGCTAATCGCTGAATCAACGATGATAACCAAATCACAGGACGTGCTTTGATTGAATAACGCTCCGCAAAACCCTGAGTTGGCTTCTGATCCCCAGGAGAATGAACTGATTCGCCTGGGGAAAATCTTCTGGGGTCGTCGCTATATGATTCTGGCGATCTTCCTGGTTTTCTTGGTGATCACCGTCTTCCAACTCAACCGCGCTGTGGAGATCTACGTCTCCACCTGCGAGATTGAGTACAAACCGGAGTCTCCGGCTGTTTTTGCCGATGCAGAATATTCTCAGGGGCGCCAAAGCTCGTTGAACGAACTGCTCACCCAGATCGAGATCATCAAATCGCAGGAAGTAACCCGTGCCGTTTTGGAATCGTTGGGGCGAGAAGCAAACCGCCCTGCGGAGAAATCCAAGGAGGAAAGTGCCCAGCAATCCGGGAACTGGACGCCTCTGGAGGCCACGGCGGAGTTTGTTCGCAACCTGCGGATTCAACTACGCGAACTCATCGTCCCCACCACGCAACTGGAACTCCCCAAGGAACTCATTGAGGAACAAAATGAAATCCGCCGGATGCAAAAGCGGATTACGGTGCGGCCCAAAACCAACACACAGATTATTCAAATCACCGCCAAACACCCCGATCCCCTCATCGCGGCGGCCATCGCCAACGAATACGCTGTGCAGTACAGCAACTACCTGTTGCTCAACCGCAAACGCTCGTATCAATCGGCTCAGGAGTTCTACAATACGGAACTCAAAGGGGCACAGCAGCGTTTGGAAGCAGCAGAAAACAAACTCTACGAGTATAGCTCTGAGGCTGATTTGAAGCTCCTCACCAAGGAAGCCGATCTCGCCGTCGAGCAAATTCAAAAGCTGAGTCGCGAGATTTTTGAGTTGGAAAAGAAACTCAAAATTGAGGAGGCTATTGAAGCCCAATCCGCCGAGGAGCTTGTGCAAAGTTTGCTTTTGGCGGAAAATTCCAACTATGCCGCGCTCAACAAGCGCCTGCAGGATTTGCAACTCAATCGCATCAAACTTCAGGCGGAAAATCTACAGAGTCGCGAATTGACCATCATTCAGCAGGAGATTGCCGCTCTTGAGGCACTCCTCAAGGAAGAAGCCCAAAAGGTACAGGATCAACGACTCGCGGAGTTGCTTGTTTCAAAATCCAATCTGGAGGTGCTCCAGCAGAAAAAAACGGAGCAGGAAGATCTCCTCACGGAACTCAATCGCCGAACCATTCAACTGAACGTTCTTCAGCGCGATGTGGAAGCCCAGCAAACACTCTACGCGGTGCTTCTTCGGGAACTCAACGAAACCAATGTTGCGGCAAACGTGAAGCCGTTGAACGTGAACATCACGGAAGAGGCGATCCCCGCCCGTGTTCCTGATGAACCTCGCGTGGGAATGACGCTCGCCTTCAACGGGATTCTGGGAATCCTCCTCGGGTGTGTGCTCTCACTCGCGTTGCATTACGTCGATCGCTCCATCCGTGATCCGCGCGAAGTCGAACGCTCCACCAATCTCCCCACGCTGGGGAGCATTCCCTTCATGGGGGGCGTGCTGGGAACCAAGGGGACGGTTCTCACCAAAGGAAAGCGGGCGCCGATTCGCCTGTTGGATTCCTTCGACAATTATTCAAAAGAGGTGGAGTCCTTCCGACTGATTCGCACCTCGCTTCAATACAGTTCCGCACAAAAACCCCCGACGATGATCATCATCACCAGCGTGAATCCCAGCGAAGGGAAATCCACCGCCTGCGCCAACCTTGCACTCTCCTATGCCTCACTCAAACGGAAGACGTTGATTGTGGATGCGGATTTGAAGTTGCCGAGTATGCACACCATCTTTGGCAAAAATCGCCAGCCGGGTCTTACGGATATTTTGGTGGGGGAGAAGACACTGGAAGAGGCCATTCAGGAAACCGCTTACGAAAACGTTGATTTACTCACCGCCGGCCACGCGACGGTGAACCCCGCCGAGATGCTGGAAAGTGAAGCGATGAATCAATTACTGGAAACCTTGCGGGCGCGTTATGACCAAATCCTCGTGGATACCACACCCGTTTCCGGTCTCGCCGACCCCCTGGCGCTGGCCTCAAAAACCGATGGAATCTGCTTGGTCGGCTCCGTGGGGCGCACGCAATTTGATGACTTCAAACGCACCGTGGAACGCATGCGGCAATTGAACCTCAAACTCTTGGGTGTCATCTACAACCACAAACAGCGCGGGGTGAAAACTCCCTTCAGCTATGGCGGGTACGGGAAATATGGGAAGTACGGAAGCTACGGAAATTACGGGTATTTCCGGAAGGAGAAGGAAAAGCCGACGGTTGCCGAGGAGCCCAAGGACACCTAGGATTCCAGTTCCTCTGTCCCCCAGGCTCCCCCTCCGGGAGTCTCCACGCGGAAGGCTTCACCATCTTGAAACTCCCCGCTATACACACCGGGGAGTTCTTCCCGAGTGCCGTCTGTCTTGATGCGGAATTGTCGCCCCACTGTCCCCGATTCCCCTCCCTGCATGCCGTAGGGCGCCACACTTCGATGCTCCCCCAAAAAGGAAACTTGCACCGGAGTGAGAAATTGATACTCCCGCACAAGCCCGTCCCCGCCATGATGTTTCCCTTTTCCGCCGGAGCCCCGCCGAATGGAGAACTCCCGCAACCGCACCGGAAACCGACGCTCCAAAATTTCGGGGTCGGTGATGCGCGTGTTGGTCATGTGCGTGTGAACGGCGGAGGCACCGTGTTGCAGCGCTGTTGCCCCTGCTCCGCCACCGAGCGTTTCATACAACCCAAAGGTGGCATTTCCAAACACCACGTTGTTCATCGTTCCCTGACTGCAGGCACTCAGCCCAAACGCCTTGAGCAGTGTATCCACCACTCGCTGGGAAAGTTCCACATTTCCCCCCATGACGGCCGGCCAGTTATTGTTCGCCTCACAAGGATTCAGAAACGTCCCAAGCGGGACGCGAATGGTTACACTATTCAAGAGTCCGGAATTCAGGGCGAGTTCCGGTTTTTCCTGACGCGTGATGAGGCGCAGAACGTAGAGAACCGCCGAATGCACCACGGCAAGCGGGGCGTTTAAGTTGCCGGAATTCACCGTCCCGGTCCCTGAAAAATCGAATGTCGCCTCGCCTGCTTCCACACGAAATTCCACCCTCAACGGCTTCCCGGAATCCAGGAATTCGGTGGCTTCCAGTTTCTGTGTCCCCATGGATTTCCAGATGCTGCGGAGGCGTTGATCGGAATCGCTCTGAATTTGCGCCATCGCCTCAGAAAGAACTTCAGCGGAGTACTCCCTCGCCAAATTCCCCAACTGTTGAATCCCATGATGATTGGCCGCCAGTTGAGCGCGCAAATCCGCGAGATTTTCCTGCGGTGAGCGAGAGGGATAGCGGGCGCTCTGAAACAACGATTCCAAACGGTCCCAATCAGGATGGTTTTTCTCCACGCATTTGAACGGATGGATTACCACGCCTTCCTCTTCCAGTTCCCGAGCATCCGGAACCATGGAACCGGGATGTCGTCCGCCGATTTCCGCATGGTGGGCTCGGTTCGCCACGTAACCCACTCTTACACCGTTCACAAAAAACGGGGTCACCAACGTTACATCGGGAAGGTGGGAACCACCAAATCCCGGATGATTGGTGATTGCGGTGTCCCCTTCCTTGAGCGGTAACAACGCTTCCACCTGTTTCACGCAGAGCGGCATTGCTCCCAAGTGCACTGGAATGTGGGGGGCGTTGACCACGAGGTTCCCTTCGGCATCCAACAATCCACAGGAGTAATCGAGTCGTTCCCGAATGTTGGTGCTCAGAGCCACCCGACGAAGATACTCTCCCATGTCCCCCACAAGTGCCCGAAACCGATTCGTCAGTAATTCTCGCAACACGGGATTCATGGAGTGTCCCCCTTTGGTTGATGGGAAAGAATCAACTGACCGTTTTGATTCACTTGCCCCATCCAGTTTTCCGGAATCCAGACCACTGTTTGCAGCCCTTCCCAGAGAAGCGGTCCCACCAGTTTTTCCGTCTGGGATTGAATCCGTTGCGGAGATAAATCCTGAGTTGATTGCACACTGAGGAGTGCGGAAACAATCGTCACCTCCAACCCCCGATTCGGTGGTTCGTAACCGTAACGCTTCACGTAGAGTTCATGGAATTGCGAAGGAACGGAGTCGGTGGAGTGATAATCCACCCGCAAGGATTCATGCTGTCCCTTGAGGCGAATTTCCAACCAACGTTCCACGCAGCGTACAGCACTGCCCGTTATACCACGCTCCTCAAAACGTGCATATCCATTTGCCTCCAAATTCTGAAACAGATGCTCCAATTCCAGTTCGCCCAGAGTGCGGTACACCTGCTGCGTCACCAATTCCTGTTCCGCCGCTTGAAGAATCCCTTGGGCGGAAAGCAGGCTGGCGAGTTCGGGGATGATCACTGTCCCCATACCCAATTCTTCCGCCAAAGCACAGGCATGCTGGCCTCCGGCTCCACCAAAACTGATGAGCGCAAAGTTCCGGGGATCGTATCCCTGTTGAATGGAAATCCGGCGGATGGCGTTGGCCATCGTCTGATTCGCCAATTGAAGGAATCCCTCGAGCAATTCCTCCCGACTCAGCATCTTGCTGGATTGATCATTCAGGTGCTTTAATTCCTTTTGCAGAGCCGCTTCCGCAGATTCCACACGAATGGGAATTTCAAAGGAATCCGGAAGAATTCTCCCCAGTAGAAGGTTTACATCGGTGATGGTCAACGGGCCTCCCGCGCCATAGCAGGCAGGACCCGGAAGCGATCCGGCGCTCTCCGGCCCCACAAACAAACGCCCCGCAATCACGCGGCAAATGGAACCACCCCCAGCGGCCACGGTATGAATCTCCAACGCCGGCGCCAACAGCAACGCATCGCCCACTTGATGCTCCGAGCGATTCGGAAGAACGCCGTTGGAGATGCGGCAAACATCAGTGCTGGTGCCCCCCATATCAAAACCAATGGCATTCGTATATCCCGTTTTTGTGGCCTCTTTCAATGTACCCACAACGCCTCCCGCCGGACCGCTCAACAGTCCATCCTTGGGGAGAAAGTGATCGTGACGCATCAATCCTCCCGTACTCGTCATCATCAAAAACTGCTTTGGATCGACTTCGTTCAACACTCTCCCCACATATTGATTGAGCAACGGGGACAGGTAAGCGTTGATCACCGTAGTACGGGCCCGATCCAATAGGCGGACGAACGGCGCTACTTTGGAGGAGCGTGAAATACTCAGTGTCCCCTTTGCCAGAAGCGCAGACTCCAATTCCAACTCATGTAGCGGATTGATGTCTGCATGGAGTAACGCAATCGCCACGGGTGCATCACTGTCCCCTGGTGGGATGGAATCAGCGTTGAGGGGTTGCAGAACCTTTCCCTCGGCTGTGAGGCGCTCTTCCACTTCCACCACTTTCCCGGTGAGCGGCTCTGGTTGATGAATTTCCAGCGCAAACAAATCGGGTCGGGCCTGATTTCCGATGCGGAGAAGATCCCCAAAACCCTTGGTGATGTACAGCGTGGGGGGTGAGCCCTTGCGCTCCAGAAGTGCATTCGTCCCTTTTGTGGTGCCCAGACGGAGAATAACGGGCGGAAGAGCAGAACCAGAGGGAGTCCCCGTGAGTAAATGAACACCCAAGGTTGGAGCTTCCCACGGGCTGATGAGCTCCAAATCCACGGGAAAATTCGTGCTGGTGGGTATCGGTCGATCGATCTTAACCAGCGAGCGCTTCGCATCGAAAGAGGTCACTGTCCCCCAAGTTACTCCTCTCAGAGTACGGAGTTCAAAACCCACGGGAAAATCATCCGGTGCGTTCCAGAATTGTTGAAGCGTGATCTCCGTCCCCGATACCTCTGTCCCTATCCCTCGCAGGCGGGCACTACTGAGGATTTTGCAGGAGTGAAAAACTCCCTCGGGGGAAATCCCAAGGCAGTCCGTGAAGGTGCCACCCGTATCGATGGCAATCAACCAGGGTTTGATTCCCGAAGCAGGCATTCCTGATTAGTCCGTTACAAGACCACGGCTGCGTTGGCGCTCCAAAAGCGCGGGGCCATCAATACGGGGAATGGAATTAATCAACTTCCGCGTGTAGTCATCTTTGGGATTGGCGTACACTTCTTCCGCGGCGCCATACTCCACAATGACTCCTTTGTTCATCACGGCAATTTCATCGCTAATGTGTTTGATAACGCTTAGGTCGTGACTGATGAAAATGTAGGCCACGTCCAGTTCATCCTGTAAATCCTTGAGGAGGTTGAGAATCTGAGCCTGCACCGAGACATCGAGCGCGCTCACGGATTCATCGCAAATGATGAGGTCGGGTTTAACCGCAAGGGTGCGAGCGATGGCGATGCGCTGACGCTGACCACCCGAGAACTCATGGGGGAAGCGGTTCATGGCATCGGCGGGCATTCCGCATTGTTCCAGAAGTTGAACGGTGGCTTCCTCGCGTTCCATGGAATTCTTGTGCAACCCGTGGATGATCATTCCCTCCATGATGATTTGCTTCACTGTCATGCGGGGATTCAAGCTGCTGTAGGGGTCCTGAAAGATCATTTGGATGCGCTTGCGAGCGCTGCGAAGTCGGGCTCCCTTGAGATTCAGGAAGTCCTGTCCCTCAAACATCACCGAGCCAGCCGTGGGTTCAATCAGGCGGATGATGGCGCGTCCGGTGGTTGTCTTCCCACACCCGGATTCCCCCACCAAACCGAGCGTTTGCCCTTTGTGGACTTTGAACGAAATACCATCCACCGCTTTGACGTGATCCACCACCCGACCAAAAAAACCTTTCCGAATGGGGAAGTGCACCTTGAGGTCTTTCACTTCCAGAATCGGTGGCCGTGATTCCAGTTTCACGCGGCGCGCGGAGACTTCTTCCTGCGTGTAGATGTGACTGCTTTTGGCAATCCCCAACTCGTTGAGTTCTTCCTTGCCGGTGAGGAAATCTGCTACCGTTCTTAACCGATCCACGCGAACATCGAGTGGCGGACGGCAACTCAACAACCCTTTGGTGTAGGGGTGCTGGGGGTTGGTCAGAATTTGATGCACCGGACCATACTCCACAATTTTCCCCCGGAACATCACCGCCACATCATCGGAGATTTCGGCAATCACCCCCAAATCGTGGGAGATAAACAGAATCGCCATGTCGCGGGAATCGCGCAGTTTGATAAGCAACTCCAGAATCTGCTTTTGAATCGTCACATCCAGCGCGGTGGTCGGTTCGTCAGCGATGAGCAACTTCGGATTACTGGCCAGCGCCATGGCGATCATGACGCGCTGCTTCTGACCGCCGGACATCTGATGGGGAAAGCTGTCGTAACGGCGCTGGGGTTCGGGGATACCCACTTCCTGAAACAAATCCAGCACTCGTTTTTTCGCCTCCGCCTTGGAAACGGTCTGGTGGATGCGAATCGCCTCCGCCACTTGTTCCCCGGCGGTAAACACAGGATTCAAAGAGGTCATGGGCTCCTGAAAGATCATGGAGATGTCCCGACCCCGAATGGCCCGGAGTTCCTGCTTCTTCAACCCAATGAGATTTTGTCCGTTGAAGGTGATCGCACCGCCTTCAAACTTCCCCGGGGGCATGGGAATTAGCTGAAGCACACTCATGGCGGTCATGGATTTGCCGGAACCGGATTCCCCCACGACTCCAAGGCTTCGCCCCTTTTCCAGCGTCAGGGAAATGGCGTCCACGGCCCGCACCGTCCGCTCTCTGGAGTGAAAATACATCTTCAACTCATCGATTTTCAGGAGCGGTTGCGTTGGGGTTTGAGGCGTCATAAGGCAAAACAGTGACAAAGAGAATGTGCAAACCGAGTGTTTTCCCTGAAACCAATAGAATCAAGGGTTTTGCTCCCGGTCAGATCATCAAAAACATTTCCACGGCTTCCCATGACTCAAAATACTTCGGGAGTTAGCGCGGAATTCAAGTTTCTATGGCACGCGGAATGCCTTGGAGCAGGGGATGAATCTCCTCAGGATGGTGGATTGTGTCAGGTTTCCTCTCCCATGAACTCACGCCGCGTGAAATCGTTGCCCAACTCGATAAGTACATTGTGGGCCAGCAAAAGGCGAAACGCACCGTGGCGATAGCGCTGCGGAATCGCTCCCGGCGTCGGCAACTCCCCGCGGAATTACGGGAGGAGGTTTCTCCCAAAAACATCCTGATGATTGGGCCCACCGGTGTTGGGAAAACCGAAATAGCCCGGCGGCTTGCCAAACTCGCCAAAGCTCCGTTCGTCAAAGTGGAAGCCACAAAATACACGGAAGTTGGCTATGTGGGACGGGATGTGGAGAGCATGGTGCGGGATCTGGTGGAGGCCGGCATCGGGCTCGTTCGCGAGGAAAAAATCGAATTGTTCCGTCCCTCCGTGGAGGAACTCGTGTTGAATAAGATCACCGATTTACTGGACGGTCCGCCTTCCTCCGTCAAGGTTCACCGCCGCACGGAAAACGCCCGACCCTACGTGGAGTACGAACTTCCCCCCATTGCCAATAGTGAAGCCGAAGAGTTCCACCCCGCCTACCAGTGGTGGCGCCGCCGCGAAGCCATGAAGCGGGGTATTGCCAAAGGGAACTTCAACGATCGCGAGGTGGATATTGAAATTACTGAGCGAGCGGAATCCCCGTTCAAAGCCATCCCCTTCGGTGGGGGAGATACCCCGGGGATGGGTGGGATGGGGATGGATCAGCTCAATTCCCTCTTTGAAAAAATGAGTCCCAAGAAGAAGAAATCCGTGCGGGTCAAAGTCTCTGAAGCCCGCAAAGCCCTCTTTGACGAAGAGGTGGAAAAGCTCATTGATCTGGATCAAATCAAGTTGGAGGCGTTGGATCGTTGCCAAAACGATGGGATTATCTTCATCGACGAGTTTGATAAGATTTGCGGCAGCAGTGATGGTTTCCGTGGGCGCGATGTCTCCCGGGAAGGGGTTCAGCGGGATATTCTCCCCATCATTGAAGGGAGCACCGTCGCCACAAAATACGGAATGGTTTCCACGCAACACGTCCTGTTTATCTGCGCCGGGGCATTCCACATGAGCAAGCCGAGTGATTTGATCCCCGAACTTCAGGGTCGTCTTCCGCTTCGCGTGGAATTGGAAAGCCTTTCCGCCGAGGATTTTCGCCGAATTTTGACGGAACCCGACCACGCCTTGACGAAGCAATACAGCGCCCTGCTTTCCACCGAGGGTGTCCAACTGGACTGGACGGAAGATGGATTGAATGAAATCGCCAAATTTGCCGCACGGGTTAATTCCGAAACGGAAAATATCGGTGCGCGCCGTTTGCACACAATTTTGGAGAAAATTCTTGAGGATGTGAGCTTCGAGGCGCCGGACATGAACGGCTTGGGAGTAATCACCATTAACGCTGGTTTTGTCCAACAAACCTTGGCAGAAATTGTTCAAAATCGTGATTTGAGTCGCTACGTTCTCTAAATTCATCTCGAAATCGTATCTTTAGCTTGCAATACCAACGAGATTCTGTTTCCATCTTCTTGGACGCATAAAGGGATAGATGTGCACCACAAGGTGTCATCATCATCCATTTATAAGGTGGAGATTTATGGATCGAGTCGGAACCAAAAAGCATCACCGTTCCCTTGAACCCACCTATGTGGCCCAGCATGATCATGAGCGGCGCGTCTTGCATGCGCTCCGTCAACTCAATCGGTTACTCATCTCATCAACCAGTAGTGATCGGCTTGTGGAGCAGATTTGCTCCTTATTAACAGGTCAATTGTGTTATCATCGCGCCTGGATTGTGTTGCTTGCCCAGGAAGATGCCAGCGGTATTTCCGGTGCCTCGTTGGTTGATTCACCCTTTGTGGCTAAATTTCGCTCGCTTGCCCATTCCGGAATGTCTCCAGAATTGGGGGAATCACTACGGCAACGTATGCAAAGTGGAGATTTCCCCCGATGTATTCAAAATGCTCTGAAGAATCAAAATCCACATGTGGCCCGAAATCCAGAGTGTGATTGCCCGGAATGTTTGCTGAATAAAAGTTACTGTAGTCAATCGGCCCTCACCGTTCCACTCATTCATCAAGATTTGTTGTTTGGCGTGATCAGTGTCGCCATCCCTGAAGAGTTTTTGGGAGAGAATGATGAATCAACGGTGTTTCGCGAATTGGCGGCGGACCTGAGTTTTGCACTCTATAAACTGGACCGTGAGCAACGCGCCCAACAACTTTCAGGGATTTATACGGCTCTCTTCCAAAACAATCTTTCCGTCATGTTGCTGATGGATTCCAACACGGGTGTGATTGTGGAGGCCAACGATGCTGCGGTGACGTTCTACGGATGGGAAAAATCGAATCTCCTCGGAAAAACTTTCTATGAACTCAACGTGTTGAGTCGGCATCTGGTTCAGGAGGAGTTGCATCAGGCGCGGAATTCAAAGCGAAACAACTTCCGATTTCAGCATTACCTCGCCGATGGAAGCACCCGCTATGTCGACGTCTTTTGCGGACCGGTGGAGATTGGGAATCAAAATCTCCTCTACGCTGTGGTTTATGATGTAACCGAGCGGGTTCACGCGGAAGCGGCAATCATCCAAGCCAAATCCAAGCTTCAGGCGATTTTGAATGCCTCCTTCGATGCGATCTTTCTCTCACAGCATGGTCGCATTCTGGAATCCAACCGCACTGCTTCTGCGCTTTTTGGCTACACGGAAAAAGAGTTCACGTCGCTTCATGCCAATCAGTTGTTTCACCCCAGCGATCAGCGTCTCATCACGAGTAACATCCAACTACAGTTTGAGGGGATTTATGAGGCAGTGGGGATGCGAAAAGACGGCAGCACCTTCCAAGCTGAAATACAGGCACGGATGATTGATCTTGATGGAACAAGTCGAAGAATGACGGCCATACGAGACATCACGTTACGCCGCCAAGCCGAAACGGAACTTCGAAACTCGGTCCGGCTTCAGGAATTAATTGCCGAACTCTCCACTTCGTTCATCAGTCTTCCGGTGGAGCAGTTTGAAAGTACTTTACAGAACTCCCTCCAGAAAATTGCTCACTACTCGGGTGCCGTGCGCACCTATGTTGGGCATTATGATCATCAAGCGCGACAATGTAGATTCACTCATGAATGGCATGCTGATTTTGTGTCGTCACTGAAGGAAACTCAACCCATCGTCCCCTTCGAAACGATTGAAAATTCCTGGCTCAAACAACATCTGCGCGACGTGGCATTTCTGGAGACTGACGCGTTGGGGATTCATCATATCGAGAAACTTCGGTTTCTTCATCTCGTCAAAGGCGCCAACGTGTACATCCTTCTTCCACTGATGGAGGGGGACACGCCATTTGGCTTTGTGGGCTTTGATTTTATTCGTACCAATACCATCCTTCAGGATGGGGAACGTAAAATCTTCGAGATTTTTGCCCATATGGTGGCGAATATCTTCAAACGCAGAATGATGGAGGACAATCTTCGTCAAGAACGGGAACGCCTCGAGTTTATTATCACCGGTTCACAACTCGGCACTTGGATTTGGGATGTTCAATCCAATTGGACAGTATTCAATGAACGCTGGGCAGGTATGCTCGGCTACTCGTTGGAAGAACTCACTCCCTACGACTACAACACCTGGGAAAATCTCGTGCATCCGGATGATCTGGATGAAACTCTTCTTGCGTTGCAGCATGCCACATCTGGAGCAAGCCAGGGATTCGACATTGAGTTTCGGATGCGCCATAAAGAGGGACACTGGGTTTGGATTCACGACCGCGGACAAGTATTGACGCATGATTCCAACGGCAAACCTCACATGATGTTTGGCACCCATGCGGACATCACGTGGCGCAAGCGAGATGAGGAACAGTTGCGGTTGCTAGCGTATCAGGTGGAACAGGCGCCCATTGCGATGATCCGCGCCGATGTGGAGCGCAATGTGGAATGGTGCAACGAACAGTTTACCGCCACAACAGGGTTTACGCTGGAGGATATTCGCGGTCAAAAAGTGGGTGATTTTCTCCAAGGTCCGGGGACAAATCAGGCCAATGTTGCATTAATGCGAGCACAACTTGATGCCCTGAATCCTGTTCATCTGGAAATTCTCAATTACACAAAATCCAACCAACCGTATTGGGCGGAGTTGACGATTGTCCCACTTCGAGATGCCAAAGATCACCACATTGGTTTTGTGGGCTATTCCCGCAATATTACAGAACGGGTGGAGGCCGCACAGAAGCTGCAGGACGTAACCGAGTCCTTGCGGAAGCTTAATGAGGAGTTGGAGTCTCGCGTAACGCAGCGTACTCTTGAGTTGCAAAAGAAAACCACAACCTTGGAGCTCTCGCTGGAAACTGGACAAATCGGCACGTGGTCCATCAAGATTGATGAGAATAAGGTTTATTGGGATGAACGGATGTTTCTCCTTTATGGACAAAACAAAGAGAAATTTGTCCCAACGTTTGAATCGTGGTGTGCTCTTTTGGAGCCGGAGGATTTAAATCGTGTTCTCCCTCTCTACGAGAAAGCCATCCGAGAGTGTTCATCCTTTGAATTTCGCTATGGCCTCAAAAAACCCAGCGGCGAACAGATTATCATCCAAGCCAAGGGACTTTATCATTTCAACCCATTGACTGAAGAAGCCATAATTCACGGAATCAACTACGACATCACAACAGTGGTCGCCCGCGAACAGGCATTGGAGGAAATCAATCGGCAACTGGCGGAAGCCACACGCCAAAAAGATGAATTCCTCGCCAACATGAGCCATGATTTGCGCACACCACTAAATTCCATTCTGGGAATGTGTGAATCCTTGGAGATGGGGACTTATTCCTCTCTGAACCATAAACAATCCAAGGCAATTTTCCGCATCCGGGAAAGCGGCAATCACCTGCTTTCCATTATTAATGATTTGTTGGATTTGGCCAAAATGGAAGCCGGCAGAATGCGACTGCAATACTCCACCTTGAACAGCCGGGAGTTGGCTCGAGAAGCGATTCAAATGATGGAGGGATTGGCCAAAGAAAAACACCTGAACTTGGGATTGGAGCCGCAAGCCGATGTGGTACTCTTCCAAGGGGATCCTCTACGACTCAAACAGGTGCTCATCAATTTATTAAGCAACTCCATCAAGTTTACCGAGCCGGGTGGAACCATCTCATTGGGGGTACAATCCAAAGTTTCAGATGGCACTGTATCTTTTTGTATTCGAGACAATGGCATAGGAATTCATCCAGATTTCCAGCAGTATCTCTTCAAACCCTTCTTTCAAGCAGAAACCAGCCTTGTAAAACGCCACAGTGGGACGGGATTGGGTCTTTCCATCGTGAAGCACTTAACAGAACTGCACGGTGGCTGGATTACCTATCAAACCTCCGAAGGCAAAGGCACTACGTTTACCATCACTCTTCCACTTTCAGGACTTCCCGCATGACTCTAAAGCCTAGCAAGAGAATCTTACTTGTGGAAGACAACGAGGCCAACATTGAGTTGATTCAGGACTTTTTGATGGCACACCACTATTCTGTCACCGTCGCGAATACCGGGTTGCGTGCCATCGACAGCGTTCAATCTCATTCCTACGATCTCATTCTGATGGATGTGCAAATGCCGGAAATGGATGGTCTTGAAGCGACGCGCAGAATCCGCCAATTGCCAAATGGGGCCGAAGTTCCCATCTTCGCTCTCACCTCATTTGCTATGAGCGATGACCGCGAACGATGTTTGTTGGCGGGCATGAATGAATACATGTCCAAACCGCTGTCATTGAAAGAACTTCTGGCGCTGATAGAACGGTATCTTCAGCGCCCGTAGCCCGGTTTTCTCACCAACTTCGTCGCGAGACGGCGAAGAGCCCGTCAGGCCGAGGGTATCCCGACGTGAGTCGGACGCCGGCGTGTATTCACACTTCAAGGTCGATGAGCAAGGGATTCCCTTGGGAAGGCTGGATGATTCGACTGTCGTAGCAGATGGCTGGTGAGAAATCCGGGCTAGTTCCTGCAGGTTAGTCGATCTCAGGATAGACGCTATAGACGGCGAGTAGTTGGAATTCAGAGTCCAAAATCTGAAGGGTCCCCAAG
>JANRMB010000095.1:0-12424 GCA_033761985.1 Candidatus Sumerlaeia bacterium | reverse complement strand
CTCAAAACTCTTCCCACGCTCAACAGCAACTCCACCGGTTTGGAACTCTTTGAGCAAGTAGTTCAAAAGCCCGGCACCAACCAAAAGCAAAACGCTGCCAGCACCTATGCGCTTACCTACTCCTCGTTTGCGGAACACGCCCGTGAAAAAAGCAGCGTGATAAAAAATCTGGAATACTGGGTCAGCCAACCCTGATATTTCATCAGCTTTTTTCGTGATGCAGTATCGTTCGAAAAAGCCCCTACTCGGAATACCCTTGGGGGTGTGTGCGGTGCCATTCCCAGGCGTGTTCCACAATTGTTTTGAGATCTTTGTAGCGGGGCTCCCAGCCGAGTTCCTGGCGTGCCCGGGTGGCATCGGCGATGAGAACGCTGGGGTCTCCGGCGCGGCGGGGGCTTTCCACCACCGAAATAGGTTTTTGCGTTACCGCACGGCAGCACTCAATCACTTCACGCACGCTGAAGCCTTTTCCATTACCCAAATTGCAGACGATGCTCTTCTGTGTGCGTTCCAGATAGGAGAGAGCCTGAAGGTGCGCCTGAGCCAAATCGGCTATGTGGATGTAATCGCGAACGCAGGTGCCATCGGCAGTGGGGTAGTCAGTCCCGAAGACGCTGATATGCGGGCGTTGACCCAGCGCCACTTGCAGCACCAGGGGAATCAGGTGGCTTTCCGGCTTGTGGTCTTCCCCACGCGCTGAAATCGCCCCGCAGGCGTTGAAGTACCGGAGCGCGGCGTAGTGCATGCCGTGGGCGGCGCTGTATTGTTCCAGAATTTGTTCCACCATGCGTTTGGTCAGCCCATAGGGGTTTGCAGGCACAGTGGGGTGCGCCTCGGTAATCGGAACAAATTGGGGTTCGCCGTAAACCGCCGCCGTACTGGAAAACACAATACGGTTCACCTTGGCGGCAATCATCGCCTGAAGAAGCGAGAGGCTTCCCCCCACGTTGTTCTGAAAGTACTTGGCGGGGTTCTGCGTACTTTCCCCCACCAGTGAATAGGCCGCAAAATGCACCACGGCGCTCACTTGATGCCGACGCATCAACGCGGTGAGTTCCTCCGTTTGGTGCAAATCCACCCCGTAGAATGGCACATCCTCGGCCACCGCCCCCCGGTGACCAGTGGAGAGATGATCCACTACCACCACGGATTGCCCGGAGGCGCGGAGGGCTTCAACCGTTGCACTTCCAATGTATCCGGCGCCGCCGGTTACCAAAATCGTCATGAAAGGGGAATTCCTTGTTTAGAGAGGAAGGGGAAGTGGGCGGCGCTGGGGTTTACTCCGTGGTTGCCACAACGTCCTTCACATCGGATTTCGTCACCACCCAGGGGCGACCATTCTTGGAGAACAACTCCAGGGAAACATCCATCGCCGCTTTGGTTCCAGTGAGGCGATAGGTGACTTCGCGGGTTTGTTTGCTGGTGCCGAAAATCGGGGAGTGGGAGGAGTTTTCGCCCGAGGAAATCAACTCCACCGTGCGCAAATCACCGATCTTCTCCTGATACTTGGGAGCGGTTGCCATGGCGCGAACATAAACTTCAGAACCCGTCCCCAAAGTGGCGAGGTCCATTTTCTCCCCGGGGGACTTGGAGGTGCAGCCCGCCATCGCCACCCCGAGAATTATACTGCCGATGAGTTGTTTCACCATGGTAAGGAACCGCCGTTGATTAGTTGGAGGAGCGCACCACATCGGGGCGCCCGATGCTGTAATAATCGAAGCCCATGCGTTCCATGCGCTCGGGTTTGTGGATATTCCGACCATCAAAAATCACCGGATTGTGCATCAACGCGTGAACCTTTTCCATGTTCAACAGCTTGAACTCGTTCCACTCGGTCATGATGATCAGTGCATCGGCATCCTTGGCACACTCATAGGCGTTTTCCGCGTAGTGTACGAAATCGGGGAGCGGAGGCTCTGCGGTGGACTTGGCTTTTTCCATGGCGATGGGGTCGTACACCGTCACATTGCGGAGGCCGTTTTTCACCAGCGCATGAATCACTTCAACGGATTTGGCTTCGCGCATGTCATCGGTGTTGGGTTTGAAGGCAAGGCCCAAAATCCCGACTTTCTTGGTCTCCAAATCGCCGAGTGTGTGAAGGATTCGTTTGATGAACCGGGGCGTGCGCTCGGCGTTCACCTGGGTAACGGCATCGAGAATCAGCATATCCTCGCCGAGTTGTTTGGCTTTGTGATTGAGGGAATCCACATCTTTGGGGAAGCAGCTTCCACCGTAGCCGAGGCCGGCCATGAGGAATTCCTTCCCGATGCGGTGATCGAATCCCATGCCCTTGGCAACGAGGGAAACATCGGCACCGGTTTTCTCGCAGATGTTCGCCACGGCATTGATGAAGCTGATCTTGGTGGCCAGAAAAGCGTTGCTGGCATACTTGATGAGTTCGGCGCTCGCCACATCGGTGATGAGCATGGGGCGCTCCAGCGGGGCGTAAAGCTCCAGCAGGGCCATGGCCACGTTGGGGGTGGGGGCACCGATGACGATGCGGTCGGGGTGGAAGCTATCGGCAATCGCGCTTCCCTCTTTGAGAAACTCCGGGTTGGAGACCACATCGAAGGGGATGTCGTTTTTCTTGTGCTGTTCAATAATGCCTTTGGTGAAAAGGCCTGTCCCCACGGGGACGGTGGATTTGTTGACCACGATTTTGTAGTCGTTCATCGCCAAGGCAATATCCTTGGCCACAGCGGCCACGTAGGAGAGATCGGTGGAGCCATCTTCCTTGGGGGGTGTTCCCACGGCGATGAAGATCACCTTGGAGGCGCGCACAGCAGCGGCGGTATCGGTGGTGAAGGTGATGCGGCCATCGTGTTGGTTTTTGCGAACCATTTCCTCCAGCCCGGGCTCATAGATGGGCATGATGTTGTTCTTGAGCATCTCCACCTTACGGACGTCGTTATCCACACAGATGACGTCGTTCCCCAAGTCGGAGAAAACGGCTCCGGTCACAAGGCCGACGTATCCAGTTCCAATCACACAAACATTCATTGCTTCGCGGTGCTCCAGCGGTGTTTTAAAGAGTGGGATAGAGGAAAGCCGGGTGCCGGGGGGAGTGTCGAGCGGAAACCGCAGGGGGAAGGGAATCGCGGAGGGACACGGCGGGGATTTTGCATCCACCTCCTCATTCCACCACACCAAAGGCTTTCCCGGTCATGGCACTTGCCCAGCAACTCACTCCCCTTTTTCAGGAGTTCATCAAGCTCCTGCAGTTGGATAACGCCAACAGCTTCAAGATCATCGCATATCAAAAAGCGGTGGAGGCTCTTGCCTCCGGGAGTGTGGATTGGGAGTTGCACGTCAAGAATAAAACCTTGACGCAAGTGGATGGGATCGGGAAGGGCATCGCGGAAAAGATCGAGGAGTTCGCCAGCACCAGGGCCCTTGCCGAGCTGGTGGAACTCCGCGAAAAGTATCCCTCGGGACTTTTGGAAATGCTGGAGATTCCGGGGTTTGGCGCCAAAAAAGCCCGAGCGGTTTTTGAGGAATTGGGTGTTGCCACCCTTGCTGAGTTGAAAGCCGCCTGCGAGGATGGTCGTGTGGCGGGGTTGAAGGGCTTTGGGGCGAAGTCGGCCCAAAACATCCTCAAAGGAATTGTACAACTTCAGGAGCACGCCGGTCGGCATCGGTTGGACGAAGCGTGGCGGGCGGCGCTTCCCCTTCTGGAGTTTCTGCGTGGAGTGAGCGCCGTGGAAACGGTGGAGGTTGCTGGCAGCCTGCGCCGAAGCCGTGAGACCGTGAAAGATTTGGACTTTGTGTGTGCCACTCGGGAGCCCTTGGCGGTGATGGCGGCATTCTGTGCCCACGGAGAGGTGGAACGCGTGGTGGGCCAGGGCGATACAAAGGCCAGCGTGGTGCTGCGTTCCGGCCTCAATGCCGATCTTCGGTGCGTCACCCCGGAGCAATTCCCTTTCACGCTGCAGCACTTTACCGGCAGCAAGGAACACAACACGGCGCTTCGTTCCCGCGCCAAGGAGTTGGGGCTCAAAAGCAACGAGTATGGGCTCTTCCGCGAGGGGGAGGAGGTCAGCCTTCCCGCCGCCACGGAGGCCGACGTCTATCGTCATCTTCAACTGGAGTGGATCGCCCCGGAACGCCGCGAAAATCACGGCGAAATTGAACAAGCTGCCCGGGGGACTCAACCAAAGCTCATTGAACACGCCGACCTGTGCGGCATCCTCCACCTCCACACCACCTTCAGCGACGGCAAACCCACGCTTCGGGAGTACGCCGAGTGGGCCGCCGTCCAAGGCATCCGGTGGATGGGCATCAGCGACCACAGCCAAACGGCTTCCTACGCCGGAGGGATGACCCCCGATCGCGTTCACCAGCAGTGGCGGGAAATCGAGGCCTTGAACGCCGAGTTCGCTCCCCGCAACGTGCGGCTTCTGAAGGGCGTGGAATCCGACATCCTTCGAGATGGGTCGCTCGACTATGAAGACGAGCTTCTCGCCGGGTTCGACTTCATCATCGCCTCGGTACACAGCCTCTTCAACCTAAGCGAGGAAGAGCAAACGGCGCGCATCATCCGGGCGGTGGAGCATCCGCGCACCACCATCCTCGGGCATTTAACCGGGAGATTGTTACTCAAGCGGGAGAGCTATGCCCTCAACATCCGCGAGGTGATTACCGCCTGCGCCCGAAACGGCGTGGCGATTGAGATCAACTGCAACCCCTACCGCTTGGAACTCGATTGGCGGCATTTGGGTTTTGCATTGGAACAGGGGGTGAAAGTGTGCCTCAGCCCCGATGCCCACGCCATGGAAGGCTTGGGAGATGTTTGCTATGGATTGGGGATTGCCCGCAAAGGGGGCTGCACCGCCGCCGATGTCCTTAACACCCACCCCGAAGGATGGAAGAAACGCTAACGGGGGCCGTGCAGCCACGTGGACTTATCTTAGCAGATCAGTAAGGACAAGAGCCGTTTTTTTGAGATCAAGGCGCGTGAGACGAAGTCGACTCAGGTGTAGCAGACCTACATCGCGGGAGGCTGAGGCGAGCAGCAACACAGAGGTCAGGAAAACGGAATCGTCCCTCGTTGTTAGGATTTTGCTTTCAGCAGATCGCGAATCTCGCCCAACAGTTTTTCTTCGTTGCTCGGCGCGGGGGGAGCAGCGGGTGCGGCGGGAGCAGCTTCTTCCTTCTTCTGAAGGTTGTTGATGACTTTGATCAGCAGGAAAACGCTGAAGGCGATGATGGTGAAATCCACAATGGTTTGAATGAACGAGCCATATTTCAGAAGAACCGCAGCGGTTTCCTTACCGGCTTCGTCCACGCCCGCGGCTTTCAGGGTGATGGCGAGATCGGCGAAGTTTACACGACCCAAAAGCAACCCGATGGGGGGCATCAACACATCGGCCACAAAGGAGCTGACGATTTTTCCAAACGCCCCGCCGATGATAATACCGACTGCCAAATCCAGCACGTTTCCGCGCATCGCAAATTTCTTAAACTCTGAAATCATGCCCATTTAAGAGAGCCACCTGTAGTAAGATAACGGAACAAGGTTCAACAGCATGAGGGAAATCGTGGGACGAGAATTGTGTCAACAACGATTGTCAAGCCGGTGGAGTGAGCACCCGGTGCGGATGAGGAGATTTTTATTCCTCACCGGCCCGCACGATACTTCCCGGAAAACAATCGGCCTTAACCCGGATTTCTCACCAGCCATCTACTCCGACAGTCGAATCATCCCGCCATTCCGGGGGTATCCCTTGTTCGTCGACCTTGAAGTGTGAATACACGCCGGCGTCCGACTCGCGTCGGGAAACCCACGGCCTGACGGGCGCTTCGCCGTCTCGCGACGAAGTTGGTGAGAAAGCCGGGTTAATCCTCTTCCTCAGAAATAAAGGGTTCCGGGTTAAGTCCGAGTTCTGCTTGCTTTTCTGCAAGGTGGCGCTGGTGTTCGCGGCGTTGTTCCTTCCAGTCGATGCGTTTGCGACCCCGTTCCGCTTTGAGTCGTTGCTTTTCCCAGGGGGCAAGTTCGGCTTCGGCTTCGGTGCCGAGCCAGAGCTGCGGAGGCGGGGCGAAGGGGAGTTTGTCTGTGGGGCGGTTGGGCTCCAACTTGGGCTCCGGTTTCTTTTCCTTTTTGGGTTTCAGCGCTTCGGGGGCGTCGCGTTTGGCGCGTTCGTAGAGGGGCTTGCGGAACGCTTCCTCGCGGGTGGTGAGTTGCACCTCCGCAGCGCTCCAGGCTTCCTCGGCGGCTTCCCCCGGGGAGTCGAGCAGGGCTTCGGCCTCTCGGCGGATGCGCAACCCGGCGAGCCATTCCTCGCGGAGGTGTTCCATCCCGTAGCGGGCGCCGAGAAGTCCGCTCACCAGAGCGGCGGCGAGGCTGGTTTCCCCACCGCGGTTGAGCACGTCTTCCACGGCGGCGGAGTGGGAATCGGGTCCGAGCACCTTGAGCAATACCCAGGGAATGAGGATCGGCGCAAACCCGTGTTGCAGGTGGGTCACGGGGCGATCGGGTTGAAACTCCGCAGCTTGTTTCACCAGGGTTTTTTCCACCAGACCGAGATCCTCCACATCGAGGAGGGACACGAGTGGCGAAAGGCATTCACTAAAGCGCTGCACTGGGAAGCCCCAGCCGAGTTCGCTCCACCGGTTCGGGAGTTCACCCTTCCGCAGGCGGTCCTCCGTGGCGCGAGCGTAGGCATGCAGAGCCCGGGCGGTGGCTTTGGCGTCGAGGCGTTTTCCATCAGGGCAATCGAGCAGCAACCGAGCGGCTTCCACAATGACCGCGGCGGCCACAAGGCTCGATTCCCTCAGGTGGGTGAAGCGCGCAACGGCAACGGCGGGGGCAACATCGAAGTCGGGAATTGGGGTGAGTGTATCGGTGAGGTCGGCATTCAGAAGTACCGCAAGAGCGGGGACGCACGGGAAGGCGCCTTCGCTGGATTGTTCCTGAGCCAGGTGTTCAGCGGGTTCCCAGGGGAAGTCGGCTCCCCAGCGTTCGAGGGCTTCACGCAGGGGTTTGCCGGGTTTCCGAAGGTGCCCGGTAAGATGAGGGAAGTCTTCCGCATGGGGGACGGTGTTGGCGGCCAAATCCACCAAGGCCTTGGCGGCGCGGGCGCTGGCGTGTTGCGTGGTAACGGCATCGGTGCGGCACCCGCAGAAGGCGAGAAACGCAGTTCCAAGGGCGGAGTGCAACCCGGGAAGGTGATTACGGTTGGGCTTTTCGGGCTGCAGAACGGCGGTCTCGGGCTGGAGGTATTCGTCATACCACCCGCCTGGAACGAGTTGGCCGATGTGCCCGGCTTTGAGGCCATTGAGGGGGGCCCCGAGGGCATCGCCCACGAGGACGCCCAAGAAGAGCGCGCGGAGTTTACTCTCTCGGGTGGGAAGGCTCATGGTTGGGCTCCTTTGGCGGAAGCGAAGAGGTTCATGGCGTGCTGCACGTAAGGGTTGTGGCGGCGCTCGTCGGAGAGGGTCGTCATCTCCCCGTGGCCCGGGTAAAGCCGCAAATCGCCGGGGGTGCGGGCAAGACGATCGAGGCTGCGAAAGAGCGTGGCGTTGTCGCCCCCGGGGAGATCCGTGCGGCCCGTGGCGCCGTAGAGAATCAGGTCGCCGGAGAAGGCAATGCCAGCTTCGGCGCTGATGATGCAAACTCCACCCGGGGAATGCCCGGGTGTGTGGAGAATGCGCCACGTGGTTCCCAAGGCGGGGAATTCTACGCCGTCCTTCCATAGGGCCGTGGGTTCAAAGGGCTCGTAAGGGCAGCCGAACGTTTCGCTCCCGTTCAAAAGCGCGCTGGAACACCAGCGGGCTTCGGCTTCATGAATCCACACGGGGAGACCGGGAAACACCCGAAGGATTTCCGCCACTCCGCCCAAGTGATCAAGGTGCCCGTGAGTGAGCCATATGGCTTCAATCGTGGTAATGCCGAGGCGCTTCAGCCACTCGAGGATCAGCGGAGCATCCCCGCCGGGGTCCACCAGAATGGCCCGGTCGGCGGCATCCTCCCGGCGCACCACAAAGCAGTTGGCCATAAACGGCGGGAATACGGTTAAACATTCAACGTTGAGCATCTTCCACCTTGACGTTTTGTAATTGAGGACGTTTTGAAATCGTCGAGATCAAGGCTTTCGACCGAAGCGCAACACGGAGATCGGCGACTTTGAGAACGCCCTGCATCTTCCACCTTGATTCGCGGGTTTCTTTTGGCAAACGCTGAAACAAGCCACACCGCTGCGCAAGCGGAACACCTGATTCCCTCTTCCCCTTACCACCTGCATGCCAATGTCACCTGCCTCTACTCGTACCTTCATAATTGGTGATATACACGGTTGCCTCAACGCCTTGGAGACTCTTGCCTATTTTGCGGATATTCAACCGGAGGACACACTCATCACCCTCGGGGATGTGGTCGATCGCGGCCCCGATTCCAAAGGGGTGATTGATTGGCTCATCGCCCGTCATGAGCTGGGCCCCACAGTATCCCTTCTGGGGAACCATGAGTTGTTGATGATGCGCGCCCGCCTTTCAGAAAACAACCTGAACGATTGGACGCGCTTTGGTGGTCGGGAAACGCTGGAGTCTTATCCGGGTCAGTCGATCCAAAAAGTCCCCATCAGCCACTGGCTTTTTCTCGATGAATGGTGTGTGGATTACCATGAGGAGGAGAACTGGTTGTGCGTACATGCGGGGGCCGAGCCTCATCTCCCCCTTGCCAAGCAATCCGAGCTCAAGCTCTTCTGGGAAAAGTTCATCGAGGCGCCCAAACCCCACCAAAGTGGGAAGCTCTTGTTGTGTGGCCATACGGCGCAGAAGAGTGGGCTTCCGCTTCTGGGTAATCGAACGATTTGCCTGGATACCTATTGCTACGGCGGCGGGTGGCTCACGGCGGTGGAGCTCCAGTCCGGACGCCTCTTTCAAGCCCGGGAAACGGGCGAAACCCGGGAGTTGGCGTTCCGCGCGCCCACTCCATGAATGAAACATACCGATCCATGACTTCCTCAGCAACCCCTCGCCGCTACGCTGTGCTCACCGTTCTCCCCTCCTGGTTCGACGGCCCCTACGACGACGGCATTCTTTTCCGAGCGCAGGAGAAGGGCCTCGTGGAACTCCCCGTTCATAATCTGAAGGATTACGCCCCCGGCGGGAGCCACCACAACGTCGACGATTATCCCTTCGGCGGGGGAGCCGGACAGCTTTTCAAACCCGAGCCGCTCGCTGCCGCCCTCGATGCCCTTGCCGGCCCCCCCGGCACTCCGAACCGCCCCCGGGTACTCTATACCTCCCCCAAAGGCCGCACCTGGAACCAGCAACTCGCCAAGGATTACCTCGTTCAATACCCCAACCTGTTGATCATCTGCGGGCGGTATGAGGGAATCGACCAACGGATTATCGACTCCCGCGTGGACGAGGAAATTTCCCTCGGGGATTTTGTCATGACCGGTGGGGAGATCACCGCCCTTGCGCTCATCGATAGTCTTGTGCGGCTGATCCCCGGAGTTTTGGGGAAAACCGCCAGCTACGAACACGACTCCTTTTACGAGGGCCTTTTGGAAGCCCCGCACTACACCCGCCCGGCGGAGTTTGAAGGGATGAGCGTCCCCAAGGTGTTGCTGAGCGGAAACCACACGGCGATTCAGGAGTGGCGGGAAGAGCAGGCGCTGCTGACCACCCTGCGCCACCGCCCTGATTTACTGACGCCGGGTCAACGCGCCCGGGCGCTGAAATTGTCGCGGCGGGGGCACTAAACTTTTGCCTTGAAATCACCCGGGCTGTTTGATGCACTTCCGCCCTCTGGTTGCCGCCTTAGCTTAGTCGGTAGAGCGCAGCACTCGTAACGCTGAGGTCGAGAGTTCGATTCTCTCAGGCGGCACCACTTCCTTTTTCACACCCTCTGCACTCAAGTTATCAGCGGTTATTGGCGCCAGTTTCCGGCGGCTTGTTCCCGTGCAAGGATTGTTTTGAACGATTCAAATCCCTCGGGCATGGGGACGGGGCGGTTGGTGTGTTCGGTGTGGCACTCGATGCAGTCCTGACCCCGAACGGCGGCGTGCAGCGCCAAGTGGTGATCGGTTTTGGCGGGGAAGTAGGGGAGGTAGTTTTCCTGTGGTTTGTATTTGGCAAAGTAGGCGTAGGATTCTTCCTTGGAATAATTGGGGAGGAGTTCGCCGTGGCATTGGGCGGTCATGCAGGTGATGGGACCACCGAATTTGGCGACGAGCCCGGTGGGGGTTCGGTGGCATTCGTAGCAATCGATCTTCACGCTCATGCCGTACTCCGCGTGGTGGTTGATGGCCATGGAACTGAGGTAGAGCCGGGGGTTTTTGATGCCCTCGTAATAGAGGTATCCGCAGAGGAGAATACTGAGCCCGGTGGCGATGTAGCTCATGAGAACACCGGTGCGGTACTCTATAAGGGCTTTTGGTTTCGTGGAGGTGGTCATGGGGTGGGTTGCCTTTGAGGAAGGAATCAGGGGACGAGCCCACGGAATTGCAGGGAGACGATGATGTGCAGGATGGTGAGGGCCATGAACAGAATGGCGAGCGGGTAGTGGACGAGTCGCCAGCCGGAAAGAAGCTGGGCGGAGAGGGCGTTCATCATGGCTTCGCGGGGGCTAAGTTCACCGGACTTCCTCAACCCCAACTGCTGGATTTGAATCTGGCGCCGCAACGCACGGAAGATCAGCAGACCCACACTGCCGGAGATGGCGGTGATGAGAAGCGTGGTGCTGAGCAGAATGCTCATGTAGGGCTTTGCCTGGGGTGGGCCGGGGGTGATGCCGGCCAGAAAGTTGCCGCTGTGCAGCAGCACCAGCACAATGGCCGGAACCATGGTGATGATGTGGGTGTAGAGCCAAATGCGGAGACTCCCGATGGTGGGGAGCCAACCCCGCCGAGCGGCAGCAACGTAGAAAATACAGAAGAGCGAGAAGACCATAATGGCGGTGCCGAGGTTGCCGGCAAAATCCAGCCATTGGTGCAGGCCCCGCCGTTGCAGGGCGGTGTTGCCGAAGATGGTTCCGGCGGTAAGGGCGATCCAAGCGAGGCCCAGGTACATTCCCCGTTGTGTGAGCGCTTTCCCCTCCTCGCGGCCAATCTGAATGAGTGTCTCCCCAAGGAGTGTTGCTGTGGCGGTTGTACTGGCAAAGGCACCGGCTTTTTTATTGGTCAACGCCAGAACTTTGCTCCAAGCGGCATAACATTCGTCGAAGTTGGGGAAGCGATCCGCTGGGTTTTTGGCGAGCATCCGAAGCAGAACAGCGTCCACCTCGCGGGGGAGATTCGGATTCAGCACGGTGGGCTTCTGGGGTTGATGCGTTTTGTGGAGGCTTTCCACCGTGGCAAGGCCCTGACCCTTGAAGGGGTTCACTCCGGTGAGTGCTTCGTAGAAAGTGACGCCAAGGGCATACTGATCCACGGCGGGGGTGAGGTTCTGGCCGTCGAATTGTTCGGGGGCAGCGTAGATGGGGGTTCCGGCAAACCCACCGACGTCCTGCAAGGCGGCCACGGCACCAGCGAGACCGAAGTCCACAATCTTGAGGCTTCCGTTTTGATCGAGCATCATGTTCGCGGGTTTGATGTCGCGGTGAACCAGGTTGTCTTCCGAGGTGCGGGAAAGGGCGCTGCACGCCTGACACGCCATGTTGGCCACGAGATCAAGGGGAAGAGGACCTCCGGCATTGCTGATGAGTTCCCTCACGGTTTTCCCATTGATGGACTCCATGGTGAAGAAGGCATCGCCCCCTTCGGCAAAGATGTCGTAGGCTTGCACGATGTTGGGGTGATTGATGCGGGCGATTGTTTGCGCCTCGGCCCGGAAGATGGTGAAGAATCGATCGAAGTCCTCGGGGCGGCGGATGTTGAGTTTTTTGAGCGCCACGTAGCGGTTGAGCGAAAGCTGTTTGGCGAGGTACACGTCGCCCTGGGCGCCACCCCCCATTTTATCGAGGATGATGTGGTTGTTGAAGATTTTGCCGACCAAGGGGAGCTTGGGGGAGAGTGTTTCAATGCGTCGCACGTCGTCGATGGTGAGGGACTCGCGCACGGTGGCGTCGAGGAGCGTGACCATGGAGGAATCGGAACTCGTGCGAAAAGGGGCGGTTTGTTGCGTTGCGAAGGTTTGGCGGTAAGCGGCGGGGCGTTCAACGACGGTGGGGATATCATTCATCGCCGGGGCGAGGGGACGAGTTTGGGCGTCCTGTGGAACGGTGTCCGCCTGATTAATGGGGATGGGGGTGAGATCGATTTCCTGAAGGCGGGAATGGGGGTCGTTTTGGGTCCTCCAAAGTTGTACCGTCTCAAGGAGAGGCATTCGGGAGGGGAGGTAGTTTTTGAGTTCAGGGGTGGAAAGAAGATCGAGGAGCGTCTGGAGGTCCTTGCGGATTTTCTCCGGGGAATCGCTTTCGGCGCACATCATTTCCATGAGCGAGGGTTTGTTCTCTTGGCGACTTTGGTAAAGGGCGAGG
>JANRMB010000094.1:0-11649 GCA_033761985.1 Candidatus Sumerlaeia bacterium | reverse complement strand
AGCGAGCAGAGCCTTCATGAAACTTACCTTATCCAAACTTCCCATCCTCCTTCTTCTCACCGCTTTCGCCTGCTCCAATCAAACTTCCACAGCTCAGCCACCCGCAAATAAACCTGCTTCCTCCGCCGTCGCCTGGTCCCTCTACCAACAATACTGCATCAACTGTCACGGAAACCAAATGCAGGGTGGTTCCGGGAGCAACCTGATCGACGACGAATGGAAGCATGGCTCCACCCCGGAGGCCATCTACAGCAGCATCAGCGCTGGTATCCCCAATCTCGGAATGCCCGGTTATTCGGAGACTCTCACCAAGGACCAAATGGTTCTCCTCGTACAACTTATCCAAAACAAAACCGTTCCCGAAATCCCGGAAGACAAAATCCAACCCAAAAACAGCACCTCCATCACCACGCTGGACTACGAAGTCTTTGTGGAAGAATGGCTCGGCGGCATGAAGAGCCCCTGGGGGCTGGAATTCATCGATGAAAACACCGCCCTCCTGACAGAAAAAGAAGGAGGACTCCGCGCCATCACCAACATCCGCACCGGAGCCCAACTCGGTCCCCGTATCACCGGAACCCCCAAAGTGGAATCCGCTGGCCAAGGTGGGATGCTGGGACTCGCCATCGATCCCGAGTTCGCCCAGAACGGATGGATTTATCTCTCTTACAGCCACAACCTCCCCGCCGAACCGGACAAAGCCCTGACCCGCATTGTCCGCGGGAGAGTCATCGAAAACTCTTGGCGCGACGAACAAACCCTGTGGGAAGCACCGGCAAAATTCTATACCTCCACCCGCCACCACTACGGTTGCCGCATTGTTTTTGCACCCGAGGGAACCCTCTTTTTCGCCATCGGCGACCGTGGAAACCAGAAACGCGCTCAGGACATCACCGATCCCGCAGGCAAAGTACACCGCATCAACCGCGATGGTTCCATCCCCAAGGACAATCCCTTCCTCAACACCCCGGGTGCCTTCCCCTCGGCCTACACGATTGGGAATCGCAACATTCAGGGGATGAGCTTCCACCCCGTTCTGGGTACGCTCTGGACGTTGGAACATGGCCCCCGTGGTGGCGACGAACTCAACCTCATCCAGCCCGGGCTCAACTACGGATGGCCGGAAATCACCTATGGCATTAACTACAACGGAAGCGTCATTACCAAGGAACGCGTTCGCCCAGGCCTTGAACAACCCATCTGGTATTGGCGCCCCAGCCTCGGAATTTGCGCCGCCGATTTCTACACTGGCGGGGAATTCCCCTTCTGGAAAAACAAACTCCTGGCCACTTCCCTCGCCAACCAAACACTCCGCCTTCTCACCATTCAGGATAACCGCATGATCCACGAGGAAATCATCCTGAGCGGGCGCGGACGCATAAGAGACGTCACCAGCGCCCCCGACGGAGCCATCTACGTCGTCCTCAACGGCCCTGATCAAATCCTCCGGCTCACCGCCGTGGAGGAAAAGTTACAGTAAACTTTCCAAAATCTACAAAATCCCTATGTCTTTGGTGTGCAATCGGTTAGCTTTCAAAAGCCGAAGCAAAACCCCTTGCGCAGCCACAACTTTTGTCGTTTCAACCACCGGCAATCACTTTCACTTTGTATTAAACAGCTTGCTCAACTCCTTCCACCCATGGAAAATTAAAGCATCGGCTTTGTTAAAGTGAATACACCGGAGGGGAATCCCGGGTCCTTTTTGTAAAGCCCGGAATCGAGAGATGCACAACATGATGGTACGAAACCAAAACATGGAGCAGCGCACACCGGAAGTGATTCTCAACTCCATCGGCGACGCCGTGATTACCACGGACGTTGCCGGGAGAATCGTTTTGCTTAACCCCATGGCGGAGCAACTCACCGGGTGGACGAATGAGGAAGCCAGAGGCCTCTCCCTCGAATCCGTTTTCCAAATCATCAACGCCGAAACCCGCCAACCCATGGTCAACCCTGTTGCCAAAGTCCTCAGCACAGGCAACGTCGTCGGTTTGGCCAACCACACCATCCTCCTCCGCAAAACCAACGACTACGAAATCCAAATCTCTGACAACGCCGCTCCCATTCGTGCTGAATCCGGCGAAATCACGGGAGTCGTCCTCGTCTTCCGCGACGTTACCGAAGAATACGCCCTCCTCGAACGTCTCAGCGAAAGCGAGGAGCGCTACCGCGACATCTTCCTTAACACCCCCAGCGTGAAGCTGCTAATGGATCCCGATACCGGGCAAATTTTGGAAGCCAACCCCGCTGCCTGTTCCTTCTACGGCTACTCTTTCGAACAGCTTACCCGCCTCAAAATCTGGGAAATCAACCTCTTCGGTGAAGCCAAAACCCGGGAAATTCTTTCCCAAATCAAACAAGGAAAACTCGATTACGAAACCCGTCACCGCCTTGCCAGTGGAGAAATTCGCTCCGTTCGCGTTCTTGCCGGTGCCATCAAGAACCCCCGCAAAACCTTCATCCACGCCGTTGTAATCGACGTTACCGAACAAAAGCGCGCCGAATACGCCCTTCGCGAAAGTGAACAAAAATTCAAACTCATCGCTGAAAACACCAGCGATGGAATTCTTGTCTTCAACGCCCACAATGAACTCATCTATTATTCCCCCTCCTTTGTCATTCAACTCGGCCTTGGCGTCGAACCCGGCAAACGACTTTCCACCGAGGATATCACCAACCGTATTCACCCGGAGGACTTTCCCTCCCTCCAAAACTTCCTCCAACACGAAATCGCCAATAAAACACAATCCCTCGTCTATTCCTATCGGTTTCTCCACGGCAAAGGGCACTACGTCCACCGCGAAGACAACACCCGCCTCAACTACGATTCCGAAGGCAACTACACCGGCGCCTACGTTGTTTCCCGCGATATCACTGAGCGCATTCGAGACAAGGAACTCCTCCGGGAAAACGCCCTGCGTATTCAACGCCACGCCGAAGCCATCGCCTGGCTCGCCTGTGAACCCTCCATCACCACCGGCGATCTGAATACCGCGCTCCCCCTTATCACGAAAACAGCCGCTCAAGTTCTCCAAATTGATCGTGTCGGAATCTGGCTCAAGAATACCAACAACAATTCCAATTTCACATGTATTAGCAGCTTTGATACAGTTCCCAATTCCCCTCTGGGAGTTGGCTCTCAACTCAATCCCCAAGAGTATCCCCGATATTTTGAGGAACTCCGCAAACACAACATTTTTTCCATCGCCGATGCCCTCCACGACCACCGCACCACCGAGTTTCAAAAGGCTTACCTCCCCCTTCTCAATGTCACCGCTTTCCTCGATGCCGGGATCAATATGGGCGGTAAACTCGTTGGTGTGATCTGCTGCGAACACCGCGGAGGCATTAGGCCCTGGCAACCAGACGAGGAAGCCTTCGTCAGCACCTTGGCCACGCTGACTGTTCAGGCACTCGAAAACGCAGAACGTCGCCGTGCCGAGGAAGCCCTCCGTGCCAACGAACTCATCCTGAATGAAGCGCAACGAATCGCCAAACTCGGCAGTTATGAAATTGAACTCTCCGATGGCATCATCAAGGCCTCACCAAACTTCCTCCGCATTTTTGCCTTCGATCCCGCCACAACTCACCATATTGATGAACTCGAAGCCCGTCTCCACCCCGACGATCATGACCGCTGCATGGATTACTTCCAATACTGCGTTGCCAACCGGATGAATTACAACACTGAGTACCGCATCGTGCTCCCCGATGGCCAAACTCGATGGATCAGTAGTATCAGCAACATCATCTATTCACCAGAGGGGAAACCCCTCCGCATCCAGGGCATTAAGCAGGACATTACGGAAAAGCGCCGTGCCGAGCAGGAACTCGAAAAAATGAACAAGCTCGAAAGCATCGGGACTCTTGCCGGCGGTATCGCCCACGATTTCAATAACATCCTCACTGGTATTTTTGCCAACATCTCCCTCGCTCTGGCCGAACTTCATCCCAGTCACTCCGCCTACGAGTGCCTTCAGGAGGCTGAGCACTCCATCAATCGCGCCACACGCCTCACCAAACAACTCCTGACCTTCGCCAAGGGGGGCGATCCCATCAAGGAAACCGCCAGCCTCTCCGAGCTGCTCAAGGAAGTGGCTCGATTCGATCTCTCTGGAAGCTCCATCAAACCACTCTTCGCCATCCCCAATGGTCTGTGGAACGCCTTGGTGGATAAAGGCCAAATTCAGCAGGTTTTCTCCAACCTTATCATCAACGCCAAACAGGCCATGCCCAAAGGGGGAACACTGCGCATTTCCTTGGAAAACTTGGTGTTGAATGATTCCAAGCTTCCCTCACTAAAGCCTGGAGAATACCTGAAAGCAACTATCGCTGATGAAGGGATCGGCATCGATCCACAGCACCTCTCCCGCATTTTCGATCCCTATTTCACCACAAAATCCGGTGGCAACGGGCTGGGCCTCGCCACCGTTTATTCCATCGTCACCAAACACGGTGGCCACATCGAAGTCGCATCACAGGTCGGCAAAGGAACCACCTTTACCGTCTATCTCCCCGCAGTTCACCATACGCCTTCACCCGTCAATCGGAAGAAAACCAAAAGCAGTTCCCCCATCCTCCCGCTTTTCCATAACAAACGAATTCTTGTTCTGGATGACGAGGAAGCCATCCTCAACGTTTGCCGTCGAATGTTGGAACGCAACGGCTTCCAAGTGGAAACCGTGATGAGTGGGGAACAAGCCATCGGCCTCTTCAAACAATACCAATCCAAAGGGAACCCCTTCGATTTGGTTTTGATGGATCTCACCCTACCCGGTGGGCTCAGCGGTTGTGAAACAGCCAAGGAACTCCTTCAGATTGAACCCGGGCTTCGGTGCATCGTCTCCAGCGGCTACGCGGAGGATCCCATCATCGCCAACTACCGCGAGCATGGCTTCTCCGGTTTCATCAACAAACCCTACACCATCTCGCAACTGCTCGATGTGCTGGAACGTGTGTTGAAGGGGTAAGTAACTCTGAAAGAAATTTCAAAAACTCTCCAACTGTAATCCACACTATTTCCGATTTGTGTCGAACAGTGAATGCCTTGGATGAGCTGGAAGGACTGTTTTGATGTAGTCTGATTCCACCTCAAAAATGGGATCTGGATTACCCTCATCCCTCATCGTTTTGATGATGGTGGGAATTCCTTGTCCTTCACCCTGTGCAAGTTGAAGTTTGTTCATGAAAAATGCCAATGATTGATTTCTCCAATAAGGAGGAGCATTTCCCGTCGCAAACTTTTCTTTCGAGACTGCTGATGGAAGCCCACCAGGAGAAATGATTTCCATTCGATCCTGAAAAACGGTGATACGCGTGGGTTGATCACTTTCGTAATCGCGGTGTACAATAGCATTCACAACCGCTTCCTCTATGGCTCTTTTCGGATATTTTATAATGTTGGGCCTTTCGCTTTCCTTATTAAATAAGGTTCTCACCTCAGATTCAAGGTAACTCAAAACTTTTTCAGACTGCGTTATCAATGAGCCCGGGATTTCAAACCGTTGAGAAATTGGTTCAGTTTTATCTTTTCCGGGATAAAATGAAATGATTGTATAGGCACCTGGAGATATTTTTAGTGGATTGGAGGAAAACAACAGTAATGCAAAGTTTTTGGGACGCAGCTTTTGAGTAATGCTCTCCCGGGATAATAATGGAGGAACAAAAACAGAGATGGCCCTTGTATCCGAAAGATAATCATCGATGGACGTAGAGTCATTCCATAAACCCATTTTTTGCAGAGCCTGCCGCAATAGAAGAAGATCAAAATCTGATGTATCGCAATTTGAAGCTGTACGCCGATCCCAAGATAAAAGCGTTCCCTTGCGCACAAGTAACTCCCTGAATAAACCGTTTCGTGCTTCTATTGTTTGTCTTCCCACCCGTATATAATATGCTGGTGCATGGTCTTTTGGCTTATAGGAGTGGGCTTGGCCTGTTGCTGCAAAAACAAAAACTATGACTCGTTTGCTGGCGTCATCCGTTTCTATTTCTTCTACAATCGGAGTAACTGGTGGAGTAATATGCTGACGGCAAATACTCAACAGTTCTCCCTCTATCTGTTTGATTTGACTACTCAATAACCCTGAAAGCTGTACCGATTGAAATCCATACTCATCCTTAATCTCTTTTGCTCCACAAACAATATATCCCCCACCCATATTGGCAAAATCGTTACTAAAGGCACAGGCAGTTTTGGCTAAATCAGTAATATCGGCAACATTTTCCTTCCACTCCACTCTTTCCGACTCTCGTTTGCTAAGTTCCATTAAGTCAAAATTCATTCGATTTATCCACAAAACTTTTCGATACAATAGAAATAGAAAACAACACATGCCCTTCGCAGGCAAGCCCTTACATCACTGCATCAGCCGTAACTCCTGCTTGGGCCGCTCCAGAGTTCTCCCGCGCCACGTATTCTTGCCGCGGATGGCGCCCTCCCATGTGGAGGCCAGCATTGTTGCCGCCATCAACGCCCCGCCGAGTGGATAACCCAGGCGGACTTTCCAGCCCTGAAACCGGAAACTCCCGGCGACACTCTCCTCAAACAATCGGCCCACCGCGTGCCAAACGGCTCCCGTCGTTGCCAGCACAATCAACCCACCCAAGATCGAACCCCCGAGCACCAGCCCCAATGCCCCCAGCGCAAAAAGCAACGGAGCTCCATAAACAAATCCAAAAAACAGCGCGCCGAAAATTCCCCCAAGAAGTGGTCTGTCCAACCCGGCGGTCATGTTCTTTCGAAACCCACGGAAAATGCTCCCCAAATCGGAATACATCCGCAGGTGTACTGCCCCCGGATCCTGACACAACACCAATCGCCCACCCCCCGTTTTCACCTTCCAAGCCAACCCCATGTCATCGATGATCTCCCCCTTGATCGCCTCATGACCACCGATGGCGTCGTAGGCGCTTCGCCGAACTAGCGTAAAGGCACCAATCCCCGCAAACTTACGGGATTCCGGATCCATCACCTTCTCCGGCTGCAGAAACACCATCCCCACGTGATTCACCAACGGCAGCGCGGCATGCTCCCAAAAACCGTAACAATCCAACCGGGGAAGAATCGTCAGCAAATCCGCCCCGGCTTCCTCCGCATGGGCGATTGCTCGGGCCAAGGTGTTCGGTTCGTGAAGCACATCCGCATCGGAAAACAACAGCCAATCCACGTCCTTCGGCACATGTCGATACGCTTGGTGCAAGGCGTTGCATTTCCCCATCCACCCGGGTGGGGGAGCTTGGTTGAGATGCAGCGCTTGAATCCGACCAGGAAACTCCGCGGCCAAGGCGTCCGCGATGGCTCCCGTTGAATCCGAGGATTGATCGTTCGCTGCCAGAACGATGAGCTCCACGCCTTGTTGAAGCCCCAGAGTTCTCAGGGAAAAGCCTAGTGCTTCCTCCTCGTTCCGCGCGGGAATCAGTGCCGCTACTCGGGGGAAGTCTTTCTCAGCGTTTGGGGCTGACCCCAAAAGAGGAACCTCCGCCATGTGCCGCTTATACTGGGGGGTCAGCACATAACGCCACATCCCATACCACAACGCCAGGAACACCAAAAGAGTCACCATATGCCAGCCGGTTCTGAGCCTTTCCTTCATCAATCTGATTTTCTGAATTGCCCGCGCCCGGCAACTCTTGTTTCAATTCACCGAGTGAAGACCAACCACGCAACGGGAGAACCCAACGATGCCTGAAAAAGTTTCCATCTGGGCGGCAAATGCCCCGCAACCTTTCGGCCACTATGCCCAAGCGATCAAATACGATGATATGCTGTACATCTCCGGTCAACTCCCCCTCGATCCTCAAACCGGTCACCCCATCAAGGGCGACGTTGCCGAGCAATCCCGCCGTGTTCTGGAAAACATCGCCGCTCTCGTTCAAAGCTGCGGCGGTCAGATGGGCAACCTGATGACAACCACCCTCTATCTCACGGATCTCCGTGACTTCCCGGTCTTCGATAAAGTCTCCAAGGATTTCTTCTTTTTCCTGCCACCAGCGCGCACCACCATCGTTGTAGCCGGACTACCTGGCGGATGCAAAGTTTGCATGGACGCTATTGGGAAGATTGTTCCCCCCATGGCCGAAGGCAAATCGATGATCTAAATGAATCCGGAAGAATCCGATAATAGGACGAGAGGCGTTTTTCCGAGGTCAAGGCGCGTGAGACAAAACCGACTAAGGCGTAGCGGAGCTACGTTGCGGGAGGCTGCGGTGAGCAGCAACATAGACATTGGGAAGACGGAATCGTCCTGGTATTTACAGGGGCTCGTTGCCACTATCAAAGCAGCCAAGCTGCCAGCAAATCAACGTCCCCACAACCATGAGGGGAATGAAAATCGCCGCAAACCAATACATAGGAAACAACCTTCGGAAAAATTGTCCGCCAATCACGATCAACCTCGGTGGATTTGTCAAGCCCTTGAGAACTGCTGGAGATAATCTGGCAAGTAACTGAGTGCCGCACCTCCCTCTTGCCACTCTTGGGCACTTGGTTTGCACTCAGCCCCATAACACCTGAGTCTTCCGAGGTCCCCCCATCACCATGAATGCCATCCCCAAGGAATCCCGTATCGCTGGTCTTTTCCAGAATCCACCACTTGGCCGCCCCATTATTGTTCAGGGGTGGGTTCGTACCCGGCGCGATTCCAAGGCGGGTTTCAGCTTTGTGGAAGTCAACGATGGCTCTGCGCTGAAAAGCCTTCAGATTGTTGCACCAGCCACTCTGCCGAACTACGAGTCGGAGATTCTCCATTTGGGTACAGGTTGCAGCGTTCGCGTGGAAGGCACCTTGGTGGAGTCCGCCGGAAAAGGGCAATCCGTTGAGCTACAAGCCACGGCGCTTACGGTTCTCGGCTGGGTGGAAGATCCCGAGCATTACCCCCTTTCCAAGAAGCGCCACACCTTGGAACACCTCCGCGAGGTGGCTCACCTTCGGCCCCGAAGCAATACCATCGGCGCGGTGGCACGGTTGCGCTCCCGGCTCTCCCTCGCCACTCACCAGTTTTTTCAGGATCGCGGCTTCCTCTACGTGCACACTCCCATCATTACCGCCAGCGATTGCGAAGGCGCGGGAGAAATGTTTCAAGTAACCACCCTCGATCTGGAGGCGCTGCTCCGCTCCGGCTCCAAGGCGGTCAACTACGAGCACGACTTCTTTGCCAAAAAAGCTCACCTCACCGTCTCGGGGCAACTCAACGGCGAGACCTACGCCTGCGCCCTCACCAACATCTACACCTTCGGCCCCACCTTCCGGGCGGAAAACAGCAACACCACGCGCCACTTGGCGGAGTTCTGGATGGTGGAACCCGAGATGGCATTCTGTGATTTGGAGGGCGACGCCGCCGTGGCCGAAGCCTACATCAAGCACCTCTTCGCCACCGCCCTGAATGAATGCGCTGCGGATTTGGCCTTCTTCAACGAACACATCGAACCCGGCGTGCAACCTCGGCTGGAAGCCATCGTCAACGCCCCGTTCCAGCGTCTTACCTATACCGAAGCCGTTGCCCTGCTGGAGCGATCCGGAGAAAAGTTTGAGTATCCCGTGAAGTGGGGGATCGACCTCCAAAGCGAGCACGAACGCTGGCTCACGGAAAAACACGTCGGTGGTCCCGTTATCCTGACCGATTACCCCAAGGAGATCAAAGCCTTCTACATGCGCCAAAATCCCGATGGGAAAACCGTGGCCGCCATGGATGTTCTCCTCCCGGGCATCGGTGAGATGATTGGCGGTAGCCAGCGCGAGGAACGGCGCGATGTCTTGGAGGCTCGCCTCGTGGAACTCGGCCTTCGGGTGGAGGATTACTGGTGGTATCTCGATCTTCGCCGCTACGGAACGGTTCCTCATGCGGGGTTCGGTCTCGGTTTCGAACGCGCCCTGCAATTCATCAGTGGCCTCGGTAATATCCGCGACGTGATTCCCTTCCCCCGCGCTCCCAAACAAGCGGAGTTCTGAGGCAAGATTGTACCAAAACGTACAGTCATTGATTAAGTTTCGCGTAAGCTCAACAAATTCAGTGGAAGATTTTCCGGCACGGTGATTGTCTCTCAACCCGTTGTACACCATCTTCACCGGAAAGTGTGAACCACCCATGAAAACCGTATTCTCCACTCTGGCCGCTGCGGCCCTTTTGAGTGCCGCCCATACAACGCCCCTACTCGCCGAGGAAACCGCTCAGCCCCTTCCCGCCCTCAGCGGTGTCCCCGTGAGTCCCGGACTCGAAGCCGTTACCCTCACCGAAGAAACCCTGGCCGCTGAAACTCCCGGGAGCACCCGCACCCTCACTTATCTCGTGAACGGCAAGGAAGTTACCCGCACCTTCGCCGTGGAAAAAACCGAAGACGGCGGCACCCGCCTCATCGAAACCACCGGACCCCAGGGAAACACCACCACCACCGAACAAGCCTGGACCAAAACCGACTCCGGCGTTGTGGGCACCAGCACCACCACAGGCCCCAAGGGGAAGCAATCCACCGCCAACACCGAGTGGATCATGAATGAACTCGGCTACACAAAAGTCTCCACAAAAACCGGTCCCAACGGCCAAACCGTGCAATCCACCAAAGTGGCCGAACGCACGGAAACCAGTGTGGATGCCACGAACACCATCATCGGCCCTGATGGAAACACCTACGTGGTGGATTCCACCCGCACCAAAACCGAAACCGGTGCCGAACGCACCCGTACCGCCACCGGCCCCAACGGCGAACAAGTTGTCTCCAAAGACGTTTGGACAAAGAACACCACCGGCAACGGATACTCCCGCGATACCACCACCACCGGCCCCAACGGCAACACCCGTGATTGGCAACGCAACGTCACCAAGGACGGCCAAACCGTGACAATCGATGGCAACCGTTTCAAGCAGGGCGACATCACCCAGCCCGCCGCTGGCGCCGCTGCAACCGCTGAAGATAAAGGCTTCCAATCTGTTGAGGGCGAAGCTGCCGCCGGTCAGAAAACCTTCACCAACCCCAACAAGCAAGGCCTCACCCCCGAGGAACTGGAACAACGCAAAGCCGAGCGCCAGGAACGATTCAACCAACTCAGCCCCGAACAAAAAGCCGAGTTTGAGAAACGCAAAGCCGAGCGGGAGGAACGCATGAAAAACATGACCCCCGAACAAAAAGCCGAACGGGAAAAACGCCGCGCCGCCCGTGGTGAAGGCGCTGCCTACGGGGAACGCCCAAACCGTCGCCAAAACGCTGAAGGTGGAAACGGCGAAGCCCGCCGCGAACGCCCCGCCCAGGGGAACGGAGAACGCGCCAAAGCCGGTGCAGCCGCCAAAGGTGCGGGCCGCAACAACTAATCAACCAGAAACCAACACACAAGAAACGCCGCCGCCTCGGAGCATACTCCGAGGCGGTTTTTTTATTCAACGATTGCATGATCGCAGATTTGTCCCTAACTAATTCAAACGAATAAGGTCTTTCTTGTTCTGCTCCAAAACCCATGCCCTCACGGTAAAAGCGCAATCAGATGCTTCTCAGAAACAACAAACACATCATCTGCTGCGTCCTGATGATTCTGACGGCCACACTTCTTCAATCGGAAGGAATCCGACTCCCCACATTTTTGGAAGAAAAAAAGCCTATATTTGTTTCTTCTGAGCACGATTATCACCATTTACGCCTCACCTTATTTTTGTATGGCGA
>JANRMB010000093.1:0-24292 GCA_033761985.1 Candidatus Sumerlaeia bacterium | reverse complement strand
GAATCCCAGGAAGCAAATCTGGGGTTTGCACGATTGGATTTGGGGCGTGTGAAACGTCGTGGGCGCCCGGAAACCATCTTCGGCGAAGGGAAAACGGTTTCCCATATCACAGAGCTCTCCCGTACGCTTCTGGAAGCCGGGCAGACGGTCTTGATCACCCGGATGGATGCAGAATCGGCGGCTCAGGTGAAAACCAATCTCACCACCGCTTCGGGTGCGGGTGTTCCTTTGGCACCGGAGCGGTTTGAGTATTTTCCCGCTCCCCGGATAGGCCGTATTATCTCCCATCCGGCACCCCAAAAAGCAGGAACCGTCGCGGTATTGACCGGTGGAACCACAGACATCCCCGTGGCGGAGGAAGCTGCGTTGACCGCCGAGACATTCGGCTCGCCCGTGGAGCGCATCTACGACGTCGGCGTCGCGGGGCTCCACCGATTGTTGCGGAGAATCCCGGAAATCCGCAAAGCACGGGTCATCATCGCCGTTGCCGGCATGGAGGGGGCGCTCCCGAGTGTGGTCGCCGGTTTGGTGGAGGTTCCGGTGATTGCTGTTCCCACGAGCATCGGCTACGGGGCTAACTTTCAGGGGCTTTCGGCGCTCTTAACCATGTTGAATTCCTGCGCCCCGGGTATTGCCACCATGAACATCAACAACGGGTATGGAGCGGGATATTTAGCTGATATTATTAACGGTCAATCGCTTCACGTGGCACCGTCTGCCCATCAAACCAACGCACTCCCACAGTAAACTCCTCCCAATCCTTTTCCAAACTTCTTTAGGAAACTTTTTCCCATGCCTCTTCATGATTTCGAAGAACAACTCCGCAGTCTTCGCAGCCAGTCCAACCTCCCCACACCACTGGATGATTCCGGCTCCTTGGATCAACCTGCGGTGGAGTACATTCTGCAAACTCCTTTGCAGAAGGATTCTTTTGAGATGTTGGAGTTTGAAAACCACAAGCTGGCCCCGGGAGTGTTTTGGCAACGAAATCGTGTGGCTTGGAACGATGCCACCGATGGCTCGGCAAAAGGATTCTGCATCAACGTGGTGCGGCTGGAACGCCATGCTGCGGCGCACATCCGCCCCGATTGTGCCTTTGCCCAACCCGGCATGGTGGACATGGAAGCCGTGGATAATGCCTATTGGCAAACCGTTTGGGCAAGCGGAGCTATTCGCGCCGCCCGGGGCACCAAACACCCACGCCTGTTCCTCAACACCCGCGAGCTCACCTGCGCCCGCGACGGTGCCCCCCGTGGCCCCTGGGAAGATTTGCATGAACTTCAGCGCAAAGTGGAAGCGGGAACTTGGAACAATGATCTCTTGGACTTGGTTCCCACCTTGAAGCCGCACTTTGTGGATGCACCCGAAGGCGATCTCCGCGTGGCACGGTATCTTCCGGCGTATCCACCCAGCGCTGCGGTTCAGGCCGATCCCGACGTTCTGGTGGCCACCAATTCCGGCTTCTTTCTCAACTTTCCTGAGGAGTATGAAGATGGCGTCAGCGCTCTGCATCAACCAGTGGGGGCGCTCTACGCGGATGGGCATCTGCACATCCCTTCCTGGATTACACGCCCTTGCGCCTTGGAATGGGAGGATGGCGTAAGAGGGATTGAGCTTTTGGGGCCGGAGAACTTAACACTCCAAATCGAGGATTACCCCGCCTTCAACCTCACTCTGGGAACCCGTTCCCCCTCCGCCCTTGCCACCGTTTGGCGCAGCTTCGATGGCCCCATCCCCCCCTCAGAGGATCCCGGTGATGCCGTGGATTTGGTCTTCTCCGGAGCGGGCCTGGTTCGTATCTCCTATCCCGGCACAGAGACTCCACCCCTCGGCGGAGCAATTGTTCGCCTGCGCGGTGCCGTTGCCAACCCTTGGAAGATTTTCCTCACCGACCCCAAATCTCCCCGCTTCCCCCAATACAAGCTCCGCCTGCGGACGAGTCGGGATCGCGAACTCGCTTTTGTCATGGCCGCCGGCCCAAGCCTTCTGCATGATGGTCACCTATTGACGGAAGAACTCATGTTCAGCCCCCTGGCGGCTGGGGAATTCCGCCCCAACGGCCCTGCCCCCACCCGCTTTCCCTACGATGCCACCAAGTCCCGCGCGCCGCGCACTGCCCTCGGCCTTACCACCCGTGAGGAATGGGTGCTGGTGGTGGTGGATGGCCGGAGCGACCCCGCCCACAGCGTCGGCTGCACGCTGGAGGAACTCGCCCGCCTGATGCAGCGTCTGGGATGCTACCGCGCAATGAACTTCGATGGCGGCGGCAGCAGCGTCATGGCCATCGAGGGGTTGCGCCCCATTGATCAACTCAAACCCGGCCTGACCTCAACAGTGGCTAATATCCCCAGCGACACCGGGAACCGCGAACGGATTGTCCCTGTCTGCATTACGGTGGTCCGCAAGAAACTCTAACAATCGGAACCGGTGCAGGCCGCCATTCTGTTTTCCGAAAAGGTTGCCTTCATGGGCTTGGAATTTCTCGCCATCCTCTTCTTCGCGCTCATCCCGTTGGCGCTGGCGGCAAGACTTGCCTTCGCGATGCGGGGGGCCTTCGAACGCACCATCCAAGAGCAAAACTGGCTGACTCCGGAAGATCCTTGGCGGAACTTTTGGTACTTTCTCGGGCGTCAGAGTCGGGCATTCTTCATCACATTGGTTTTGTATCTGGTATTGCTCATCGTAATTCGGATCATGTTTATTAATGAGGATCAGAATATTTATGACCTCATTTTTTTTCTGAGCTTTATGCTGCTTCCGATTTCCGTGTTGCTGCTTCAATTTACCGTACTGATGATTTTGGTTCCACGGTGGAAAAACCGTGTGGCGCTGATTCTGGTTTCACTCGCAGGAAGCTTTGCTCTCTTGATTCTCATCAGTTTGGGGGTTTCGTTTCTGCCTAAATTTTTGGTTTGGGTGGACACGGGGAACAAAAATGGATTATCCGGTTTTTCTCTGAACGGGTTTTATGCCTTCGCTGTGGCGCTGGTCGGAGCGTTGGGAACGCCATATCTCCTAAGGAAACGATTGGGGCGAAGTTGGTTTCGGCGTGAGTAAAAGGGCTGTGGGATAATAAGTTGAATCTACTAATTGTAACAGGCTATGATAGGCGGTTAGGATGATTTGTGGCTAATCATTCCACAAGGGAACTCCCTGGATTCCTGAATAGTGCCTATTCCGGAAAGCCTTGACTTTCCCCCGTAATGTTTTGGGTCATCATCCCATTATGTATCTGGAATTCTTCGGGTTCGAGCGCGAACCATTCAACATCACCCCCGACTCCTCCTTTCTGTTCGCCTCGGAACGGCACCGTGCCGCGTTGGCTTCCTTGGAATACGGCATCAGCCATCGCAAGGGGTTCATTGCTCTTACGGGTGATATTGGCTCTGGGAAGACGACCCTGTGCCGGGCTCTGTTAAAGCGGCTGAATCCGGAAACCACGCGAATTGCACTGATTCTCAATCCCGAGCTGAATGCCCTCGAGTTGCTTCAGGCCATCAACGCCGAGTATGGGTTGCCCCACGATTCCACCAGTAAGCGCGAGTTGTTGCAAATACTGAACACCTTTGTGCTTCAGCAGTTTGAACGCGACCACAACTGTGTGCTGGTGATTGATGAAAGCCAGCGGTTGAGCCCCGATGCGCTGGAACAGGTTCGGCTGCTCTCAAATCTGGAGACAGAAACCACCAAACTGATACAAATCGCGTTGGTGGGTCAGCCGGAGTTGGATGATTTGCTTCATCTTCCGCAGTTGGAACAGCTAAACCAACGGATAACAGTTCGCTATCACATGGGGCCGCTGACAGAATCGGAGATGGCGGAATACATCGATCACCGGATTGCGTTGGCCAAACCGGTTCATCGGGTGCATGTGGAGAAGGCGGCTCTCAAGCTTCTGTATCGCCACACGGCGGGCGTTCCCCGAAAGATCAACGTGGTTTGCGATCGTGCCCTGTTGATGGCGTTCGTGGAGGAAAGCTTCACCGTAACGGCAGACATCGCCCGCAAGGCAATCGACGAAGTGGCGGGTACGAGGCCTCGGAAGCCGGCGGCCCGGGCTCCGGTTGCGGCGTCGGCTCCCCAGCAGCAGTTCATTCCCAAAGGCGACGAGCAACTGGCGGAGCTGCACGGCGAGAAGCAGGCGAAACCCACCACTGCAGCTTTCCAAAAACCTCCACAGATTGGGAATATCCTGGCCATTCTTTTGGCGATATTGTTTCTCGCGGGAATCGGGTTCATTGCCTATGATCTATCCCGTGAAACCAAGAAGCAGAGTGTGGTGGCCGAGGCTCGTTCCACTCCGGTTGCGGTCCCCACTGTGGTGGCCCAGTTGCCGGAGCCCACAGCAGTCCCCACGGTGGTCCCCACTGCTGTACCGACTCCGGAGCCCACCGTTGAACCCACAGCCGTTCCGTCTCCCACACCAGAGCCAACCCCGGCGCCCTCTCCGGAGCCAACCAGTACACCGGTCCCCACTTCCGCGCCCACACCAGAACCCACTCCCCTTCCCACACTTGCACCTACTCCCGCCCCAACAGTCACCCCATCACCCATACCAACGGTACAGGCTTTTGAGGAATGGCAGTATGATCAGGATGGTATTTTCCGGGTTAGTGCATCAGGGGCACACTATTCGGCGAGCATTCTCACGTGGTTGGCGTTGCAACTCAATCAACGACTGGATGCTGCTCAGATCACGGCGTTGCGTCAACTTCCGGAAGAACAACTCGCCACATTAAGCCTGACGAATGGCACGCCTCCTTTCTTCCTGCAGTCTTTGGAATTGCCGCCCATGTTGGGGACATCGGGGCTCGAGTTTCCGATTCTCGCGCAGATGGATCGTCGTTCCACTCTCTTTTCCCCGTGGGTGGTGATCCTATCAGTGGAAGAGGGAACCATCACTCTGGCAGACCCTGCCCGAGGGAAAACAGTCCTTTCCCAACTGGCGGTGGAGGACGATCTGGTGACACTACGCGTTTTGTTTACGGATACCGAGCAGTTGCTTGGGTTGAAAGTGGGGGATTCCGGGACTCGTGTTGAGGCGCTGAGTCGGCGACTCAATCGCCCGGTGGTGAGTGTTTTTGATGGTAATCTACAGGGAATTTTGATTCAATATCAGGAATTCCAAAGGTTGCAACCCAACGGATTGGTGGATGCGGCAACCGCTTGGCGATTGTATCGCAATCCCTTGACTGCTTCTGCAGCGGAGGTGTCTCCATGAGTTCGATTCTCGATGCCTTGGAGAAGGCGAATAGGAAACGCCAGAGTGAACAAAGCGGTGACGGTTCGGGAATATCAGAGGCGCAAAGTGCCCGGGAACGTCGACTTTTGCAGGAGGCCGAAGAAGCTCGGCGCAGGAGTCGGCAACTGGGGATCTTACTGGTTTCCATCGCGTTGTTGTTTTGTCTCTTCATGATGGGGCTGGCGGTGCTGTACTTCAAACATCGAGAAAAGCAAAGCGTTCCATCGATTGTGTTCGAATCCCCCTTTAATGATCAGGCACTTCCGAATAACCCTGCTCTCGATGAAAGAGACTTTCAAGAGCCTCCTGCAAGCGTAACCCCTGCACCCACTTCCTTTGCAACGCCGCTACCAACTCCAGAGCCAACTCCTGTCCCGACGGCATTCCCCAGCCCGACGCCTGCTCCCACACCGGTTCCGACCCCAGAACCGACACAAACTCCAATCCCCAGGTTTGCGCCCAATCAGGTTGTCTATCCGGTGGAGATTGGTCTGGCCATTCAGGGAGTAATGGAGGATGGACCAAATTCAGTGATTCTTTTGGAAGATGGTAAGACGCTGGAGATTGGCCGGAAGCACCTTGGTGTGCGGCCCCTTCAGATACGTTCCGGGTTGATTGAAGCCGAGTATGATCAAGATGGTGGGGTGATTCCCATTTTTATACGCTACTAGGCAATTTTCTAGTTGAACCCTTGCCCGGTGTGTTTAGATTTTGCATTCATTGTTTCGGAACAGGAGTTGAAAACTCCAAACTCGAAATCAGGTGCAAAAATGGTTCAGGATGTTGCTTACTTGCAACATTCATAGACTTTAAGGTTATTTCCGATTAATTCGGTACTAACGTTGAAGAGGAGCCTTGACTTGAAATCGTGCCGGGTTTTGACTCGTGCTCAGTTCTTAGGAAAATCCACAGGGGAGTATCCCGATGATCAACAAATTCGCCTTTCCAGTTTGCGCCTTACTTGCAGGTCTGCTGGCTACCGCGGAAGCTCAAGTCCTTTATCAAACCAGCTTCGAGAACTCTGTGAGCACAGGGAACCCCGTGGCGTTCACCCCAGGTGATCTAAACAACAAAAATAACTGGCAAGTGGTTCAAGGAACCGCAACCGTTGGCTCCACGAATAGTGGTGCTGTTGGTGCTGCCGGTGCTCAGAGTGTTTCCCAAGGTACCAACTCCATTATTCGTTATGGTCAGTTGAACTCCGGTACTTCCAACCAAGTTCTTGTCCGCGGTAAATGGTTTGGTGCGGGAAGCCAATCGCTATCTCTTCCCAACACTTCCAGCCCCATTGCTGCTCTTGTCGGTTTCCTTAGCACTGGTGCTTCCACCTTCACTGTTCGTGCTTATAATGGTACAACCCAACAATTTGTAGGAGCCGCAAACCCAACCAATTTCAGCAGTACCCGTTGGCATGATATAGACCTTCGGATCGATTACAGCACCAAGACATTCGACGTTCGCGTGAACGGTGCTCCCTACATTCTTGACATCCCCTTCGCCACCAACACCATCAACGCGTTGAGCGGATTTGAATCCCACGCAGAATCTTCCTCCCAAACAGACCGCCTCATCTTCATCGGTTCCAATGCTGCTTCCGGTGACTTTGATGGTGACGGTGTAACTGATAAGGATGAGTTCCGTACAGCTGGTCGTGATCCTTTCCGCAACGATGGTTCCCCCACTTTGGATCTCGCCTATAATGCTCCCGCCATTCCCGTGGATGAGCTGATCACCGATTTGCAAGTCACCGGTGGTGGTGACCGTTGGTTCAAGTTGGAGTTCCCCACCTGCGAAAACATCGCGGTGAACGCTCTGTTCAGCCACGCTCAAAACAACATCAACATCGAGCTTTATGATTCTCGCTGCCGTCAGGCTGGTAATGCTTTGAGCATTTTCCAATACCGTATCGGTGAGGGTTATTCCACTGATGATAACGAGTTTATCACCTATGCGAACAACCGTGGTAACAATACTCTCTACCTCCGCGTGTTTGAAAACAGTGGAAACACCGGGACGTTCAATCTTCGCGTTGATCCCCTCGGTGCAGATGATGTCAACGAATTCAACTCCGGTTTCGATTTCGCCCGCTCCACTGCTCTCGGCACTTACAACAACCTCGTAACCAAGGATGACGATTTCTTCCTCGTCAACACCACTGGTTTGAACACCCTTCGTGTTCGTGTTGAGCATGACTTCAACTTGGGTCAACTGTACTGGCAAGTTTTCAATGCCCCCAACTTCGGTGCCTTCATTGGTGGTAACTTCACCCCAAACACCAACGTGATTCAAGGCGACGTGAACGTTGCGGGTTTGAACCAAGTTTATGTTCGCGTTTACAACGCCAACCTCGGTGCAAACTTCTACAACCTCACACTTTCCAATCCAGCAGCCCCGTCTCCTGAAGTAAGTACTGCTGAACTCGCCCCCGGTTTGGATCTCGATTCTCTTACCCAGAACTTCTTTGTGGAAGAGCCCACGGTTCTCGATCTCTCTTCTCCTTCCTCCGTTGCAATCAATGGTAATGAGGATAACTTCGAGCCTAATAACAACGTCATCCAAGCTGTAAATGCGACCCCCATCAATATCGCTCAACCTGTGAACGGTGTTCTCAACGACGAAGACTGGTACAAAATCCCAATGGATGTGTGCGAAAACCTTCGCTTTGACGTGGACTTCGTTCATGCCAACGGCGACATCAACTTCGAAGTTTACGACTCTCGTTGCGTGAACCCCAACGGTACTGTTGCCGATGGAAACGCCGTAAACTACCGCGTTGGTTTCTCCTACTCCACGGATGATGACGAATCCTCCATCTATGTGAACAATACAAACAACGAGTTTGTTTATGTACGCGTGTTCGCTCAGAACGCGGAAGCTGTGGGCGATTCCTACACTCTTACCGTTACGCCTCTGGGTACAGATGATGCCTTCGAAAATGGTGGCACACCGAACTCTCCCTTCGTTGGTCTTCCTCTTAACCAAACACATACAAACCTTGTTTCCAAGGACGACGACTACTTCCGCTTGAATGTTGGCAATGCAAACACCATCCGTGTAACGCTTAGCCACAACCAATTCCTCGGTCAGTTGTTCATGTCTGTTCTTCAGGACGACGGTAGCTTTACCCCGTTTGTATCTGCCGGCCGCTCCTACAATGACTTCCGTTTCAACGAAAACAACCTGATCATCGACAACATCGATGTGAGCGGCGTTGATACGGTGAACCTCCGCGTGTTCGCCGCAAACCGTGGTACAAACGTGTATGACCTTCGAGTTGAAGTAATCAACTAATTCTCCTCCAAATACCCTCCAAGTCTTCCGGCTCTCATCGTAACGCGATGAGGGCCGTGTTGTTTAAAGGGGGATTCCGGGAGTTTTCCGAATCGCAATTTGCACGTAAATCCTTAACATCCATGGTCTTTACGGCTTGCGGATGTTCTCTCGCAGTGATTGTATTCAGGCCGAAATCAAGTTGAGTGATCCAATTTTTTTGGAAGTGTGCGGTTAGTAATGGCAAGATACCAGGAACTTGGCCCCTACAAGCTTCAACTCAATCAGCGTGGGATTGGTATATCCCGCGATGATTTGAAAGTAACCAACATGCTGGGAATGGGTGGGGCATCGGGTGGATTCACTCCGATGATGACGCTTTTTTTCACGTTGGATGAAGCTGCAGGAAGCCAAATCATCGTCCCCCCGGTCAGGCTCCATCCGGAGCGTGCCGACCTGATTAGTTTTCACGGAGCGTTGGATGATCGCATGAGTCTCGACGTGGACATCAGCATCGATGCCTCCACGGGTGGGTTAAATCTGGTTTGCCATTTGGAATCGACCCGCGACGTTGCCACAGTGCGGTTGGGGATTCATTTGGAGCTTTCCGGTGAAGCGGATCCCAAGTGGTTAATCCCCGGATTGTTCTACAATCAAAACAAGGCCAAGGGATGTGATCAAAAATATCCTTCCTACTCAGAAATCCAACGCGACATTGGGAAGTTTGTTTCCAACCACTGGAACTTCCGCTCCGACCGCGCTGCGCTTCCTGTGGTGTTTTGCACCACCTACACGCTAATGGGATTCATCTCCACGGATGACCGTGTTGCCATCTCGGAGGAGTACCCCCAAGGCCGAGGCATCACTTCATTAGGTATTAGTGGGGAAGAGGGTTCTCCCGTTCTCTCCGTCTCCGCCCCGTATATTGAAGACCCTGTTAAGTTTTCTTTTTGCCATGAGAATAAAACCGAGCCAGAGCAAACGTTCATACAACTCCGCCAAAGCGATCCTCTGGTGGTTCGTTGCAAAGTTGGTGTAATACCCATCGCAGAGCATGGTGTTACTTGGCATCCAGTATATCGGGCGTTGCACGCAGAACGTTCCGGGAGTCTGCCGAATGCGCTGCGGATGGAGTCAGATGAAGCGGAACGTTTGGCCATCGACGGAATGATGCGCTGGCATTACGACCGCGAACGCATGTTGTTGCATGAGACCTGCGCGTTCGACCGCCGATTTGGTCGGCACGGAGCCCACTTCGAAGCCGATGAAATGCACGTGGGTTGGACGAGTGGTGTTTTTCCAGCGTTTACGTTGCTGTGGTATGGGCGTTCACAAAAATCACCGGAATGCGTTTACTCCGCCCAAGCAATTTTAAATCGTATCACCGATGAGCTCGCTCCCTGCGGAACCTTGTGGCCACTCTTCACAGTGGATGCACCCGAGGCCGGCTTCGGTCCCAAGGATGGCTTGGCTCATTGCCGAACAATTGCCGAGGCGATCTTCTTCCTTTTGCGTGCCTTCCGATTGGAATTGCAAAATGCCACGCTTCATCCCAAGTGGCATTGGGCCATTCAAAGCAATCTTCACTTTGCGCTAAAGAATCAACGGGACGATGGCGCGCTGCCCTCCTATTGGGAGTTGGAAACGGGGACGGTTTATGATTACAGCGGTTCTTCCGGTTTGGTGTGGGTTGCTGCCATGGCGGCTTACAACCATTTGGACCCCACGGATCGTTATCTGGATGCCGCGGTCAAGGCGGGTGAGTTCTATCTTCATTACATTGATGAGGATTTTCTACACGGTGCCCATGAGGATAAACCACTCGTTCCCACCTGCGATGATTGCCACTTCGCCACCATCGCCTACATGATTCTCTATGAATTGACCGGTGACATCCGTTGGTTGGAGGCATCCCAAAAGGCAGCCGATCTTGCTCTCACCTTCCGGATGAGCTATAACAGCAGCTTTTCCCCCTTCTCGATGCTGGGCCAGAACAACTTCCGCACGCTTGGTGGCGACATTGGAAGTGTTTCGCAACCCACACTGACGGCTCGTGGGTTGATTAGCTATCCCGAGTTGAAGAAGTTAAGTGCCTTGACCGGTGATGTTTGGTACGAGCAACGGGCTCATGAAGGCCGTGTCTTTGCCCAGCAGCTACTTGCCCGTTCCGATGGCGAGTTTAATGCGCGCTTGGGGATGGCCATCGGCGAGGTGTTCCATACCGATTGGCTTCAACCGAAGGGGATGATCTCAACGTTGGGCCACGTTTGGACGGGAGCACTTATCGCCCATACGGAGATGGTGGAACGCCATATGAAGATCCCCTTTGCCGCGCTTGAAGGCGAGGAGGAAGGGATTCAGCAAGCGCTCCGTTATGCTGAGGGTAACTTGTACGATGCCCAACTGATTATGCCGGAAAGTGCCGCAAGCCTTCGCCGCCGTGGTCGGGATGTGAATAAATTGGAACTCGAGGAGTTCCGTCGTCAGAATGCGTCGGGAATTGTTCGCCGACCGGTAACAACCGTAGGCACCAATCCTAACCTGACGCCCTTTATGGAATCAGGTTCAAGTGAGTTTAACTCCCGGTTTGGAAGCCAGTTTGGGGCTGAGTCAGAGTTTGATCCCCGGAACAAATTTGCCCGCACGCCGATGGAATCAGACCAGAAACGTCCGCAGTCCTGGAACTTTGCTCCACCACAAAAAACGCCTACCGGGCGGGAATCGGCTGCATCCTCCCAATTCGAGGATTCTCCGGTTTTTGGGAATACCCCCTCACCCTATCTACAGACTCCTCTTCCCAAAAAGTCCGGGGTCTTCAAACGCCCCTCCGCCACGGATCCCAACAGTCCGCTTCAGCAGATGCCATCAGCAAACCCTGCGCGAAATCATACGCCACTCAGCTCCGATGCGGTAATGAAGGACGATCTTCGGGCTCAAATGCTTCAGCCTCTTTTCAGTAAGGACGATTTGTCCACTGGAGGCAAAAATCCTTCTGCCAACCGCCAATCCTCCAGCACGGGGACCCCGAAGCAAGGTGCCGCACCAGGGGGCTTTGGATTGCTTCCGCCGATGAACGATTTGTCCGAGAGAAATCCGGAACTCGGGCCACCACCCGCACACCTGATGGGGGGGCTTCTCTCCAATTTGATGGGTGATGTTCAGGATGGGCCGGTAATCAATCCCACTGGTGGGCCCGATTTGGGGCTCTCCGACCTGAGAAACCGTTATCCGGATAATGATGTTCCACCAACCCGGGGCTTTACCATCGAGCCCACGGGAAACACTCCTCTTCCCAAGTATCCCGATGATGAGGACGATCAGGAAATCAAATACAAAATCTTTTGATTCTCCTGAATAAACAGTCGGTACGAACATAGTTACTGAAAACAACATTCTTTCGGGGAGGCCCCAGTATGTCCAACGTCGCAAAAATCGCCATTGGTTGTTTTGTATTCGCCCTGGTGGCAATTATCGCCGCCGTGGCCATCATCGGGTATTTTGCCTATGGTTTTGCCTCCAACATGCAACAAATGGGTAAGGATGCCGAACGCATTCAAGCGCTGAATACCCAATATGCTTTTGTGGAACCCGCTCCCGGGACTCCCCCCAATGCCCAACGGTTTGAGGACTTCTTCGAGCTTCGGGACGCCATTCATACCTCAGTGAAATCCAACAAAACCGTGGCCGAACTGATGAAGAGCATGCAGGACCCCAACTATGTTCCCCAGATTGGTGCCGGGGATGCGTTGGGGATGTTTGCAACCATGGGCGAAGTATTCAAATCCGTGGCGGATGCCATGGAAGCACAACAAATGTCCCTCAACGAATATGCGTATTACAAGCAACAGTTGATGGAGCTCGTTTATTACAAAGCCATCAACGGTGATCCCGAACTTCAGAAGTTGTGGAATAGACTGGAATCAGGTCATCCAGAAGTTCCTTTCAAGGTGACGGATTGGGCTCAGAATCCTTCCCAGCTCACCGGAGATTATGCCAGCTTTCTCAACCTGAATAAAAACCTGATCCCCACCGCAGAATCCCTGGAAATCATCAATCGCCACAGAGACGAACTCCTGAACTCCAGTGAGTTTCTCATCTTCGAATCGGTGATTATGCTCAAGGCTCTTGAAGAGTTCCAGAATTCCTACAATCAAGCTTCAGGGGTTCCCGTCACAAACCCTTAACTTTTTCATCGCCAATCAGCCGCAACATTCCTTGGTTGACCATAATGATCAACTGAACTACTCATGGTCTCGACTTCAACCGTGTGCCGCGTTGCTACACGTTTATGGACTACTGACCATGCCGATGATTAAACTCGATGACCTCCTGCAGGAAACGGTGGACCGAAATGCCTCCGACCTTTTCATCAAAGCAGGTGTTCCCCCCCACGTTCGGATCGACGGCCAAATCTGGCCGTTGGATTACCCGGACCTCACCATTGAAGAAGTGCAACATATCGCCTACGGGATGATGAATGAGGATCAAATCGATTCCTTCGAAGCAGTTCCTGAGATGGACTTGGCGATCGGTGTTTCGGGAGTCGGGCGGTTCCGCGTGAACCTTTTCCGCCAACGTGGCTCCATTGGAATGGTGTTTCGGCACATCACCCGACCAAACTTCAGCTTCGAAAATCTATACCTTCCACCGGTCATTAAAAAGCTTTCCATGATTCCCCGGGGGCTTCTCCTGGTAACGGGCACCACGGGTTCCGGCAAGTCCACTACGCTTGCCGCCATGATCAACCACATTAACGAGAACCGCCGTTGCCATATCATCACGATTGAAGACCCAATCGAGTTCCTGCACGACGACAAAACAGCAATCATCAGTCAGCGTGAAGTGGGATTCGATACCAAAACCTTCGAAGACGCCCTTCGCCACCTGTTACGTCAGGCTCCCGACGTGATTCTAATCGGTGAGTTGCGGGACTTGGAAACTGTTAAGACGTGCGTTGCGGCTGCCGAAACAGGCCATACGGTTCTCTCAACCCTTCACACCATCAACGCCGTGCAAACCGTTGAGCGGATTATCAACTTCTTCCCCGCATATCTCCACGAACAAATCCGGATGGAATTAGCGTTGGGGCTTCAGGGAATCATCTGCCAGCGGCTTCTCCCACGGAAGCGTTCGGGTGGCCGGATTCCCGCCGTGGAAGTCATGGTTTCCACCCCGCTTATCAAAAAGCTCATCAACGAGGGCCGTACTCTGGAACTCCTCCCCGCTATTGAGGAAGGCAAGCATTGGGGGATGCAGAGCTTCAACCAATCGCTCTACAAGCTCATCATGGCAGACTTGGTCAACTACGACGACGCCATGACATGCGCCACCAGCCCTGAGGAACTCAAACTCATGGTGGAAGGTATTACCACCGGTACTGCCAACAAACTCGAATAATGTACTACCTTCGGGTTTGTTGAAACACCCGCAACGGCCAATCTAAAATCAAATAGGCCAGAAGCTTCCGGGAGCTTCTGGCTTTTTCTTCCTGAACCTTGTACACCATTTGCAGGCAGAAGTAAGCCATCAAGGCGCTGGTGCCGAAGATAAGGGCGAACGCCAAACTTCGGGGAGTCATTCCCGCCATCTGAGCAAGTTCCCACGGCCGAACAAGATTCAAAAAAGCCCCCAACATGAGCGGCGCAAGCCCAGTGCAAAACGCCAGAGAGACTTGGATAACCGCCATCTCCGCCGTCAGATTTTTCCGTGGGCAACAACCGAGCATCAACTTCACCGCTGCGACCACGTGCCCCGAAGCCAAAACTCCCCAGATCATGTTCATCGCCAGAATCCATTCCCAGCCGGGAACGTAAAGCCCCGCAGCTCCCAGGCACCAGAACAGATAATATCCCATCATCCCCCAAAGCATCAATTTGAGAACCGGCTTGCAGCCCCATCGATCCACCTCGCGGCCCCAAACCACTGAGGTTAGCAACACCCCAAGCGTTACCATTGCCTGAAACTTCAAGGCACTACCCGTTGTATAGCCGAGGTTTTCCTTGATGTAGAGAATCAGAAACCCTTGTGGTGGAAGGACCAAAAAGTTGACCAATACCAAGTAGCGAACCGTATGGCGAAAGTTGGAATCACCCCAGCAGCGCCGGGCCACCGGAAGGATGCTCAACAACCCCGTTCGGTTTTTCTCTTCACTCTTCGGTACAGGGCGATCCGGGCTTCTCCCCAAAAAGTACGAGCTACCAATTCCAACAATGGTGGCGAAAATCAGCAGCGCGGAGTAACGCCACGCCGCAGGATCCTCAGAATTCAACACAACTCCTGAAAGTAATAGTGTGGCAAAAGCGGAGCCGTTGATGATTCGTTGTTCCATCCCGATGAATCTCCCCCGCAACTCATCGGGGATGAGTTGAGTTAACCACGGAAACCAGGCGCCGGAGGTGACGCCTCGGATGATGTTGAATCCCAATTGCGCAAAAACCAGAATTCCCAACAGCACGGCGGGGGAGAGAGTTCCCATCAGCAACGGTAAGGGGACCACAAACAGCAGCATCAAGCTGCGCAAACCCCAACCAATCATCATGCTTCGGCGGTATCCTAGGCGCTCCACGAGCTGGGTGGAGACTAATTGAAGAACCGTCATCAAGGAAGGAATCGCCGTCAGCAATCCCACCAACAACTCCGACCCCCCAAGGAAGCGGGTGAGCAGAATCATCGGAGCGCCCATGGCGATGGTGAAGTTGATGGCGTTCAGTGATTGAAAGCAGTACAACCACCAAACTCCCTCGGGGAGCTTGGTGGGGGATTGAGATTGGGGAAGGGAATCTTTTGAGGACACGAGGTAACTCTCCCCCTCAGCAGCGGGGAGTCAGCTCCAATAAATCCTCCCTCAACCGAAAGGCAACAGTTGTTGTCGTCGTTCAGCGAGAGTTTATCTGGAAGGTGTCAAATCTCCCAAATCGCTGCTCCCCATTTCCACGTTACCTGCGGGGAAGTATTCCTTCCATCGTTGTTCCACCTTCTCGGCCACACCACGATCTGCGAATACTTCCTTGGGGTACCAGGGCTTCATGCGGGCATCGAGTACAAGGGGTGCCTTGAAACTGACGTGGCTTCGGACGAGTGCCTTCCCTGCCGAATGGAGATCCGCTGCGGGCTCAAACCGGGTGAAGGCTGTCCATAGGAAGTTGATGTCACTGGCGGCGGCCTGACGGGGATTGTCGCAAATCAGAATAAATTGCCAACCCTCCCAGCACGAAAGTGCCGCAACTTCTGCCGCGTAGTGGGGGTTCTCTTGAAAAGTCGGACCACCGATGCAAAGGCAACCGGGACAATACACTTGAACTTCTCCCACTCCGGGTGGAACGGAACGGATAAACACAGAAGGTAGATTTCTTTTGGCTTCTCCCAGCCCGAGAATCACTCCTTTGCTTCCCTTGTTTACCTTCGGCCCGGCGTAGTCCAAGGTGTCCATACTGAGGTTTCCGAACACGTAGAGATCCGTTTCCCATTCGACGCGTTCCAGAACATGCTTCCAGACCGCTTTGAAGTTCCTCAGATCCATCGGTTGGTTCACGAGAAGGAGAAATTTTTGAAGAGAAAGTTGCCCCTCCCCCAATATCCGGAAGGCGGAGGCCATGGCTTCACGCGGGTAACGATCCTGCACCACGGCTGCAGCAAGAGCATGGAAACCGGTCTCCCCGTAGCTCCACAAGTCGCGAACGCTGGGCATCACCAACGGGAAGATCGGGGAGAGGAGGTCCTGCAAATAATCGCCGATGAAAAAGTCCTCCTGTCGGGGTTTTCCCACCACCGTGGCTGGCCAGATGGCATCTTTCCGTCGCCAGACCTGTTTACAATGGAAGACTGGGTACGGATGCCTGAGAGAATAATAACCATAGTGGTCGCCGAAAGGGCCTTCCAGTTTGCGGCGATGGGGAGGAACGTAACCCAGGAACGCAAATTCGCATTCAGCGGGTACGGGATGCACCCAGCTTTTCCGGCGAACGACGGGGAGCGGTTTTCCAAGAAGCAAACTCGCAAGAAGGATTTCCGGAACTTTTTCCGGAAGGGGTGCAATCGCTGAGAGAATCAGGGCCGGCGGACCCCCAACGAAGAGGGAAACCGGCAACGGTTTGTTGAGTGCCTCGGCTTCCATGTAGTGGAATCCTCCGCCTTTGCCGATTTGCCAATGGATGCCGGTGCGGTAATCATCGTACCGTTGAATACGGTACATGCCGAGGTTCGGTTTCCCTTCCTCGGGGCTTTGGGTGTAGACAAGTGGGAGCGTTATAAAATGGCCGCCATCCTCAGGCCAAAGCTTCAGGAGGGGGATTTCTGTCATTCGAGGGGCTTCCATCACCTCAGTGATGGGGCCGGATTGCTTCCGCGAAAGCCGAAAATTCAACGCCTGCATCGGAAGATGTTTGTACTTCCAAACGTCCGAAGGTTTGGGCGGTACGGCGTGCATTACGGCGGAGACGGCATCGCTGACAAAGTCCTTCGGGCGCGAACCAAATGCCCGCTGCACTCGTTCCGTGGTGCCGAACATATTCGTCACAACGGGAAACTTGCCGCCGTCCACATTCGTGAACAAAAGAGCCGGGCCTTTTGCAGAAATCACCCGGCGGTGGATTTCCGCCAATTCCTGGTCGCTGGAAACCGGTGCGGATATCTCAACCAACTCTCCGGATTTCCGGAGCAACGAAATCATTTCACGGATGTTGTTGGGGGAATTGCTTGCGCGGGAAAAAAACACTCGAAATCAATGCCTCGTTTGCATGGTGCCGAACGGTATGGAAGGGGGCAAGTTCCACGCCCAATTAAATTCCTGGGGCTTCGGGGCAGATTTGTTCCCGGTCTCTTGATGGGTGAAAAATTATCCATTCAAACCATTCTCCCAACAGGCTGTACCAGCTTAGTATGGTGCTCGCTCAGTCATTCGGTTATCTGGACTTCAATTCCAGAATTTACAGATTTGAATCTCTCCTCTAGGAACATTCCATGAAACACATTTCCTCATTTTCACTCCGTTTGGCTTTCGCCCTGATGGTTTCCACTGCCGTTGTTCCCGCCTTATCCGTGGGGCAAACTCAACCCGCCACAAAACCCTCAACACAACCCTCAACACAACCATCCACAAAACCGGCAAGCAAACCCACCACGCAACCCGCTTCCAATCCCTCAACGCAGCCTGCGACAAAACCTGCCTCTCAGCCAACCACACAGAAGTCCGCTCAGGACCTTCGGGCCCACTCCAACGTCGATAAAAATGGTGTCGCAATCGATGGGTATGACCCCGTTGCCTACTTTGATGGTAAACCCACGAAAGGGAAGGAATCCCTTACCGCTCAGCATCAAGGGGTGACGTATCTGTTTAGTTCAGCAGAAAACAAAGCAAAGTTCACGGCGAATCCCGATAAGTTTTCCCCTGCCTACGGTGGTTGGTGCGCTTATGCAATGGTCGACGGAGAAAAAGTGGAAGTAGATCCCAAATCCTACAAGATTGTGGACGGTCGGGTTTTTCTCTATTACAACGGCACATGGGGGAATACCCTGAAAGCTTGGAACAAAAAAGATGAAAAACAACAAACCCAGAGTGCTGATTCCCATTGGAACAAGCTGGTAAAGTAATTCATTGAAGTCCTCGTTCGGCTATTGAATAAAGTTTCAATAGCCGAATAATAATCCAAAAGTTCTCTTATCGAAAGTTTTTTTGTTCTCCATGCCTATTCAAACACCATCTGTTCTATCAAAGAATGGAACCGTTGAAGTTTTGGAGCCCGTCATCGCGGGTTGCCTAGATGTACTGGAACAGTGCCAAAAGCTTGTTCAAATTCTGACCCCCGAAGAGTACCGTCAAGTACCCGTTGGGCATTCCTCCATCGGGGCGCATGTTCGCCATGGGATTGAGCATTTTACACAAGTGGTGAAGGGCATGGCACATGATCTCATCGATTACGATGCCCGTGAGCGGGATCTGGTGCTTGAGCAGGATCCCTCCGTTTTCCCAGCGGTTTGCGAATCGCTCTCCCAAGTGTTGCGCGGAATCCATTCGGCGCGCCTTCGAGCACCACTTCGGATCCTTCAGGCTCCAGGACCCAACGTCCCCGTTCTACCCATCCCCAGCACACTCGAACGAGAGCTATTGTTTTGCTCCAGCCACATGATGCACCACTTGGCCATGATGAAATTAATTGCTCAATTGAACGGTACCTTCAGCACAGACTCACCACGTGTCGCTCCTCAGATTGGAGTTGCCTATTCCACTCTAAATCATCAGTCCCGCCTGAAGGCTGAGGGGAACTGATCGACAAACCATGTGCACTGTCACCGTGGAGTTCAAACTCCAAGATCCCTCCTCCTTTACAGTGTGCATGAATCGCGATGAGTCTGTAACTCGAGGCCCGGAAGTTACACCCCGGATGATTCTAACGGGAATTGCGGGGCCTTTGGATTCCGAAAGCGGAGGAACTTGGATCGGCGTCAATTCACATGGCTACGCCGCGTGTTTACTGAACAACTACGGAGCGGAACAACTTCAGGAGCGTTTGGCCGTCAGCCGAGGAGATAAATCACTCGTTGCCAAGCGTTCACGCGGGTTGATTATCCCGAACCTCCTCAAGGATGTACCAGCCGTCAGTGTCCCTCATTGGCTTGCCGAACGATTTGATGCCTCGGAGTATTCCCCGTTCACGCTTTTGGTGGTGGAGCCCAGTCGTGGAATTCGGGAAATCAATTGGCTGGGGCGTGGAGAGTTGATCCAGACGGATCATACACCGGGTGTGCATTTGTTTACTTCCTCCTCTTGGAATACCTCCGCCGTTTGCGAATGGCGCCGAAAAGAATTCCAACAATTTCTTGCAGATCATCACCACTCCCAAAAACTTGATCTTCTCGGTTTTCACAGGTATCAACCTCTGGGAATGGAATCTTGGGCGCCCTTAATGAAACGACCGAACACCTCCACACGTAGTATTACTCAAGTGGAAGTTGATCCATCACACTGTGAAGTTCGGATTCACTACTGGGCCCCCGTTGAGGATTCAAATCCCCATCGATTCACGTTGCCCTTGGCCAAGGCTCCCGGATTACTTCCAACCACCTCAACTAACCGTTATTCCCAGAATCAAACCAACTAGCCTTTCCTTTTGGAAGCCACTTCGGCGCGTTCATGCAACTCAATGATTTGATGGAGTTTCTCTCCACCTTCTCCGAAAATCCTGTGCTTCAGGCATTATTCGCCGGACTATCCACTTTCATTTTGGAAGATCCCACCACCATCTCCTGCGGGTTGCTGGTGGGCTCGGGGCACATGCACTTCAGTACCGCTTTGGTGGGTCTTTCCTTGGGGATCGCCCTGGGTGACATGGGGCTTTATTGGTTGGGTCGGCTCTTGGGGAAAGGGGTGATCAAGAAAAAGTGGCTGACTCCTGAGCAACTGGAACGAGGAAGAACGTGGGGGAATCAGAACCTTTTCCCAACCCTGTTTACAGCCCGATTTATCCCCGGGGCAAGATTTCCGACGTACCTCACCGCTGGGGTCTTAAAGGTATCCTTCACGTGGTTTGCACTCTACACCGCCGTTCTCTCCGTGGTGTGGACGACTTTACTGCTTACCGTAACAGCTTGGATTGGCGAGTTGATTCTTCAGGTCTTTGGCCCCGCCAAATGGGCGATCATCGCCTTGCTCGCGGTTGCAATTACTGCCTACGTGATCTACCGAGCCCGAAAACTCCGGAGGGAGCTTCGGCATCTTCGTAAGGAAGCCGCCGATCTGGAATCGGACGATTCCAACAAAACCGATTCCCTTACCTCCCCGACAGCGGGGCCCTTGGTCTCGAGTTTTGAACGTTGGCCCGCCCCCCTCTTTTACGCTCCATTAATTCCCTACTACATTTGGTTGTCCGCCCGTTATGGTGGACCCATGACCCCTTTCTGCGCCAATCCTTCCATCTATTCCAGCGGCGTTTGCAAGGAATCCAAATCCCAGATTCTCTCCCTCGTCCCTGAACGTTTCGCTCCGTACATGCTCAAACGTGTTCTTTGGAAGAAGCCAACCCGTTCAAATCAGTTGGAAAGATCTCTCCAGCAATTGGAGGAGCGGCGCAAACAGGTGGGTATCGACTACCCCTTTGTGGCAAAACCGGATCTTGGCCAGCGTGGTGACGGTGTTCAACTCATCCGCACTCCAGAACAATGGCTTGAGTACGCCGAGCGATTCCCCAGCCGGGCTACGGTTGTGATTCAGGAGTTGGCTCTTGGAAACGAGGAAGTGGGAATCTTCTATGTTCGGTATCCCGGGAAAAAACACGGGAAGATACTTTCTGTTACTCAGAAGCTTTTTCCCAAAGTGGTGGGAGATGGAGTGAGCACACTTCGGGAGTTGATTGAGAACGACCCACGGGCTTCACTGTTCTCAAGCGTTTACCTGAAAAGGCACGAGGAGGCCTTGGAGCGTGTCCTTGACAAGGGTTTCGCCTTTCCTTTAGTGTTCTCCGGAAATCATTGCCAAGGGGCAATCTTCCGAAATGGGGAAGATTTGCTTACCCAAAAGTTGGTACAAAAGATCGATGAAATAGGGAGAAACATCCCCGGATTTTATTTCGGTCGTTTTGATATTCGTTACAATCTCCTTGAACGTCTTCAGGCGGGTGAGGAATTCAAGATTGTCGAAATCAACGGAGCAAGTGCCGAATCCACCCATATATGGGATGCAAACACAACGTTATGGCAAGCCTACAGCGCGTTGTTTTTGCAGTTTCGGTATCTGTTCCAAATCGGTTGGTTGAATCGGCAACGCGGTGCCCAGCCTATCCGAGTCAAACAGTTTTGGAAAGACTATCGTTCCTACGGAAACCTTTCCCAAACCTATCCGCCCAACGCCTAAATGCGTTACAACTATGGAAGTTTTGAATTGAATTCTCTCCCACAACTCCAACTCCAGCCTCTTCGACTGGAAGCTCTTGATCCCAAGAGGGGACTTTCCTCCTCCACAGGGGCCGATCTCCTCGTTATTCCCCAACGTGGAAATGCACAATATCAGGTGGGTTTCGCCATCAGCGAGCGCTCCGTGGATCAGGTGCTGCGCCTCCGTTTTGAAGTCTTCAATTTGGAAATGAAAGAAGGCCTTCTCACCTCCCTTGCCACCGGACGCGATGAAGACCCCTTCGATTCCCAGATGCATCACTTGGTGATTTGGGAAACCGCCACCCAACGGATGATTGGAACATACCGCCTACAACCCGCCTCCCATGCCCTCAAGGGAATTGGGCTCTATTCCGCCTCTGAGTATGATTTGGCTCCCCTTCTTCCTCTTCAGGAGGAACTTCTGGAGTGCGGGCGCGCCTGTATCATCAAGGAACATCGCTCCCTCCAAACCATCACCATGTTGTGGCGTGGAATCCGGGCGTATCTCCAGATTTTCAACCTCCGCTATCTCTTCGGCTGCTGCTCCATCACCACGAACGATCCCGACGATGGTTGGCGTGCCTTGAAGATGATTCGCCAACGGCAGGCGCTCCACCCGGAGTATCTGCTTCGGGCGCTTGCTTCGTGTTCTTGTGGTGATTTATCCCGTGAAAATGATCCGGCGCTGGGTGAAGCCATTCCACTTCCCAAACTCTTTGGCGTGTACCTCACTATGGGGGGCAAAGTAATCTCCGAGCCCGCCATCGACCGCGCCTTTGGTACGGTCGATTTCCTGATCCTTGTGGACCAGAAGGAAGTCGGAACACCGGTGATGAATCTCGTCCCTACATTCTCCTCACTCTTCACCAAAGCGGAGAGCGGCATGTGAGCCGTTCTCCACGTTCCGGGAGTTTGACTCGTATCGCCAAACTCCTCGGGCTTCTCAGTGTCACCCTTTATGGCCTGATGATACTCGGCCTTCGGTCTCCGTGGTTGAGAACTCCCGCCGCATGGAAAAGGGAAATCGCCCGCTCCACTCAGCTTTGGGGGAAGCGCTGTTGTTGGGTGCTTGGCATACATGTTAGTGTTCAGGGAGAAATTGCACCTCCCATCGTTCCGGTTTTCCTGACGCCAAACCACTGGGGCTATTGCGATATCCCCGCGATTGCGGCCACAAGGCATGTTTTGTTTGTCACGCGGGCGGAACTTCACTCCTGGCCCGTTATCGGTTGGTTGTTAAAAGGAATCAATCTCCCCTACATCAGCCGCAGTAGTGCTCGCGTGCTACAAACCGCCAATCGTTCCTTGGTGGAATCTTTTGAGGCGGGCGTTACCATCTGTGCTTTTTTGGAGGGGACATCCACAGGGGGCGACAAAGTGCTTCCGTTCCGTTCCCCACTCTTGGAAAGCGCGCTGGAAACAAAAACTTCAGTACAGCCTGTTGTGATTCGCTGGGAAGCCAGTCACCCGGAAGTCAACCCTGCAGAAGAAATCGCCTACTGGAAAGATCACGAGTTCGTTCCCCATCTCTGGAACTTTCTTGGGCTTAAGGGAATGAAGGCGCAGATAAGCTATGGGCCGGAAATTCCTGCTTCATCTGCTCCGGGGCGCCAAGAATTAGCGGAAGCTGCCCATCGCTGGGTTTCTCATAAACATCTAGGCGAGGCAAAGCCTATCGAAGGCGCGGAATAGCTTAGTCGAAACGGGATTGGATAAACTCCCAATCCACTTGGGTGTTTGTTCTGGGGATGGTTGTGGGTGAGAGGTTATCGCCAAAAAGCAAGTACTCACTGTTGGTGCGTGCCAACTCGGGGTGCTCAATTGCGAAGTCGAGCCGGGCAAGGGTCGTCCACTCGCCGATGGTCAAAGGGCGCCTGCGGGCAGACATCCGGTTCATCATCGCCTCGGCCTTTTCCTTTTGGAAGAAGTACACATCTGCGCTGCACGGGGCATAAACGCTGATGGCGCCTTTGTTTTCCTCTGCAATCATAAAGCTTTCCGCCAACGTACGAACCGTGGCTCCCGGGAAAGCGTAGTAGGCGTTCAGGCACGTGAACGTTACCACCATGGGATAACCACCATGGGTGGTGAAAGTACTGATGTCCGGAGTGCGGAGGAGTTGACTACTCCAGCGATCGTTATTGCCGTGGCCCATATAAAGGACGAATGAAGGAGCCTTTGGTCCACGAGAGAGAAGGCTGATCAAGATCCCTTTTTCGGCTGAGCCATTGCTCGTTTCCGCAACAGTTACTTGGTCAAAAGTCCGAAGGGTTGGTTCCCATAGAGTTTCCCAATACCCTTGATCGACGAGGATTTCGGCATCCTTGTCATAGACAAAGACGCCTGGGCGTTCGAGGGCTGAAAGCTCGGATTCCGCGGCCGCATGAGCCAGAATGCGATTCACCATACCGGTTACCTCGGCTGCATTTTTTGCAGGCAACCGAGAGACCATCGCATCGATCAAATCATCGTCGCCAAACAACAGACCGTAGGGGAAATCCAAACAGGTTTCCAACGTGAAACCAAAATCGAGACTTTCCTCCATAAACGTGGGGACTTGAGGTTCGGCAATCAGTCCGAGATAATTCCGCGCATCGAACGTGGCGTAACCCACCAGGACAATACTCGGAAGTTCCGCCACGTCAGAGGCGGAAGCAATCAAATCGTGGATGGCATCGCGAATGGCTTCGGGGCTTTCCTGACCATAGGAGTAATGATCGTAGGCGGCCTTGGGGTCGAAAACGATGAAACCCGGTCCCCGGTAATCCACCAACGGTTGAAGCGCTGTTTTGTACTCGGCAGGGCAAACGTAAATCCCCTTCAACGGAGTTCCGTTGGGCGGAAGCTCAGGAAGCGGGGAGATGCCCATCGCAGCAGGAAGAGTGGATATGGTGGAGAGTGGTTGTACGTAGAAAG
>JANRMB010000092.1:0-4404 GCA_033761985.1 Candidatus Sumerlaeia bacterium | reverse complement strand
TTGGCCGAAGCAATCATCAGGATTTATCGTGAACCCGATCAAGCCAGGCGCATGGCGGAGGCCGCACAAGGCTTGACCCGCCGGGATTTTTCCGCAGAACGAATGGCCGAAGCCTACGGTCAGCTTTTTGATCATCTGCTTCAGTACCGCGTTTGGACGGCCCCCACCCGCCAACCGGCCGTGATTTCCATCTCCCAATCCCCCGAGGACACCCCCGCGCCATGAGTTCCCAAAAACAATCCGTCAAACCCATCGAATGGCGAGAACCGCACCTGATTCTGCTGGATCAAACGCGGCTTCCTCATGTGACAGAGTATTTGACGATTGGCGATGAGATGACGCTTTGGGACGCAATCAAACGATTGGCGGTACGTGGAGCGCCGGCGATTGGTGTAGCAGCAGCTTATGGTGTTTACCTAGGGGTAAATCGTCGAAATGTTCGTACAATTCAGGAACTCAAACAGGCCGCTGTGGAAGTGGCAGACTACTTGGCTACCTCCCGCCCCACCGCCGTGAATTTGTTCTGGGCACTGAATAGCATGAAGAATGTGGTGAAAGGCATCGCTGAAGGCGCCGGTGTGGAAACAGGATTGCAAACACTCCTCAAGGCCGCAAAAGCGATTCATGCCGATGATGAAGACCGTTGTGCCAAGCTTTCTGCCTACGGTGCGGCGCTGTTTGATTCCGAGGTGAAAGGGATTCTCACCCACTGTAATGCCGGGGCGTTGGCCACAGCGGGTATGGGTACAGCGCTCGGTGTGATTCGCGAAGTGGCTCGCCAACAAAAGATTACCGTGTACGTGGATGAAACACGCCCGTTGCTGCAAGGCGCTCGCCTGACAGCTTGGGAGATGGCCCAGGAAGGCATTGAGTATCGGTTAATTGCCGATAACATGGCCGCCAGCATGATGCAGCAAGGGTTGATTCAAGCGGTGATAACAGGGGCCGATCGAATCGCCATGAATGGTGACTCCGCCAACAAAATTGGAACCATGCCGCTCGCCATTTGCGCCAAATACTTTGGCGTTCCCTTCTACATCGCCGCGCCTCTTTCCACCGTGGACTTTTCTATTCAAACTGGTCGGGAAATTCCTATTGAAGAACGCGCACATGAGGAGATCACCACACTGGGTGGCGTCTCCACCGCACCCACGGGGACACTGACCCGTAATCCAGCGTTCGATGTGGTACCAAATGAGTTGATTGCCAGCATCATCACCGAGGTGGGAATCATCACGCCGCCGTTTGAGGAAGGGCTTCGCAACGCCAAGCAATTCAACCGCACCACGTTCTAAGTGGTCAGGCTTGGGGAAACTCCGTCCCCGTTTTGTTGATAACGTCCTTCCTGTTTTGCGATGACGAGAGCAGCAAAAAACAGGAAGAACAAGAGGTAGGTGTGAGGAGTATAAAAAGTGTCCTGAATGAGGTTGGAGATGAGCAACTGGGTGAAGTTCATGGCCAACGCCGCGAGGATATTCGTGACAAGTGGATCGGGGATTTTCAACGAACGCCACCAAGCCACAAACCAGGTGCCCGCTGAGATCACCATCAGTGCCACAAAGGCGAGCAGGCCCACGATCCCGGTTTCGGTGAGCAGTTGCATGTAGCCAAGATCAATATAGTACTCGTGTTCGGGGTCGGTGTGAATTTGGTACAACTCACCTCGGGGTTTGTACTCAAACCAATAATCCTTGAAATTATTGAGGCCGATTCCCAGCACCCAGTGATCGCGCAGGATTTCCCGCGCCACTCGAAATTTATCGGCCCGCACAGCGATACTTACATCAGGACGACTTTCGCCGATGTTGTTGTAACGCTCCAGAATTTTCCCCACCACAAACGGTGTAATGGCCGCCGTGATGAGAAGAAACACAGCAAGAAGGCGAATCCGATACTTGTAGCGAACGAGCATTAATCCCACAAAGATCATGGCCCCCAGAATAATGGGAGTTTGCCGATTGAACGTGAGCAAACACGCCGTGAGAAGATAAATGACCAGCCCCAAAGTGAGAAGGCTGGAAAGCCTGGTACGCGCCTGAATGTGCCACACCAGCGCCAACGGAATTGCCCAGGTGGCGTTGAAGGCATACTGAATCGCGTTTTTGGAAATCCCGTTGATACGGATGTTGGTTGCCGTAATCCGTGTTTCGCTAAGGAAGGCGAAGAGTTCGCGCCGCAGAATGAACTCCACAATTCCCACGCTGGTAATCACTGCTGTAATCATCACCAGCACTCTGGCCAGTTGCAGGTAATCCTCCTTGGTTTTGTACACCGAAAACACCAGCAACCCCATGATGAAGTAAACCACCTGCTGAATGCTTGCCGGTGAGGTGGTATCCTTCATGAGGATGTTGAGGGTTACGGCGTAAAGGGTCATCACCATCAACAACCAAGCCCCGGGGAAGCGGGGGACACGCAACGGAAAGCGAATGCAGTGCGCCAACCACGAGGCAAGCATCGCCGCCGCAAGCGCCCTGTTGAGCGACACAGGAAGCCCGGGGACAGGGAGTGCTGTGCTGAACCAAGTGGCGAAGTAGAGTGGGAACGTGACTCGAGGCCCAAGCCACATGAGCGTAAATCCCCCGCAAGCCGCGATCACCAACTTTGGCCCCAGATCCGGATACAGCAATAACATGATGCCGCTGAACGCCAGATACCCCGCAAAGAGCAGAAGCAGAAAAGCCGTTACATGGAATTGTGAAGCAGAGGGTGTGTTGCCGAATTGATTCGGAAAACGCTCGGAGATTTGTTGAAGCAACCGTTGCGGAATCTGAAGCAGGGAATTCATTCGGTTGCTCCAGTGTCACTCAAGGGTGGCGCAGAGGCCAACCCACGGGCGAGTGTGGTGCGTGTAAGCCAGAAGGGTCGCGCGAAGACTCCTCCCCCACCGGGATGTCCCCACCCAATACGGACATCCAATGGACGCAGCGCCACACGCAAGGGCTCGGCGAGTTCTGGCTCGGCACAATACACCCAGTGAATGGCACGGATGTACGCCACCCGCTCCAATACATGGTGCAGTGCGGTTTTAATTCCCTTCTGCGGTTTGCGATATTGAAAGTAGGGATCACTGGATTGACTCGGATAACCCACACGAATCCATTCATACCCGGGCTCGTAATCACTCCACACTCCGGGAATATCCGCAGCCAACTGCAACACCACTTGTTGCTTCGGTGAAAAGAGGCGTACCGCGTTCGAAAGTAGGGCCGGATTGAGCTGGTCGCAAACGATGAGCAATTGTTCCTGTGTCCCCATCAGGGTGCTCCCAGAACAAAGTTGGTTTCCTCAATCCGATTGTTCATTTCCAAATAGAAGAATTCGTTGGGAACCTGATGTAGTTGAAATTCCTTAATCGCTTCCCGATCCAAGTCATTGGCTCGCTGCAAATCCCGAACAACCACCGGATCAGTCAATCGCGGGTATTGGGACTCAGGAACACCGGATTGATTGGCGTTCACAATTGCCAACCGGATTTGGTTGATTGCTTCAGAGTGGCGGGCTCGGAAGGCCTGAGCCATGACCGCTTTCTCCAGGGGAGGGAGTTCCGCGCCAGAACCGAGGAGATCCTCGTAGTACTCCAGAGCACGCTCAGGAAGATTGAAATCGATGAACAGCGAACGTGCATTAGCAAGAAGCAACTCCTGCTTGTTGGGCGAAGCCAAAATCCGGTTTCGGTGCTGATACCATTCCAACCGCTGATCCTCTTCGGGGAGAAGAAGAATCCGGAGCAGGGGGCGAATCACCTCCAACCGCTTGGCAAAATCCTCTGAGATGTTCCGGGAATTCACACGCTCCGACTGGAGATCCTCGTATGCTTGAGCCCATTGCTGACGACGAAGGCTGACCTGTCCCCGTAGCAAACGTGCGTTGGGGTTATCCCGCAGGGGTACTACCCTGTTCAAGAGCAGGGCTTCCTCAAAGCGATTGGAGTAGAGGGCCATCTGCGCCAAAGCCAAAGTATATTGACTGTTCTGGGGATCAAGCTCCTGCACAATAGACATCCGCTGATACGCCAATTCGAAGGAACCAATCTCCTGCATATTGAGAACATAATCAAACAAAGTTCTTTCATAGAGGGGGGCAGATCCATTCACTGATTCATTGTGAAAGATAGAAAGCCGGCGAAGCATCTCAGCGGGCAGTTCTCTGTCCCCCGGAGTAAATCTTGTCGCCCACTGCATCAACGTCAGCATCGGAGTAGGGTCTCCGGGATTGACTTCCACAGAGGCTTTCAAGTGTTCAATTGCCTCATGGAGCAGGGGAACATTCCGTGTATTCAAACTGAACAATTCGAATTTCAAGAAACCCAGCGACTGATCCATACTGTGATAATAATCTTCCAGCATGCTCCGTTGCGTTTGTTCAATCCCGTTGGAAAGTGTGGTGACCGCCTGACCACCG
>JANRMB010000091.1:0-2666 GCA_033761985.1 Candidatus Sumerlaeia bacterium | reverse complement strand
GACCTCTGCCCCGTGATTCCGTTTAGCGTTTCCCCCAGTCTTCCCACACCGGCGAAGGATCGCGATTTGACGTCTTTTGTGCAGAGCGGGTTTTTCCTCCCGTGGCAGGATCCCTCCAACGCCTTGCTGGGAACGTTGGATGCGCTGGCCGAAAAGCAAAAAGGATCGCTCACGGTCATCGGCGGACCGCACCCCGCCGGCGATGTCTCCCGGGGTCAATATGATGGCCTGTTGAAGCGTTTGGAGGAGCATCCCCAAGCCACCGTTCAAGGGGTGATGCCGTTCGATCAGTTGGTTGGTTTGTTGGGGAATCGTGGAGTGGCGCTCGATCTCTTTGCCCGGAATCTGGAGCGCGAACTCGCCTACCCGACCCGGACAATCGTGTATCTGTGGGCGGGACTCCCCGTGATTCACAACAACTACGATGAACTGGCGCCGATCATCGAGGCGCATAAATGCGGTTGGACGGTTGATCCCCAGGATTCCGAAGGGCTTGGGCGCATCATTCGCCGTATTCTCAGCCACCCGAGCGATGTTCAGAAGCGTTCCGACGCCGCCCGGGAGTTGATCCGTGAACAGTTTACGTGGGATAAAACCATCACTCCTCTTGCCGCGTGGTGTGGTGCTCCGGTGTTCCGGGAAGGAAAGCCGTCGATGGAGCACGAGGTGCGACTTCCCGGTGCAGCGTTGAATCGCGAAGCCGCCGTGGATTTGGCTGATGGTCGTGAGGATCAGGGGGTGCTTCCAGAGGAGCGCCCGTTGGGAGCGAAGCGCAAACGCTCGACTTCGCTGAATGGTGGCCGTGTTACGTATTCACCACCCACGCCGGATAATCACCCGGCGTATGTTCAGCAGGCTGCTGCCGTGTTGATCGCGATTCTGGGCTTCTTCGCGGCCTTGTTCCTGCTGGTGATTTTTGCAGGGCAGGAGTTTATGAAGAGGATTGTACGCCGCTGATGCCCCTGAAGGACGATTCCGTTTTCCCGACCTCAGTGTTGCTGCTCGACTCAAGCCTCCTCACCGTAGCTCTGCTACGCCTTCGTCGTTTTCGTCTCTCGCGCCTTGATCTCGGAAAAACGCCTCTCGTCCTTTTACTCTCTGTGGTATCATACTTGATTCTTTTTTCTACCAAATCATCTCTCTTGTTTTCTCGCCATGTTTGAACCTCCCCAACGAATCCTCGTCGCCGCCGCCACACTGAACACCCTGCCGATGGATTGGCGGGGGAATCGGGAGCGGATTATCTCGGCGTTGGGTGAGGCGCGCGCTCAGGGGGCCGCCTTCGTGGTGTTTCCCGAGCTTTCCCTTTCGGGATATGGCTGCGAGGATGTTTTTCATTCCCCGGCTCATAGCCGTGCGGCACTGGAAAGTTTGCGTGCCCTGTTGCCGGAAACCAAAGGCCTCGCGGTGGTGGTCGGGCTTCCCTGGCGGTTGGAGGAAGGGCTCTACAACACCGTGGCGTTCCTGGTGGATGGCAAGTTGGTGGGCGTTTATGCCAAACAACACTTGGCGGGGGATGGTGTGCATTACGAGCCGCGCTGGTTCCGCCCTTGGGCGCAGGGGCGCGTGGTGGAGGTAAGCCCCTTCGGCGAAGCGGTACCGTTTGGGGAAGTGGTCTTTGATTTGGGTGGAGTGCGCATCGGAGCGGAAATCTGCGAAGACGCCTGGGTGTTGGAACGCCCGGCCTTCCGCTATGCCCGCGTGGGGAACGATATCACCGTATGCCCGACTGCGAGCCACTTCGCGTTTGGGAAGTCCGAGGTGCGTAAACGCATCGCCCAGGAGGGGTCGCGCTCCTGCGCTTGTGCCTACTTGCTCGCCAACCTGGTGGGAAATGAAAGCGGGCGCATGATTTTTGATGGTCAGCGCCTGATCTTCGGCGGGGGAGAGTTACTGGCGGAGAGCGAACGGTTCACCTTTCGGGAACAGGCCATTACCACCGCGACGCTGAATCTGGAGGTTCTCCGGGCTCACCGTCAGCGGATCTTCAGTTTGTACTCCCCGGATTCCAGCATTCGAATTCACCCCGTCCCCTTCGCGTGGCCCAAAGCACAAACAGGAGGCGTGGCGCACCCGCTGCCTCGACTGCTCTGCAAGGAGGAGGAATTCACCAAGGCGGAAAGTCTGGCGCTGTTCGATTACCTCCGGAAGAGCAGAAGCCGAGGTTTTGTGGTGAGTTTGAGTGGCGGAGCGGATTCCGCCGCGTGTTCTGTATTGGCGGCCCATGCCCTTCAACTGGCAAAGCACGAACTCGGTGAGGAAGGTGTGGCGAAAAAACTCCCCGGTTTGGCTCTGGATTGGTCCCGCTTCTCCGTGGGGCTGCTGGATACGGTCTATCAGGGTACCGCGAACAGCGGACCCGTGACGCGCCACGCGGCAAGGTCTCTCGCCGAGGCACTTCAGGCAACTCATTCCGAATGGGATGTGGAGGCCTTTGTGGCCCTTTGCCGCTCCAACGTGGAGGCTCACCTTGGGCGCCCCCTCAATTGGCAGCAGGACGATCTTACGCTCCAGAATATTCAAAGTCGGGTTCGTGCTCCGGGAGTCTGGATGCTCGCCAACGCCCGTGGGGCTCTCCTTCTAGCCACCGGAAACAGAAGCGAGTGCGCCGTGGGTTATGCCACCATGGACGGCGACACCGCCGGGAGTATCAGCCCCCTTGCCGG
>JANRMB010000090.1:0-2329 GCA_033761985.1 Candidatus Sumerlaeia bacterium | reverse complement strand
CAACAACTGAGCCCCCTCATTCCGCAACGCCTCATAAAACAACTCGGCGATTTCGTGGTCCACAAACCGGAGCGGATCCTGCCGACTATCCACCAGAATCGTGGGAATACCCAGAGCGACGAACATACTGGCGTACTCAATGCCGATAATCCCCGCGCCAAGAACGATGATACTATCAGGCAGCGGGCGAATGCGGTTATCCTTCCCAAACACATCATCGCTATCAAAAATGTTCACCTCATCAAACGGCACATCAGCGGGGCGTCGCGGGCGTGTCCCCGTGCACAGAACAATCCGGAACGCCGAAAGCAGCTTTCGCTCCCCACTTCCCCGCAACACCACGGAAACCTCATGGGGCGATTCCAGCGCGCCCACCCCCACGATGATTTCCACGTTGTTGTGGCGGAGGTTTTCCGCCTGCTCCAACCGTTCGTGGTGAATCACCTTGTTGGTGCGCTCCACCAAATCATTGGCCTGAATCTGCTCCTTGATCCGGCATTTTTCGCCGTAGAACCCCCGCTGCCGATAGCCTGTAAGATACACCACCGCCTCCCGGAAGGACTTGCTGGGAATCGTCCCCGTATTGAGACTCACCCCCCCGGGTTCGGGATTATTTTGAATCAACGCCACCCGCCCGCCCAGCTTGGCCGCACAAATTGCCGCCTTCTGCCCCGCCGGCCCGGAACCAATCACCACCAAATCATACTCAAAAGAGTGCCTTGGCAGGCAGAGAAACTCCTGGGGAATTTGAACTTGATCATAGGATTGCATCGTGTCGCGCATGGGGCACCCCGGTTGGCGGAATCAACTCATGGGTCCTTGTACCGCGAGACCATTCTTCGGGTAAATTGGAGTTTCGGGGGATTGTGTGGGGATTACCCCTAACACCCCAAACGATTAGGAGGTAACACCTAAGTCTGTGCTACCTGTGTATTCCAGAACCATGACCGCAATATCATCCTCCGCTTCCTGTGCACCGGCGAAGGTTTTGTTCGCCAAAATCACGTGGCGCACCAGCACGCAGGGTTCCGTGTGGGCGTTTTCCCGCACAATGTGCAAAAGATTGTGCGTCCCCCATTCCTTGCCGGCTGAGTTTGTGCGCTCGGTTATGCCATCGGTGTAGAGAACAATTTTATCACCGGGTTGAAGCGCAAACCGGTTCACCTCGAATTCCATTTCCGCCATGATGCCCAGTACCAGATTGGGGAGCACTTCCCACTCATGGGTGTCCCCATGTGCGTTGGAGTAATGAATCGGTTGGTTGTGACCACAATTCACCGCCCATACGTTTCCGCTCCGGGAATCCACAATGACGAGCGCAAGGGAGATGAACCGCCCCCCTTGCAGCGATTTGGAGAGGGCGTTGTTGAGTTGAGCCATGAAATGCTGCAGCACTTCCTCGCACAGGAGGTCCTCTTCCGCCGCCACCTTCAGGTGATCGAGCAGGCGTTCAATGTTGAATTTCAGCATCACGCTCATGAGCGCGGCACCCACTCCGTGGCCCGAGGCATCGGCCAAGTAGCAGGCGGTGAAGCGTTCGGTCAGGGGAATTACATCGTATAAATCACCCCCCACGGAAACGGAGGGACGGTAGTGCATGGCAAAACGGATTCCGGGGCGCTCCATTTCATCGGGGGGGAGAAGGTTCTCCTGAACCTCCTTTGCTTGGGTGAGTTCCTCCAGAGTGGTGCGGTGAAACGTCTCCAACTGGGATTCCAGTTCTTCCACGCGGGGTTGTTGAAAGGCGAGTTGGCGCTTTAGATCGCGGCGGCGCCATTTTTCCTGCCAATACATGTCCTTCCAGGTTTCCTTCCGGGTGAGAAGGAAGAGCGCCACCCCTCCAAATACGAGGAGCAGGAACCGACTCAAAATCGGCTGACCCGGTAGAATCGCCGCGAAGAGGGTGATCAGGAGAATGGCTATTTGCCACCCTCCAACGTATTGCTGCCAGGGCTCGTGCAGAGTGGGTGGCGCCTCGGAACCGGTGGTGGGTTCTGTGGAGCGCGGGGCCTTTGTCCCAGGTTTCAGCCAGGGAGCTTCGGAATCCTCAAGTGACCGGGAAGTTATCCGTGAATCCTGTTCCGTCATGAGCCAACAGCCTGAACTCCCATTTGTTCTACTCTGGTTGATGGGATGTTCACTTTAGGTGTTTCTATACAACTGCTGGGGATTGATGCAATGGGGTTGTCTCTTCCTAACGGCTTTCTAAAGAACAGTGCGGTAAAAATGAGCACCGCCCCACGTGGATGCAGGGCGGTGCTTGAATGTTGCGGTGGTGCTGCGCGGCAGTTTGCGCGATTAGTCAGCTTCCGTGTGGAGCGGTTTGCGT